>DASZGW010000121.1:0-25835 GCA_035938475.1 Candidatus Udaeobacter sp.
CGGCCAGCAACGATTTTGAAGTAGCTTTGATGATAGATGGGGCAGCGCGCACTCCCGACCCGGATAACCATCGGCCGCCGTCTGCGTTTTCTGCGCGCGTCCATTTCGCAACAATTCGCAACAGCGACATTGCACAATCTTACACAATTGCGCAAAAACTAAATTTGAGTTCGCAACAACCTGGCGTCACTTGTGTACCCGTACGCGAGAGGCAGTTTTTGTTGCGAAGCGTCATAGCGAATTTATTAGGTCCGAATCCCGTAGGCTCCACAAGATTTTTCTCTGGAAAAGCGATCGAGTGCCGTTGCGCATCGCTGAGAAGACGTTTCGGGAAGGCTTCGGCGAACTTGAGGGTGCCGAGGTGCGTCAGCAGCATGTCGGGAATGGTGATCGCCGGCGGGATTTCAGTCTTGTCCTCCTGCGCGAAGATCGGCGAAGCAACCCCAATCACCAGAGCGATGCATAACCGAGAACGTTATGAGTTTCGTTTTCAGTTTTATTCCTCTCCCTTTGTTGTTAAAATTGTAAGTGAACCTTACGACTCCTACGTGCACGTGTTTTTAGGACACAGTGGTTATGAGTCTAACATTGACCGCTGCGTCTGGCTGTAGGACATCGATCTACACGCGGTAACAAAAGCGTAACTTTTACAATACAGCGCCCAGTGTGAGTCGCTGCGATTCTACGGGCATGAAAGTACAAAGCGATTCTACAGCAGGTTCTACTAATCGTCCTCTAGAGGAAAACGTCGAAAAGAGAGTTAAAACTCGGAAAGGTTCTATCAGTCGTCGTTTCTTCCTAGAAACATCGCTCGCCGTGGGAGCGGGAACAATCGGTATGGGACTATTACCTAACATCCGAACGGCAAGAGCAAGTGGCGGTCTCACACCAGGAGACGCGGCACTGCTACGGTTCCCAGCGGCGCTGGAGCTACTCGAGGCCGACTTTTGGATCCAATACAACGAACTCGGTGGTATTCAGGACTCCGAAGTTCCGGGCGGAAGTGGCAATCCACTCTACACCGCCGCTATTGAGGTGTTGGACGCAGACATGGCTCAGTACATCCACGACAACACCGATGATGAGATCACTCATCATAACTTCCTGAACGCATATTTGATGTCCAAAGGAGCGGCTCCTGCAAATCTCGATCCGTTTCGCACCCTGATGGGCAGCACTGCCACCGGAGTCAACACCAACTTGATCGGACACCGGCTTACCAACCTGACCCAACTCACGGTTGATACGAGCTGGTGGACGCGCTACCGCGATGACAGCCATAACCCGGATTTGGATCCAAACCACGTCTTTCCGCAGGCCGTCCCAACCTTGGGAGTTAACCAGCACACGGCAATTCCCAGGACCGATGCTGACACAACGGATCCGAATTTCCTACAGGCGATCGCGAACACGGCGGGTTTCCACTTTCCAACTATCGAACAAGGTGGCAACAGCCTGTATCCCTCGCTGGCACAAAGGGCGACTCATACGGAAGTCATACGAATCCTGATCAGCATAGGCCCCACCGAGACCATGCACTTTCAAACATGGTCGGACAAAGCAGGCAATGCCCCGCCGTTGACTGCCGTTGATCCGGTAACCGGTGTATCGGTAACGTTTCCGGATCTGAATTCTCCGCCGTTTGGCGGCGAGCTCTTCCAAACAAACTTGATCATGCCAGAACCGTGTCCGTTCCTGGATAGAAGCCTCCCGATTGTCTCGATCATTCGGCCGACCAAGACAGAGGGGGCTGCCATGGGAGCTCTCACGTTTCTAACGAACATGGGGCTTTTCAGTGGCCAATCGCAAGCGTTCTTTAACTATATGGCCCAACTGGCACGAGATGCCGACCACGCTCACCACAACCGTGATTGAGGAGTACGAATCAGTTTGGGAAAGGGTTCACGAACGGTCGCTACGGCAGTAGCGACCGTTTCTGCCTAGGGTTCGCGACTCGCCCTCGCTCGCCAAGCTCTAGGCAGGCACCCCTTGCTATTTGACAGCACGAAAACGGTCTCCGACCCTTCACGCGAAGATTTTCCGCTTTCGCAAACTTGGTTTTCGGGGAAGGATTCAATATTCGATAGAAACCGCACAACATCGATACACTGCGCGGTTTGAATCCCATCATCGCCCCTAATTAGAATGCACAAAACCAACTCCATCACTATATGTGTACCGAAGATGACGGTCTTTGAGACGGCTGCGAACCTGGAGCTATGGCCGCGGGTTCTGCCGCACTATCGCTATATCCGTTACCTCGAACGGAGCCCGGGTCGAAACGTCGTCGTAATGGCTGCGACACGCTCCGGCATTCCTATTTCGTGGACTTCCGAACAAATCATCGACCGCGACCGCGTTGAAGTCCGCTTTCTTCACTTGAAAGCGTTCACGAAGGGAATGCGCGTAGTGTGGACATTTCAGGAAGTGCCCGCCGGCGTGCTGGTCGAAATCAAACACGACCTGGCATTTCGCGTGAAGATCTTAGCGCCCATCGCGGACAAGATTGTCGGTGACTTTTTCATTCATCACATCGCAAATAAGACACTGCGCTGCATGAAATCGTATGTCGAGGCGAACACAAATAAGGTCACCGCATGAGCCACCGACGCGCTGTTATCACTGGAATTGGCCCAATCACCTGCATCGGACAAGGGCGCGAGAATTTTTGGAACGCAATTCTGGCGGAAAAAAGCGGTATCAATAACATCGCAAGTTTCGATCCCAGCGTCTTCCGCGTGCGCTCTGCCGGCGAGATTCGTGATTGGGACCCAGAGGTGTTTTTTTCGCCGCACCGTCTGAAACGACTCGACCGCTACGCACAGTTCGCAGTCGTGTCGGCACAGCTTGCGCTCGATGATGCGCACATCGAGTATTCCCGCGAAAAGCCGCAGGACCGAATCGGTGTCAGTTTCGGCACGGCCCTTGGCGGCGTTTGCAAGGCCGAGGAACAGTATCTCAGGTATCTAAAAAAGGGCGCGCGCGGAGTTCAACCTACGCTTGCCGTCCAGGTATTTGGTGGTTCGGCCCATTCAAATATCGCGATCGAATTCGGTTTTCGCGGCGTGGGCACAACAAATTCGAACAGTTGCGCCAGTGGGACCGTGTCCGTAGGCGAAGCGTTGCGATACATCAGGGACAATTTTGCAGATGTGATTGTCGCCGGCGGAGCGGAAGCGCCTCTGACGACCATTACCGTGGGCGCGTTCGACATTATCAAGACCATGAGCAGATGGCCGGGGGATCCCGTCTTCGCTTGCCGTCCGTTCGATCTGTTGCGCGATGGATTTGTCATGGGAGAGGGCGGAGCCTCGGTGGTCATTGAAGAACTTGAACATGCGCGTACCCGCGGCGCGCACATTTACGCGGAAGTGCTCGGATATAGTCTGAATAACGATGCTTTCCATATGACGTCGCCTTTGCCAAACGGCGAATCCTCCATTCGCGCAATGCGTGAGGCGCTCGCCGACGCGCAATTAGCGCCCGACCAGATCGATTACATCAACGCGCACGCCAGCTCGACCCAGCTCAACGACAGCGCGGAAACGGCGTCGATCAAACAAGTATTTGGCGAGCACGCACGACGAATCCCAGTCAGTGGGACAAAAGGTTATTACGCGCATCCGCTCGGCGCGACTGGCGCAATCGAGGCGGCGCTTTGCGCGCTCGCTTTGGATCGGCAATGGATTCCGCCCACAATTAACCATGCAAATCACGATCCTTTATGTGACCTCGATGTTGTGCCCAATCACGGACGCGAAGCCGAACTGAAATACGTAATGAGCAACTCGTTCGGTTTCGGCGGAATCAATGCGTGTGTCGTACTGGGTAAAATACCTCAATAACAACGCCCGCCGTCATCCCGAGTCGCGCAGACGACGAGGGATCTCCCAATCGATGCTTTGTGACACGCTAGATAATTGGAAGGGACACCAACGTCTTTATGCGCGATCCTTCGCTCCGCTCAGGATGACACGCTATTGGTGCGTGGAATCTATTCGTGCAGCAGATCCGGCCGGTTTTCGCCCGTTCGTTTTATCGCCTGTTCTTTGCGCCACTTTGCAATCTCGGCATGATTTCCGGAAAGCAAGACCTCCGGCACTTTCCAATCGCGAAATTCTGCCGGGCGCGTGTACTGCGGAGCTTCGAGTAATCCGTGATTAAAACTGTCGTCTACTGCCGATTGTTCATGGCCAAGTGCGCCCGGCAATAAACGCACGATCGCATCGACAAGAACGACCGCTGCGATTGCGCCGTTAGTGAGGACGTAATCGCCGATGGAAATCTCCAGATCCACCAAATGTTCAATCACACGGTGATCGACTCCTTCGTAATGCCCACAGACAATGATGACATGCGGTTCCTGCGAAAGCTGTGTCCCCATTTGTTGATCAAACCGATGCCCAGCAGGCGACATCAGCACCACTCTCGATGCTTGATTTCGGAGATCTTCGACAGCCGCAAAAATCGGCTCTGGTTTCATGACCATTCCCTGGCCGCCGCCGAAGGGTGCGTCGTCCACAATGTGACGCTTATCCGTGGTCCAGTCCCGCAGGTTATGAATTCGAAGATCCACAATCCCGTTTTCTTGCGCGCGTTTCATGATGCTTTCGCCAAGAGGCGCGCGACAGATGTCGGGAAACAATGTCAGGATGTCGATCTTCACTCAGGAAGAAACGTCGAACGACCTGCGGCTAACGTCCAATCATGAATCGGACATGAAAATTTACTCGACGATCTCAAGGATCGCCCGTTGGCCATGGCGCGCGGCGGAGCTGGCGAGCAATGCGCGAATAGCTTGAATGGTCTGGCCGCCGCGACCAATCACGCGACCGACGTCTCCCCGTCGAAGTTGCAACTTAAAGACGGTCGTTCTGCCGCTCGGAATTTCCGTGAGGACGATGTCGTCAGGAAATTCGATCAGCTGCCGAATGACAAACTCGAGAAACTCTCTCATGCGCCACAAAGACTAACCACGAATGAACACGAATAAACACGAATTTTCGCTTATCCGATGCGCTCTGATCTCCGCTGTCTTCAGCAGATCACGCAGTGAAGATAACATTGCCCGCGCGAAGACCTTGTTGAACGAAGCGCCGATACTAACCGGCGTGTTCACTCGGAGGCGACGGCTTTTCTTGCGTCGGTTGTGAGCTTTCTGCCTCCACCCGGGGTGACGGCTTAGCGGTCGTCGTTGCTTTCTTATTTTGTTTTATTAAGCTGCGCACCGTATCGGATGGTTGTGCGCCCTTACTGATCCAGTATTCGACCCGATCAATCTTCAACGTACTGTTGTGATCGGGTTTCTTTGGATCGTACGCGCCGATGATCTCGATAAATTTCCCATCGCGCGGACTCCGCCTGTCAGTCACTACCACTTTGTAGTAGGGGCTATTCTTCGTTCCTTCTCTGCGTAATCTGATTGAAACTGCCATGTTAACTTCTCATTCGCGCCAGTTGCGCCATCATCTTTTTCATTTTGCCCGCGCTTTTCATCATCTTCCGCATCTGATCAAAGCGCCGTAGCAAATCGTTTACCTCCGTGACCGTGCAGCCGCTGCCGCGTGCGATGCGCTGACGACGCCGCGCATTCAAAATGTCGGGACGCGTCCGCTCTTCGTTCGTCATCGAAAGCACGATGGCTTCCGTGCGCTTAAGCTGCTTCTCGTCAACAGAGAGGCCTTGCACATTACTCATGCCGGGCAACATGCCAAGAATATTCTCCAGCGGGCCCATCCGCCGCATCATCTTGAACTGCGCCAGGAAATCATTGAAATCAAATGAAGCCGTGCGCAGTTTCCGCTCCAATCGGGCGGCTTCTTCCTCATCAACCGCTTCCGCCGCTTTTTCGACGAGACTAACGACGTCGCCCATACCAAGAATCCGGCCGGCGAGCCGCTCCGGAACAAAAACTTCAAACTGATCGAGTTTTTCCCCGGTTCCTGCGAACTTGATTGGTTGCCGCGTCACTTCGCGCATGGACAATGCCGCGCCGCCTCGCGCGTCGCCGTCGAGCTTCGTTAAAATGATTCCGGTGATCGACAAAGCGTCGTCAAAACGGGATGCAACGCTAACTGCCTGTTGGCCGGTTGCGGCATCAACAACCAGCAACGTTTCCTGCGGGTTTAAGAATTCTTTCAACCCTATTAGCTCCTGAATCAGCGCCTCGTCGATCTCCTGGCGACCCGCCGTATCGAAGATTTCGACAACGGGCGCACCTTGCAGTCGCGCCGTCGCAGATGTGGCGGCAGCGGCGCGCTCGACATTCTTCTCGCCCGCGTCGGGAATGAATACCGGGATGTCGATTTGTTTCCCCAGCGTTACCAACTGTTCGATCGCTGCGGGTCTCTGCAAATCGCACGCGATTAAAACTGGCGCGCGACCCTCCCTTTTCAGAAGACGCGCCAGCTTGGCAGAGGAAGTCGTTTTGCCCGATCCATTAAGACCAACGATCAAAACACGGCCTGTATCTCCGACATTAACCGGCGCGGCGTCGCCTCCGAGCAAGGCAGTTAATTCGTCGTAGAAAATTTTTACGATCTGCTGACCCGGCGTAATGCTGCGAAGAACGGTTTCTCCAAGCGCTTTTTCTTTAACGCGTGCAATGAATCTTTTGGCGACTTGAAAATCGACGTCGGCTTCGAGGAAAGCCAGCCGGACGTGGCGTAACGCGGCATCGATGTTCGGTTCGCTGATCGTGCCGTGTCCACGCAGCTCTTTGAAGACGTCCTGAAGTTTGTCAGAGAGTTGGGAAAACATCGATGTTCAAATTGGACGTAGCTGCGCCTCACCTCTGGGTAGCGGTCGCCGCGGCGACTTGGTTTCGGCGTCGGGTCGAAATGGTCTTTCCTTGTGCCACATTCGATCGTGAAATTTTGGCTTGAACAAAGTTCGCGATCGCGAGGACACGCTCGCCAACACACGAGACGCATGCGCTCCCCGAACCACGCCGAGCTTATTTTTTGGGCGTCGCTATCGGCGAGGTTCCTCCCGCCGCGCCCTCTTCAATTCCGAAAGTCCAATGCGCTTCGACCTTTTTCCCCTGAGATTTCGCGCTGATAATCACGCTGCACGATTTCTCGTGCAACTTTTGCGTCACTTGATATGACACCGTGCCGGATTTCGGATCATAATTCGCAGGAACAACACCGAGACCGCTCACGCGCAGTTGCACGCTGCCAGGCTCGATCGCGCCAATCGGACTGAGGTTAGCCTTAATTAGCGGCAGTGCCGTGCGCACTGTTTCGCCATCTGCCGGTTGCGTCGAGAGATCCTTCGCGCCAACTTCGGCAACCGCTGCTCCCCCTCCGGTTGAGGTGGCGATCATTTTTACAGCATCTTCAAATACCTTGGGCTTGTTCGCTTCAATCGCATAACGACCGATCGAATCGAGTGGCGACGTAAAGGTGATCGGCTGACCGTAAACCGTAAACATCGCCTGGTAACCGGACTTTCGGGCAATCTCTTTAACGTGCTCGTTATAATTCCCGAACGGTACAGCAAAGCAATTCACTTTGATGCCCAGCCGTTGCTCGAGCAGTTGCTTGGAGCCGACCACTTCGTTTTGTATCCATTGCTCATATGGTGGCCCAGTTAGTTTCGTCCTGGTTCTCTTCCCGCCGGAACTAGCCAGCATGATCATATGCCCTTCGCGCAAGTCCTGATGCGTCGCAGAATGCGCCTCAATGTCCACGCCGTTGTCGCGCATATCCGCAAGCTGTTCCCATGTGATTGCTTCGCCGCCGCCTAACGAGCCACCACGCACGCCTTCGGTGTAAATGAACATGGTGAACGGATAACCGTATTTTTTCATGATCGGCCACGCGACTTCGTATTGCGATTTCCAGCCATCATCGAAAGTAACAACCGCGGAGCGCGGTGGTATGTTCTTTTCGCCCCTCTTCCAGGCGAGCAGGTCCTGCATCGAAATGACTGTTATGCCGCGATCCTTTAACTCTTTCATCTGCGCTTCAAACGCGGCAGGCGTGATCTCGGTGCCGGGATAGCGGATCTTGTCCACTAAACGGTGATAACAAAAAATAAGTACCTGGGCCGTTTGATCGACCACTGGCTTGGTGATCTTTGGAGACGCCGCCGCTACTGGAGTGGCAACCGGTGTCGGCGATGAGGCGCTCGCCTGCTGCGAACTCGAGGAGACGTTCCCATCCTTCTTGCACATAGAAAGGTTCAGCGCAAGAAACAAAGGGAGAATCGCAAATCGGATTATCATAAAAGAAGTAAAGGCTTTATGCGCGGCAGCACAAAAAACAAGTGCTTTTTGCAACTCCGATTAATAGACAGCCCTCACCCAATTATGTTGTATCGTTTAAGGTCCCCACGAAAAATTTTTTGGTAGAAGACGTATTTTTTGCTATAAGAATCAGAATGCCGCGCCAGATCACTCGTCTCCTTACAATCGCTTTTTTCGCTTCGTTAGCTGCCTGCAGTACCGTCACGACTACCGGGGTCAAAAACACGACTAAGACGTTCAATACTGTGGTGGTGGACGCCGGCCACGGGGGAAAAGATAGCGGCGCATATCGCCGTTACGGTCCGCCGGAGAAGATGGTTGCTCTCGATGTCGCCCAGCGTCTTAACCGCAAGCTGAGCGAATCTCAGCTGAAAACGGTAATGACCCGGTCCTCGGATGTGTTTATCGAATTGAACGACCGTGTGGCAATCGAGAATGCTCAGAAAAACGCAATCTTCGTCAGCATACACTTTAATGATTCGCGCAGGCGCGGCATTCACGGATTCGAAACGTACTATCATTCGGGCGCTTCGTTCGATCTGGCGAACGGGATTCAGCAAAAATTGATGACAATACCGCACTCCGCAAATCGCGGAGTGCACACAGCAAATTTTCGCGTGCTGCGTCTCGCAGCGTGTCCAGCGGTGCTCGTGGAATGCGGGTTCTTAAGTAATCGCAATGAGGGAGGTCAGGCGCGTGATTGGGAATATCGCGAACTACTCGCGGACCGAATCGCGGAAGCAATTGTCGAACAACGCTTTGGCTCCGGCGTTTACCGGGGGTCGACACAGGTGGCTGCGGAATCGCAGCCACAATCTGCGCCTCCCAGCGGGGAGACGGGCCTGCCGCCAGGCGCTGGGCATCGCTAAAATTCCTTTCCGCGCTCTTCGCGCCCGATTGCTGCGAGCAAAATCAACATCAGAAAGATCAGTAGCGTAAAAAGCGCCAGCGCCTTTGCATAATCCGGATGCCCGCTTGCATCATGGAAATGATCGGCCAACCGGGCTTCAACAACAGCCGTGTTGGCGGCAAATAAGTTTCCAAGTTGATAAGCAACCCCGGGAAATGTCCCGCGCACAGCGCTTGGCGAAAGTTCATTCAAATGCACGGGAACAATTCCCCAAGCGCCTTGCACCATGAACTGCATGGCAAACCCTCCGATGACAAGAAGAGCGAATCCCGGCGGAAAAACCCAGAGAGGAATAAGGATTACTCCCAATACGGCAGTCAAAATAATCGAGCGCCGGCGGCCCCATTTTTGCGATAAATGACCAACTATTGTTCCGCCGCAGATTGCGCCAACAGCGTAAATGATCCCGGTCGCGGCCTTTTGCGTCACGCCATAGTGGCGTTGTTCACCAAGAAAGGTTTGATACATGTCCTGGGTCCCATGCGACATCGCGTTGAACGCCGTCATCAACAAAATGACGTACAGAAAGAGACCCCAGTGGCGTTTTAGTACAATCGGCAGATCGCTCCAAAAATTGCTGGTCTCGCGCTGCCGTTGCAGCCAAACCGGCGATTCAGGCACTTGCGCACGGATGTACAGCACTAGAAATGCGGGTAGCGCTCCCGCGACGAAGAGGCCGCGCCATCCGAAGAATGGAAACACGATCCAATACACAACGGCCGCCAGCAGATAACCAAACGCATAACCTTGTTGTAGAATTCCCGAGAACAACCCGCGTGCGGCGGTTGGCAGGGTTTCCATCGCCAGCGATGCACCAAGTCCCCATTCTCCGCCCATGCCGATTCCGTAAAGGACGCGGAAGATCAGGAGCCAGGTGTAATTCGGAGAAAAAGCGGTGAGCAACTCCATGATAGAGTAAAAGATGATGTCGATCATCAGCGGCATGCGGCGCCCGAACCGGTCCCCGAGCAATCCAAAAATGAACGCGCCCACGGGGCGCATAGCCAGCGTGAGCGTGATCGCGTAGCTCAACTCGGCGACGCTCGTGCCAAAGTCGCCTGCTATCGGCACGATCACGAAGGTCAGCAGAAAAAAATCGAAGGCGTCGAGTGCCCAGCCTAGGAAGCAAGCTAAAAATGTATTGCGCTGATTGCGGTCAAGCGATTTCAACAACCGGACCGCTTCCATGGCGCACTGACCTAATCGTCACATCCAACGATGTCGAGACGAATTGACAATGACGAAGTTCAAATGACGAAGCAACGTAGCAGTGATTGTTTCAGATTTGCTCATTCGTCATTATTTCGTCATTCGACATTCGGATTTCGTCATTCATTGCCCCGCACCTGGGCACCATGCCCGTGCCTGTCTCGATTACGAGCAGGAGCACGAGCATGATGATTCGTAACACATCTACGCATCATGATACGTCAATTTGTTTCTTGATTCGCGAGGGAAACGCTCTTTAGTTCCCTGACAATCATGGCAACACACGGTCTGCTTCCTTTGGAAACGCTCCTGCGCGAACGCATCGTCTTTCTCGATGGCGCCATGGGCACCATGATCCAGGGCTATAAGCTCTCCGAAGCGGAGTATCGAGGAAAGCGGTTTCGCGACCGGAAAGGCAAAGACCTCCAGGGCAGCCTGGAGCTGCTCAATTTAACTCGGCCGCAAGTCGTCGAGGAAATTCACACCGCTTATCTCGATGCGGGCGCAGACGTTATCGAGACGAATACGTTTAGCGGAACAACCATCGGCCTGCACGATTTCCTGTTTCAGGGCGAACCTCCGCGTGGTCGCAAAGATCAGGAATTCTTTCAGGGCGTAGTGGACGATGTCGAGCTTCGCGCGCTCGTTCATGAAATTAATTCTGAGGCGACCAGGATCGCGCGACGCGCCGCGGATCGCGTCGCGAATGAAACCGGCCAGCAACGATTTGTGGGCGGATCCATGGGGCCTCTTCCGGTCGCTGGTTCGATCTCACCTGACGTAAACGATCCGGCGTTTCGCGCGGTCTCATTCGAGCAACTTCGCCAAACTTACTTCGATGAAGCGAAAGCGCTGCTTGAAAGCGGCGTCGATCTACTGATTGTCGAAACGATTTTTGACACACTCAACGGAAAAGCTGCGCTGTTCGCTATCACTGACGCATTGGAAAAAACCGGACGCAACGTGCCGTTGATGATCTCGGGCACTGTGATCGACAAATCCGGGCGAAACTTGAGCGGGCAGACTGTTGAAGCGTCCCTCATATCGATCGCGCATGCGGAACCGCTGATCTTTGGTTTGAATTGTTCGCTCGGTCCGGATGAAATGGACCCGTTTGTGGAAGAACTGGCGCGCGTTTCGCCGTACTACATGAGTGCGTATCCGAACGCGGGTCTGCCAGATCCGCTGTCGCCGACCGGCTTTCCGGAGACAGCCGAGATTTTTGCACCCAAGGTCGCGAAGTGGGCAGAGAACGGCTGGCTCAATGTGGTCGGCGGTTGTTGCGGCACGACGCCGGATCACATCCGAGCACTGACGAAAGTCGTGCGTGAATTTTCGCCGCGCGTCATGGAAAGGACAGTCAGCTCTACATGATTCTGCGGCTATCCGGGCTCGAATCGTTGAAGATTACGCCGGAGTTCGGCTTCGTTGTCATCGGCGAGCGCACCAACATCACGGGATCGCCGAAGTTTTCGAAGCTGATTCTTGCGGGGGATTTCGACGGGGCTCTGGCTGTGGCGCGCCAGCAGGTGCAGGGAGGCGCTAACCTTCTCGACGTGAACATGGACGAAGGGATGATCGACTCGGAGGCGGCCATGGTTCGATTTCTGAATCTGATCGGCAGCGAACCGGAGATCGCGCGGATTCCCATTGTGGTCGACAGCTCAAAGTGGAGCGTCATCGAAGCAGGGCTCAAATGCCTGCAGGGAAAAGCAGTGGTGAACTCCATCAGCCTGAAAAACGGCGAAGAAGATTTTCTCCGGCAAGCCCGGTTAATCAGGCGATATGGCGCTGCTGCCATCGTGATGGCGTTCGATGAGCAAGGCCAGGCCGATAATTTCCAGCGAAAGATCGAGATTTGCGCGCGTGCTTACGATCTGTTGACCAAACACGCGAACCTCCCGGCGAGCGATATTATCTTCGATCCAAACATTCTGACCGTCGCCACTGGCCTCGATGAACATCGTAATTACGCGGTCGATTTCATGGAAGCTACGCGCTGGATCAAAAAGAATCTCCCGGGCGCGCGCGTTAGCGGCGGGGTAAGCAACGTTTCATTTTCGTTTCGCGGAAACAATACTGTCCGCGAAGCGATGCACGCCGCGTTTCTGTTTCATGCGATTCGCGCAGGTCTCGACATGGGAATTGTCAACGCAGGGCAACTTGCGGTCTACGAAGAGATTGAGCCGGAGTTACGAGAGCGCGTCGAAGACGTGCTATTGAACCGCCGAGACGATGCGACCGAACGGCTGGTTGAGTTCGCAGAAAACGTAAAAGCAAAAGGTAAAACGCGGGTGCCTGATGAAGCGTGGCGAGCAGAGCCCGTGGAGGGACGGCTCAAACACGCGTTGGTCAAAGGCATCACCGATTATATCGACACCGATACGGAGGAAGCGCGTCAAAAATGCAAGCGACCACTCGAGGTAATCGAGGGCCCGCTTATGGCTGGGATGAGCGTGGTTGGCGACTTGTTTGGCTCCGGCAAGATGTTCCTGCCACAGGTGGTAAAGAGCGCGAGAGTAATGAAAAAAGCTGTCGCCTATCTGATGCCATTTATGGAAGCGGAGAAATCTGCTGGCGCGAAACCGCAGGGGCGCATCGTGATGGCGACGGTAAAAGGCGACGTGCACGACATCGGCAAAAACATCGTCGGGGTAGTGCTGCAATGTAACAACTACGAGGTCTTGGATCTCGGTGTGATGGTGCCGGCCGCAAAGATTCTGGAAACAGCGCGAGAGAAACAAGCGGACGTGATCGGCCTAAGCGGGCTGATTACGCCATCACTGGACGAGATGGTGCATGTAGCACAGGAAATGGAGCGTGAAGGATTTCGTTTGCCGCTCTTGATCGGGGGGGCAACCACGAGCCGGGCGCACACCGCGGTCAAGATCGCGCCGCATTACCGAGCGAGCACCGTGCACGTGCTGGACGCGTCACGCGCCGTGGGTGTTGTAAATTCGCTGCTGAAGGAAGAATCGAAAGCCGAATTCGACGCGAAAACACGGGAAGACTACGCGCGGTTGCGCGAGGACCATGCCGCGAAAATCCAGAAGAGAACATTACTAGCGCTCAAAGAAGCGCGAGCGAACCGGACGCCGATCGATTGGAGCAGCTACAGTCCCCCGAAACCGGAGTTTTTGGGAGTGCGGGCTTACGCGAGCAATCTGGGGACCATTTCGCTGCGCACGCTGGCCAAGTACATCGATTGGTCGCCGTTTTTTCACGCCTGGGAATTACGCGGCCGTTATCCCGCGATTTTCGAAGACCCCAAGATTGGCAAACAAGCGCGCGAACTTTTCGCTGATGCGTATGAACTTCTCGATCGAATCATCGCGAAAGATCTGCTGATTGCGCGCGGTGTTCACGCGTTTTGGCGGGCAAACTCGGTTGGCGATGATGTGGATCTTTATGAGGACGATGACCGCAAGAAAACGTTGGCGACGTTTTATTTCGTGCGCCAGCAAATGCAAAAGCCGGCGGGACAATTTAATCATTGCCTGGCGGATTTCGTAGCGCCGGCGAAAGGGGGTCATACACCGCCGCTACGGGACTATCTTGGCGGATTTGCGGTTTCAATTCATGGTGCAGACGAACTCGCCGAAGAGTTCAAGCGGCAGCATGACGATTACAACGCCATCATGGGGAAGGCGCTGGCAGATCGATTAGCCGAAGCGTTTGCCGAGTATCTGCACAAAGAGACGCGGATCGCGTGGGGATTCGGGCGCGAGGAACAATTGTCGCAGGCCGATCTAATCCGTGAAAAATATCGTGGCATCCGGCCCGCTGCCGGTTATCCCGCATGTCCCGATCATGCAGAGAAACGAACGCTGTTCGATTTGCTGGATGCCGAGAACAACGCCGGCGTTATACTAACGGAATCGTTTGCAATGCACCCCGGCGCGAGTGTGAGCGGGCTCTATTTCTCGCATCCCGCGGCAAAATATTTTGGGGTTGGGCAGATCGGACATGATCAGGTGGTGGACTACGCGGCCCGGCTCCACGAATCGTTGCCCGTAGTGGAAAAGCGACTCGCCCCTAATTTGGATTATAACCCCTGATGAGATCTAACGTCGGGGCGAGAGGATTTGAACCTCCGACCTCGTGGTCCCAAACCACGCGCTCTACCAAGCTAAGCTACGCCCCGTTTTCCGGCGTCGTTCTTTATCATGGATAACGCCTTCCCGCATCCTGAAATTCGGTTAAATTGCGGTCAAAATCGGGAATGAGAATATACGGGTTGATCGTTTCAGCAGCACTAATTGGCACGGCTCTCACGCTACCCGGACAGGATGCGGCCCCACCATCCGTGGATCTTTACGAGGGGCAAGAACAGCTGGAACCAACACCCTCACCCATACCCCCTAACGGCCCCGAGTTGCCGGAGATATCGCAGCTGGACCAGATTTTTTCAAAGCCGAGGTCGCTCGGAAAAGAAGCTGATTTAGCGCGCGTGCACATAGAATGGCGACAGCTAAAAAATCGGACAGTGAATGATCCGGAGGTGCAGGCTGCGAAGGCGTATGCGCAGGCTGCAGGGACTGATTTGGAAAAGAGGAATCGGCTCCGCAATTACTACAACATCTACTACGAACGCATGGCCGCCCTGGCTACGACTCCCGAAATCAAGTTGGCATTGCAGGGATTGAAGAGTGTTCATCAGGGAATGCTGGCTCAGCCACGCGTGCGGCCCACCCCAGACACCTCTACGCCAACGCCAACCCCGTCGGGAACACCTCCGGCTAAGAAGCCCGCAGAGAAACACAAGAAGAAGAAAGAGAAACGTAACAAGTGGTTTTGATAGCCACCTTGCCAGCCCATAGTCATTGCAGTATTCCTAATCGCATCTTGTTCTTGGCGCGTTCGTCTAGTGGTTAGGACACAGCCCTCTCAAGGCTGGTACACGGGTTCGACTCCCGTACGCGCTGCCATAGCAAAATGGCTGTTTGCTGCGAATTGATGGGCGTTTTGATTAGAGATTTTAAGAGCGTACCCGCTTTCCAAGGTGAAATATTTTTAGTTGCTAGTTTCTGATAGGCTCCGCTCACACCCACGCCGACCCTGTCACCAAGTCCATAGCTCCGCGCGACCCGCTCCCCAGCGGCGGCGCAGCCCAAACTGCCAACCGGTTTTGTTGAGAAGTCAGCGATCGTCTCCCAATGCCGCACGCGGTGGATTCTTTTTTGGCTCTCCACGGCAATGACAGAGTATGTAGATGTTCGTTAAACGATAAGCTGCCCGCGATTCGTCCGACACTATGCGATTTCAAAAAAAGCTTGTGGATCAGGCTTTGTTGGCTTACAGCCGAGCGACGTCGGCACACTGATATTGATCGACGCAGTTTGGCCTAGAAAATTTTGAGCGGGGCGAGATTGTCTCGCCGCGAGGAAGCATTGCCAGTAAGGTGTCGGGCCTCAATCTGGCAACGCCCGATGCGCGTCATCGCCGCCCGCTCAAAATTACTTTATACCTTCCAAGTGTAAAAAAACAACGCCCCTGCCAAAAGGCGAAATGTCATCAAGTGTCCGACGCCAGTCCGTGGTGGCGCGAGTCCGGGCATTCCAAGGGCCTATTTGCATTTCTCACCTGTTCCTACGGAAACGGCGGAACGAAGTCCTCGAAAAAATGCCGGAACGTCACTGTTCTGCCGATCATCATGGTTGTCCGCAAAGCCTTTTTCGATGTCGATCGTTCTCTGAAAGACCAATCGAAAAACCGGAGAAAGCCGGATGGGAAATTCACGCGGTGCTTAAAATAGATCGCAAAAATACTCAATTTTGCCCCTGAATTAGTACCCAAAGTCGATCTGATCTGCGTGACGAGTCGTTTCAACCTGCCTCGTCGCGCCTGTCGGATCAAAGCCTCTGGGTTCGACTCTCTTACGCGCTGCCATACAGTGCAACACACTGCGAGGGGAGGAGCCAGGAATTAAACGGGGACTTAACCTAGCGAGGTGTTTATGAATTAGCACGGTCTCCAATAACCGCCTCTCCGCACCCTCATGCAGCTCGCAGTGGCCGCCCTATTATTTCGTTTGGAACGATGCATCCGGCTGCACGAGCTTCCGTAAAAGACGATGGATGATTTCAACCAAAAAGGTCTGGCTGCGTCGTCGGTCTCTGAAATGACGCGCTAGACAGTTTCGGACGCGCGCACATTTGGTTGCGCCGACAGGAGACCGTAAACAGCGAAGCGATCTGCTCGGCAAAGATGCCTTCCCCAGTCATACGCGTGTGCCATTGGGAGTTATTTAGTCGGTTCACTCGCAAATCACGGATGCGCCCAATTACCTTCTCTTTGCGGTCCGGAAAGTGTTCCTCCAGCCAGTGTTCAAACAGTGGCGCCACCGCCCAAGGGAGGCGGACAATTGTATACGCGGCAAATTCCGCACCCGCGTTAGCGCAAGCGTCGAGAATTCCAGGAACTTCATGATCGGTGAGCCCTGGAATGATCGGTGCAACCATCACGCCAGTGGGAATTCCTGCGCTGCGAAGTTGCCGGATCGCATCAAGTCGCGCTTGAGGCGAAGAGGTTCGCGGCTCAAGCACTCGCTGCAAATTCGAGTCGAGCGAAGTTACTGAAACGTTCACCGCCACCGCATTGTGCGCCGCGAGGCTGCGCAAAAGATCGACGTCGCGTGTAACCAGACGGTTCTTTGTGATGATCGCCACGGGGTTGCGAAATTTTGCGAGAACTTCGAGGCAGCCGCGCGTAATGCACAGTTTTCGCTCGATCGGCTGATACGGATCGGTCACGCCGCTCATCACCAGCGTTTGTGGCTTCCAGCGCGGTGATTCCAGTTCCGCGCGCAATAAGTCCGGCGCATTTGTTTTCACCATGATCTTGCTTTCGAAATCGAGCCCAGCGGACAAACCGAGATACTCGTGTGTTGGCCGCGCATAACAATAAATGCAGCCATGCTCGCAGCCTCGATACGGATTAAGGCTTGTCTCGAAGCCGACATCTGGACTGTTGTTACGAGTGATGACCGATTTGGTTCCATCTCGAAAATATTGCGTTTCGCGCCGCGGTCGTTCTTCTGTTCCAATGGCGACATCGACAACGTCGAGATCATTTTGATCGATGTGCAGCTTCTCGAAGCGATTTGCGGGACTCCATGATGCGCCACGTCCGCGAATGGGCTCGCGGCTTTGTGGAGTCTCTTGGACAACAGGCCGGTAGTTCTTTGCCATGTTATACGTTCACATGAACATATTGCAGTGTCGAGCAAATCTTGTGATTACTTCAACACTAATCATTCCATTAGTGAAAGGGCTGCGTGATTTCACTTGGAGTAGCGGAGTAATGGAGTAATGAATTTGCGATCGCGAAATGCGCGCCTGGTCTGGAGGGGTGGCAGAGCGGTTGATCGCGCCGGTCTTGAAAACCGGAAGGCCGAAAGGCCTCGTGAGTTCGAATCTCACCCCCTCCGCGCCTAAAATCCCTGTTCCTGCTCCTACTGGTTCTCTTCGATTTTTGAAGTAGCCCACTGCCGATTTGATATGAAAAATCGCCAAACGACGGCAGCGCAGACAATCCCGATGACTGCCGCGCAAACAACGTCCGAAAGGTAATGCGCACCAAGGTACATTCGCGAAAGCCCTATCAGAATCGGGATGGGGAGACAGGCGAGCCCGATGCGCCGGCGTGCAAAAATTAAGATGCCAAAAAACGCGGTCGAGGCGGCGACGTGACCGGAGGGAAACGCGTGATATTTTGTGCTGAAACGCGGTCCGCCCCAGCGAAGCTCTGATTTCACAGATGGACGGGCCCTTGGAATCGTGCGTTTGATTACGGTGTCGGCAACGCCTGCGATCGCCATCGCGACCAACATCGACAAAAAAATTCGCATCCATTTTTTGCTTTGGCGCCGCCAGGCGATTCCTAAAAGGAGCAATCCAAGGGCAAGATGTGATGGCCAATCACCATACAAACTGACATTGCGCATGAAATTGCGCATCATCGGGTTTTGATGTTGCGCCATGAAATCACGTACTGTGTCGTCGAAATAGAATGCTGTTGCGATCGCTATCGCCGCAATGACGATTCCGACCAGCCAATAAAAAACGGCGGCGCGCTTCACAAATAAGTTCCCGTCAGTTTTAGCGAGCGCTATTTTGAGCGCGCTCTTGAAATCCGCAATACGCAATTCCGTCTTTCTGTTTTTCGGCTTGGTCCTTTTTCATCTGGCCGGCACGTGGAGCCTGCCGCTGATCGATCGTGACGAACCGCGATTCGCAGAGGCATCGCGAGAAATGATCCAGCGCGCTGATTACATCGTTCCTTACTTCAATAATCAGCTACGACTGGACAAACCTCCCCTGGCCTATTGGGCGCAGGTAGCAAGTTATCGCATCTTTGGTGAGAGCGATTTCAGCGCGCGGTTTCCATCTGCGATCGCGGCCGCGCTGGTTGCTCTCGTGATTTGTGCCTGGAGCCGCCGCAATGGCGCGACCTCAGTTGGTTGGTGGGCGGCGATTATTTTCACACTTTCGCTACAGACTTTTGTTCATGCAAAAGCCGCAGTCGCTGACATGTGGCTCGTGCTGTTTATGACACTGGCGCACTGGAGTGGTTACGAACTTTTGTCGCGCTCGTCCCCGGGAGCGGAGCGCCAAATGCCAGCCCGGCTCGGAACGGTCACGCCCTACCATCAAACGCGGTGGTGGCTGACATTTTACCTCTCGCTTGCGTTTGGTTTTCTGGCGAAGGGACCGATTGCATGGTTACCGCTGCTCACTGTTGGAGCGACAATTATTCTTGCGCGAGATTGGCAGTTGGCTCGGCATATCAAATTGCTGCGTGGAATTCTGCTGATGCTCGCACTTGTCGCGCTCTGGGGAATTCCGGCGCTGGTTCAAACTCACGGCCAATTCCTGGCAATTGGAATCGGAAGACATGTCATTAGTCGGTCCCTTGCGACGATGGAAGGTCACGGGGCGAGTTCGTTTGGGATGTATCTACTGCTCCTACCGTTCTATTTTGTAACAATCTTCATCAGTTTCTTTCCCTGGTCGATCAAGTTGCCGTGGTTGATCCGGCAATTGTGGAGACAAAGAAAGGACGGGGTCGCCGATCCCGGCTACAGCCGAAGCCAATTCGATAATTATCTGCTCACAGGCATCGCAATTATTTTTGTGACCTTCACACTGGTTGCAACAAAGTTGCCCCATTACACGTTGCCGGCCTTTCCGCTACTCGCGCTCCTGCTTGCGCGGCATTGGCAAGGAGCAGTTGCAATCACAAATCACGGCTCGTTTCGAACAGTCGCTATCACTAGTGCCTGTTTGGGGATTGCAATTGCGTTAATCATCCCGCCGGCGGTCGCACGGTTTTTTCCCGCGTACCAGCTTTTCCGGGAATCGCGCCCATATTTGCAGCCGAACATGCAATTTGCGTCCGTCGAATTCGAAGAACCGAGCGTGGTCTGGTATTTTCGCAGTCGCGTGCAAAGCTTTCTCACACGGCTTAACAAAAAGAATGCAGTCGATTTCATGTCCGGGACGGGCCCGCGCTTTGTGATTGTACCAACTTCAATTGTCCAGGCGCTTTTTCCGAAGCCTCCCCAAACTTGGACATCTTTTCCCACGCGTGGCTTCAACATCACGAAAGGGAAACAGGTTGATCTCACCCTCGTGCTAAAGTCAGAATGACTCGTTGAAAAGTTACAAGGCTGAATTGCCAAATTGTCGGAACCGCTTTAACGCTCCAACCTCTTTAACGAATCCATGATCAATTTTCTTGATGGTAAACTGGCGAGCGCTTTGCCTACGCACGCAATCGTCGATGTCGGCGGCGTTGGTTACGAAGTTCTCATCCCACTTTCCAGCTACGATCGACTTCCGGAACCGGGCCAGCCCATTCGTATTCTCACGCACCTGGCGGTCCGCGAAGATGCGCATGTGCTTTACGGATTCATGACGCCCGCTGAGCGCGATCTTTTTCGACTGCTCGTCAACAATGTGAGCGGCATCGGGCCGAAGCTAGCGCTCGCAGTGCTTAGCGGAATGAGCGTGAATAATTTCAAGGCCGCTGTCGTGAACTCCGATGTCGCGGCAATTTCAAAAATCAGCGGGCTCGGAAAAAAAACGGCTGAGCGAATCATTTTGGAATTAAAGGACAAGCTGGGAGTGGCGGCAGCCTGGGAAGCAGCCAGCGCAGCGCATGCGCCCACGCCGGAGCAGGAGCAGGCCAACGAGGCCGTGCTCGCGTTGATCGCGCTTGGATACAAACAGATCGATGCACGCAAAGCAGTGCGCGACCTCCAAGAAAAAGGCGAAGCGACATCAGCGGAGGAACTGGTCAAGGTCGCGCTCAAGAAAATGGCGGCCGGAAGATGAGCGGCAAACGCCCAATGCCTGCCGTCCAATGCCAAATGTTCAATTCAGATGCTTGCATTCGACATTGGACGTTCGGCATTGGACGTTGAACGTTTGCTTTTAATGCAAGTTCAGGACGACAAGCTAGCCACAATTCGCGCTGCTTTTCCAAAAGAAGGTCTTTTCGCGGAAAAGGCCTGGCTGCTCTCGCCTGATGCGTTTCCGATCGAGAAAAAACTTGTCGGTGAACTGGAACAGCTCGGACATCGGCTGTTCGTTTTTCAGCGCGCCTGTAATCAGCTCTATCAGCTCAGCATCAAGGGCAAGCAGCCCGCGTGGGTAGCGCGTTATCTCGATGCCGGTAAACCCAAAGAACTGATTGAGTTTTCGAGGAGCAAAGAAATTCGAGATGATTTACCGCGAGTGATTCGTCCCGATCTTATTCTGACCGAAAAGGGCTACATCATTGCCGAAATCGATTCTGTGCCAGGAGGAATCGGTCTGACCGGCTGGCTCAATGAGACCTATTCAACGTTCGACAGCCAGACCATCGGCGGTGCAGACGGAATGCTGGAGGGTTTTCGCACTGTGCTGCCAAATGGTGGTGACATCGTTATCTCACAAGAGGCCGCAACGTATCGACCTGAAATGGAATGGATCGCCGCGCGATTGAATCAGCGACATGCTGTAGCCGGAGGCGTTGACTCCGGCTCTCTTCGCAATTCCGCGACGACCGGGTTCACCGATCCCGGCTACATCTGGCGCGTTATGGCCGCTGAGAATTATGAGCCGCAGGACGGACGCGACGTTTACCGCTTCTTCGAATTATTTGATCTGCCAAACATTCCCGGCATCGAGAGTACGTTGCGCGCAAGCGCAGACGGCCGCATCACGATCACCCCGCCGATCAAGCCGTATCTGGAAGAGAAAATGTGGTTCGCGCTTTTTTGGATGCAGCCGCTGCGCGAATTTTGGCGACGCGAACTGGGCGAGAAATATTTCAGCAAGCTACAGGAAGTGATCCCCTACTCGTGGCTGCTCGATCCAACGCCCTTGCCGCAACACGCAGTCATACCACGCCTGGAGATTCATGACTGGCGCGAGGCAGCGAGGTTCAGTCAGAAAGATCGCGATCTTCTTTTGAAAGTGAGCGGCTTTTCACCGCTTGGCTGGGGCAGCCGTGGTATCGCGCTCGGCGCCGATGTGCCGCATGCAGAATGGGAAAAGCGAATCAACCATGCACTTGAGACATTCGACTCGTCACCTACGATCATGCAAAGCTTTCACAAAGGCACCCTGTTCGACCATCGGTATTGGGATCCCGATTCTAACGAGTTAAAGACAATGAAGGGCCGCGTGCGTCTTTGTCCTTACTTCTTTGTGGAACAGGATCGTGTAAAACTGCGAGGGGCGCTGGCGACGATCGCGCCAGCCGACAAAAAGTTTCTACACGGCATGAGTGACGCGATTCTGGTTCCGTCGAAGATCCAGTGATGTCCCGCAATGCGCAATTAAAGCGTGCAAACACGCTGGCTTTGCCCCAAAAAGGCCGCATGAACATCACCAAAAACCTCGGAATGCTTCTACTCGCTATTTACCTGATCCTTGTTGGAATCATGGCTCTCGTTCATTTCGCCATCCCTGTGATCGTAACTGGACTCCTGGCGCTGGCGGCGGGCATTTTGATTCTCATTGGCAAATAATAACATCTCTCTTGGTCCTGATCTTCACGGCGACCCTTCAAGAGGGCCGAACAGTCTAAGTCCAAACCTTGCGGAGTGGATATTGGCCGATGTTATTGTGAAACGGGAATCCGTTTGTGCTGTTGAAACCACGCCAGGTGTTGGCGAAAAACCTTTGCGTCTTCGGGCGAAATTCCTTTAGCTAACGCTTGAGCCGCATAGCGGACAGCGGAATCAAAGTCTCCAGTCTCGGCGTAAGCCGTGGCAAGAGTATCGATCATGTCCTCGTCCTTCCACGCCATGATGCTGCAAGCGGCCTTGGCGTCTCTGACTGCCTGTTGCCCATTGCGAAACGATGAGTTTGGGCAAGTCGCCTGAAACCACGCACGGTCGCTCAACACCCTGGCAAGGGTGACACTCCGAGGGTGTATCGAGACGAGATAATTAAACTCCTTCGAGGCTTCTGCGTATTTTCCGAGGCGCACGTAGATGCTGGCACGCAAAAGCGCCGCCTCGACGAAGCCCGGATATTGCTGAAGCGCTTCATTGCAGTCCTGAATGGCGAGTTCGTATTTGCCCTGCTTTCTAAAAATTTGCGCGCGAACGTAGAGCGCTGGCCACAATTTCGGATCAATGCGAAGCGCTGCATCTACGTTGCGCTTTGCCCCTGCAATATCGCCATTTCTCAACTGATCGCTTGCATCGCTACACAATTTCATCACCGTCCGCCGACCAACGCCGGTCTCGACGATGATTGGTACATTTGCGCGCGCAGCCGTAGCCCAGGCAATAATCGCGATGAAAAGTAAAATTGTTCTAGCAGATATCACTTGATGTTTAGAGACGCGATCTGTAATCGAAAACTCAAGTGTATGGCAAGGAAAGATCGTTCACTTTCATTGTAATGCCGACTGTCTAAGCTTTGCGACGTATGAAAGCCCCCGCGAAACTGCCCAACTCAATGGCGCCAACCATAGCGCCCACAGAGGAGTTATCGGCAGCTACGCTGCGCAAAGTGACATGGCGGCTGATCCCATTTCTCTTTGTGCTTTACGTCATCGCCTGGCTGGACCGGGTGAACATCGGCTTTGCAGCGTTGGAGATGAACGCCGATCTACGGTTTAGCTCGGCGACCTTTGGTTTCGGTTCGGGTATCTTCTTTCTGGGTTATTGTCTCTTTGAGATACCAAGCAATATCATCCTGGAGCGAGTTGGAGCGCGGCTTTGGATCGCGCGAATCATGGTAACATGGGGTCTGATTTCTGCGGGGTTGATGCTTGTGCGCACTCCTCCCCTATTCTACGTGCTACGATTCCTGCTTGGAGCAGCTGAAGCCGGCTTTTTCCCGGGAGTGATTTACTACTTGAGCTTGTGGTATCCCACGGCGCAACGCGCGCGAGCTATCGCGGCTTTCATGACGGCGGTTCCCGTAACTGGACTAATAGGAGGCCCGTTATCCGGAGCGCTACTGGGGTTAGACGGCATTTATGGGCTAAAGGGCTGGCAGTGGTTGTTCCTGCTCGAAGGCTTGCCGGCGATGGTCCTTGGCATCAGCGTGATTTTCTACCTAAATAACCGGCCGGAAACAACGCGCTGGCTGGCTCCGGCAGAGCGTGATTGGCTGGTAGAAACCCTTGCAGCCGAGCGAAACGCTTGCCCCCTAAGGCCGGATATCCGAGTAGCTCTCACCGATGGCACCGTCTGGAAGTTAGGAATCATCTTCCTTCTGGTCGCTTCCGGATTCTATGGTTACTCTTTCTGGGGGCCTCTCATTATCAAGTCACTTACCGGATTTAGTAACTTCGAGGTAGGCCTGGTCCTTGGTGCGATTAGCGCGGTAACCATTCTGGGGATGCTTCTGAATGGTTACCACTCCGATCGCACTGGGGAGCGAGCAATACATATAGCTGTGCCACTCTTAGTGTCGGCGGTAGGCCTTGTAGGATGCGCTGTGCTGCGGCAGCCTGTGTTGGCGGTCACTGCACTCGCCCTTGTTCCACTCGGACACTGCGCGAGTTACGGCCCATTTTGGTCAATGCCAACCCAGTTCTTGACGGGACCGGCGGCAGCGGCAGGGATAGCTCTGGTGACTATGATAGCGAACGTCGGCGGATTTGCGGGCCCAGCGCTCATCGGCGTGTTGAAGACACGAACAGGCACCCACGCCGATGCCTTTCTTCTGCTTGGTGGACTAGCGTTTATCGCTGCGCTTCTGGCACTGAGAATCGGCCCAGGCCAGGCACCGAGCAGCGAACAAGCGGCGACAGCCAGCTGACACGCTTAGGCGAGACCAGTTCGGCACATTCAGTCATCCGGCTTTGACCGGAGCCGATACGGGCACCAACACTGCGTTCATCACGGAATCTGCCAATGGCGCAATCATCGTTGTCGATCTAAAAAGCGGCAAAGGGCGACGACTTCTCGATGGCCATCCATCCACTCAACCCGAAAAGACGTCAAGCTCGTAGTGGATGGTAAAGCGTTGATCGACCAGCAAAAGAAAACGTCGCTGCAGATCGCGCCCGATGGCATCGCACTCGATGCGAAGAACGGCTATCTCTATTACCACGCGCTCACCGCTCACACACTTTACCGCATCAAGACGAGTTTCCTCACTGATGAAAAGCTCGGGAAAAGCGAGCTGGAATCGAAAGTGGAAAATGTTGGGCAGACGCCGGCGCCCGATGGGATGCTCGAAGGGACGATGGTAGCCTTTATCTTACCGATCTTGAACACAGCGCAGTCGTGCGTTGGGATCCCGCGAGCAGGCGGGTCGAGCAAGTTATTGCGGACAAACGTCTGCTCTGGCAACGATATTGATCACAATCGTTGCGAGCACAACCCAAAGGCGTCCGCGTTCGAGCGAAATTTCATGCGCATTCGTAGTGATCATGGTTGTGATGTAACTACGGCCGCAACAGGACTCGCATTCTTCAAGATCATTCTCTCGCTTGACGCATGCTGCCACGCACCAACTTGATAAGAGTGACTTCCAGCAACGCCGTTACCAAGTCATCTGGTTCGAGTCTGAAGATCTTCCGTAGACTAAAATTCCTGGTCTGGTTTCAGGAGCGGATCCGTCCAACTGATCTTCAGGGCACGCTGATTTGGGCCGGCGTCATTGGCTTCTGCGGAGGCATTTGCTCGATCGCATTTCGTATCGCAACGAGCGTTGTTCATAAAATCCTTACTGGCAGCTCGGAGCCGGGCCTGGTCGAAAGTTTTTCTCAAATGCCTCTATTACTCCGCCTGATCGTTCCAGCAGTCGGCGGACTACTGGCCGGCGCGATCATTCAGTTCGGCACACGATTGCGCGGACAGGTCACAACGACCGACTACATGGAAGCTGTTGTGCTTGGTGATGGGAAGATCGCCGCGCGACGCACGCTGCTCAAGTGTCTCTCCGCACTTTTCACTATCGCTTCCGGTGGATCGATCGGGCGCGAGGGGCCACTGGTTCAGCTTTC
>DASZGW010000122.1:0-12449 GCA_035938475.1 Candidatus Udaeobacter sp.
GCAACATCGCTCCGCGCCGAGTCTCCCGCCGAGCAAAAAATTCTCGAAGCAATCAAATCACCCGATCTCAGCGTCGTGCATCTTTGGGCGCCGTGGTGCTCCAATTGCCAGGCAGAATTGAAGAGCGCCGGCTGGCTCAAAATGGCCAAAGAGAATCCACAAGTGAAATTCTATTTCGTGTCTATTTGGAACGATGGCGAGGACGGCCATGCGATCTTGCACAAATTCCAAATCACAGACCAACCGAACGTCACAATTCTGGCGGACCCGGGGCCGCGCAAAGGTGACAACAAGATCAAGCAATTCGCCGGGATGCAGCTCTCGTGGATTCCTACGACTTGGATTTACAAAGGCGGCAATCTCCGCTACGCATTGAACTACGGCGAGGTCCGTTTCCCCGTGCTCCAGCAGTTTCTCGAAGACAGCAAATCGGAATGGTCGCATAAAGGCGAACCGGCAATAGGCTCCCCCTAAGGATTCGCAATGCTCGAAACTCCAACCGTTCCCCAGATCAATTCAAAACGTCCGCCGCAAATTCTGTCGCTGATTGGCGACACACCGTTGGTAGAAGTCACGCAGCTCGACACCGGTCCATGTCAGCTTTTTCTCAAGCTTGAAAATCAAAATCCAGGCGGATCGATCAAGGATCGGATTGCGCTGTCAATGATCGGAGCTGCGGAAGACGAAGGGAAATTGCAGCCCGGCGGCACGGTTGTTGAGGCCACAGCAGGGAACACCGGTTTGGGCCTTGCGCTGGTTGCCGGCGCGAAAGGCTACCGTGTATTACTCGTAATTCCCGATAAAATGTCGCAGGAAAAAATCTCGCATGTGAAAGCGCTCGGCGCCGAAGTGCGGATCACCCGTTCGGATGTGACGCGCGGCCATCCTGAGTATTACCAGGATGTGGCTGCGCGACTTGCCGGGGAAATTCCCGGCGCGTTCTATGTGAATCAATTTGGGAATCCTGCAAATCCTTTGGCGCACGAGCGCACCACGGGACCGGAAATCTGGGAACAAATGCGGCACGATGTCGATGCGATTGTCGTAGGCGTCGGTTCTGGCGGGACCCTGACCGGTCTCGGGCGATTTTTCAATCGCGTTAAACCGCGGCGCGGCATCGAGATGGTCCTGGCCGACCCGAAGGGTTCCATACTTTACGAGTATGTTAGGTCAGGCAAGCTGCTCGAAGCAGGCAGTTGGGCGGTCGAAGGCATCGGCGAGGATTTTATTCCTGAGATCGCCGACATGTCGCTGGTGACCGAAGCGTTCGAGATTGATGACTCGGAAAGCTTTGCAACGGTGCGCGAACTGTTGCGCAAGGAAGGAATTTTCGGCGGATCTTCCACGGGCACACTCGTCGCCGGGGCGCTGCGTTACTGCCGTAAACAGACGAAACCGAAGCGCGTCGTCAGCTTCGTGGTTGATACCGGGAACAAATATCTTTCCAAGATGTTCGACGATTTCTGGATGGCGGAGCAAGGTTTCATTCATCGTCCGCCGCATGGCGATTTGAGCGATCTGATCTCGCATCGTTACGAAGCTGGCGAAGTAATTTCCATAGGACCGACGGACACGTTGCTGACCGCGTTCAAACGGATGCGTGGCGCGGATGTCTCGCAGCTTCCCGTGGTCGATCAAGATGGACGTGCGCTTGGGATTATCGATGAATCCGATGTGCTTGTGAAAGTGCACCGCGATCCCTTGCACTTTAATGATCCGGTCAAAAATGCCATGACCTCCAAGCTCGAAACACTCTCGCCAAAAGCGACGATCAAGGATCTTTTGGACGTATTTGATCGCGGCCGCGTGGTCATTGTGATGGAAGATGACAAATTCCTCGGGTTGGTCACACGTTCCGATCTGCTCTCATACTTGCGGTTGCACATGCCGAAGCAGTAGGACCGGCGCTTGAGGGATGAACCGGCTGACTGCCGACATTTTTGTCATGTTGAGCGAAGCGAAACATCTCTGGATTTGACGCTTCACGATTGTGGGAACAACTGATCAGAGATTCTTCGCTCCGCTCAGAATGACAGTGCGCCAAACTTTATCCGCGAAATCCGCGTCATCCGTGGTTAGGTGAAAGTGATATGAAAAAGCAACTCGAATTCGCTACGCGTGCGATTCACGCGGGGCAGGCGCCCGACCCTTCCACTGGTGCGGTGATGACGCCGATTTATGCAACATCGACGTACGTGCAGAAAAGTCCGGGAAAGCACAAAGGCTACGATTACGCGCGCTCGATCAATCCCACCCGGCTCGCTTATGAAAAGTGCATCGCCGATTTGGAAAGCGGCACGCGAGGCTTCGCGTTTGCCTCCGGCCTCGCTGCGATGGCCACAGTGCTTGAACTGCTTGAGAGCGGCTCGCATATCGTTGCAAGTGATGATCTCTACGGCGGCACATTCAGGTTGTTCGATAAGGTGCGCCGTCGGTCGGCGAACCTTGATTTTACTTATGCTGATCTGACCGACGCGAAAGATCTGGAGCGCAACATCAAACCAAATACGCGCATGGTTTGGATCGAAACGCCGAGCAATCCACTGCTGAAGCTGATCGATCTTGAAGCAATCGCCAAGATCGCGCGGGAGCGCAAAATCATCTCAGTTTGCGATAACACATTTGCGACGCCGTGGATTCAACGCCCGATTGAGACCGGATTCGACATCGTGGTGCATTCTGCGACAAAGTATTTGAACGGTCATTCCGATCTGGTGGGCGGAGTCGTCGTAGCCGGCGACAACAAGGAACTCGCCGATCAAATTGCATTCCTGCAAAACTCAGTCGGCGCAATCGCCGGCGCATTCGACAGTTTTCTTGTGTTGCGCAGCTTGAAAACGTTGCCTCTCCGAATGGAGCGCCATTGCGCAAACGCCCTTGAGATTGCGCGCTGGCTGGAGGAACAGCGAGAGGTAAAATCCGTTCGTTACCCGGGGTTGAAGTCCCATCCGCACCACGATCTGGCGCGTCAGCAAATGCGCGGCTTTGGCGGTATTGTAACGATTATCTTGAAAGGGGATCTCGCGGACACCAGGCGTTTTCTGGAAAACACGCACCTTTTTTCGCTGGCTGAAAGTTTGGGCGGCGTGGAAAGCCTGATCAATCACCCGGCGCTCATGACGCATGCTTCAGTCCCGAAGGAACAGCGTGAAAAGCTGGGCGTTACCGATTCGCTCGTCAGGCTTTCGGTAGGCGTGGAAGATGTCCGCGATTTAATCGACGATTTGAAGAGCGCGCTCGAAGCGATTTAGCCACGCGGTCGCAGATGCGTGGTTTCAAGCACGTCGCCATTCCACCTCAATTCGTCGACTAGGCGCCATCCGTCGCATACGCTCGCCCTCGTCTAGTGCGGTGCAGTGGAAAACAGGCATCTTCGCCTGTCCTGGCAAACGTTCGTCTCGCATGTCGAAGAAAAACAGGCAGCCGAGAAGGCCGCCTGCCATGACGGCCGGAACGGCTGTCTTCGGTTTTGTCATTGCCGCGACGTCGATCTAGCTTTGTAACACAATGGGCAGTACCTTTGGCCAACTCTTTCGCGTCACCACGTTTGGCGAATCGCACGGGGGCGGTGTGGGCGTGGTCATCGACGGTTGCCCGCCGAATATTGAACTGTCCGAGCCACGGATCCAACGGGAGCTCGACCGCCGCCGTCCGGGTCAAAGTAAGATCGCAACACAGCGGAAAGAAGAAGATCGATGCGAAATTCTTTCCGGTGTCTTTGGCGGCAAAACACTGGGTACTCCCATCGCGATTCTCGTGCGCAACAAAGACGCCAGACCGGACGACTATGTAGAGATCGCAGAGAAATTTCGACCCTCACACGCCGATTTCACTTATGAATCCAAATATGGAATACGAAACTGGCAGGGCGGAGGCCGCGCTTCGGCGCGGGAGACTATTGGCCGCGTGGCAGCAGGCGCGGTTGCAAAGAAAATATTGTCAGTGCTGTATGCAGAATTCGAGATTGTCGCCTACGTCACGCAAATTCACGAAGTCGTTGCGAAAATCAATCGTTCCACCGTAAAGGTGCAGGATATCGATAAGAATATTGTTCGTTGCCCGGATGTCGTGGCGGCGAAAAAGATGGTGTCGCTGATCGAAAAAATTCGCGACAAAGGCGATTCGGTTGGCGGTGTGATTGAATGCGTGGTACGCGGCATTCCGCCCGGACTCGGTGAACCGGTTTTCGACAAGCTCGATGCGGATCTGGCTAAAGCGATGCTTAGCATACCGGCAACGAAGGGATTCGAGATTGGTTCCGGTTTCGCGGGGACGCGGATGCGGGGCTCGCAGCATAACGATCCATTTGAGATGCGCGACGGGAGAGTTCGCGCGGCAACTAACAATTCTGGCGGCGTGCAGGGCGGCATCAGTAATGGGGAGGAGATTTATTTTTGCGTCGCGTTTAAGCCGACAGCTACGATCGCCCATGAACAGAAGACGGTGACCAGTTCGCGGAAGCAAACTCAGCTCGCTGCGCGCGGACGCCATGATCCGTGCGTTCTTCCCCGAGCGGTGCCGATCGTGGAAGCGATGGCCGCGTTGGTGCTTTGCGATCATGCTTTGCGGCAGCGAGCAATTGATGGTCGACCACGGTGACGTCTGAAACCCAAGCAGTGGCCGGGTCGTCACTTTGGCAGGTGGTCTTCATTTCCTTTGGCGTCATTTTGATTTTATTTGAAGTCGTGCGGGGCTGGCGACTGGGTTTGATGCGTCAGATTACGCGGCTTGTCGCCCTTGGCGCCGCCTACGGGGCTGCATTTCTTGGAGGCAGGTTGTGTGTTCCCGTGGCGCGGTCCTTTTGCAAAATGCCTGACCCCATTTTGTCGATCTTATGCGGCGCAATACTTGCGCTGGTCGCCTATGCGCTCGTAAGCGGCATCGGAGGGATTTTGTTTAAGCGAACTACCCAACAAGAATCCAGACTGCTCTATTTTATTTACGGTTTTGCGGGTGCAACTCTTGGATTTTTTTTCGGCGTTTTTCTGCTTTGGCTGACTGTCGCGAGTGTGCGAGCGGTTGGCGCCCTCGCTGAGGGGCAAGCTCGCAGCCGGCCGCGCGCGGCAGCGCATCGTGCACAAGACGCAACCTCGCGTGCCCTCGATGTGCGTCGCCATTTTCTTTCGGTAGCAGACGATAGCATGCCGGCGCTCGCGACATCACTGGCACGCCTGAAGAATTCGGTCGAACTAGGTATGCTTGGAAGCGTCTTCAAGGGCACCGACCCGATTTCGCAGAGAACATATGAAACGCTGGAGAAAGCGGGGAGCGTTCTTTCCAGTCCGGAACGTGCGGAGAAATTTCTAACGTTCCCGGGTGCCCGCGAATTGAGCGAGAATCCAAAGATCGTCGCGTTGCGAAGCGATCCGGAAATCGCCGATCTGATCGCGCAGAGGCGCTTCGTCGATCTCCTTCAAAATCCTCGTGTCATCGATGCGGTAAATGATCCGGTTCTCGCGAAGCGAGTCAGGAAATTCGATATTCAGCGCGCGCTCGATTATGCGCTGGAACAGAATTCGTCAACCCCTAACCCGTTGAAGCGTTGAAGCGGGAGCGTGTCATCCTGAGCGAATGCGAAGGATCTCGCAAGTTACGCATGACGCGATGAGCACCAAGTCATTCGCGAGCCCGCCGTATGTTTGTGAGGTTCCTGGCTTGGCTCGGAATGAGGCGTGTTTTTAGCGCTTTAACGCTTGAACGCTTGAACGACTATGCAAAACAGAATGAAGTACATCACGACCATCGGCCTGGAAGTGCACGTGCAGCTCAAGACGCGTTCGAAGATGTTTTGCGCTTCTCCCGTTGAGTTCGGAGCGGAACCGAACACGCACACTTGCCCGGTTTGCCTCGGTTTGCCCGGCGCATTGCCAGTGATGAATCATGAGGCGCTGCGCATGACGGTGCTGACTGGACTCATGCTCGGATGCGACATTGCACCCATCTGCAAGTTCGATCGCAAAAACTATTTCTATCCCGATATGCCGAAGAACTATCAGATTTCGCAGTACGACATGCCGCTTTGCACTAATGGCGCTGTCCCGTTACACGATCTGGCTTACCCGAAGGACGCACAGAAAAATATCGCTACGCCCGATAAGGAAGTGCATCTGGTGCGTATTCATCTCGAGGAAGACGTGGCAAAAAGCTTCCATCTTGAGAACAGCACGGGAATCGACTTTAATCGTGCCGGCATACCGTTGATGGAGATCGTGACGCAACCGGAAATCAACTCGCCGGAGGAAGCGTTCGCGTTTCTCACGTCTCTCAAGCAAATCTTAATCTACGGAGCGGTAAGCGATGCCGATATGGAGAAAGGACAACTCCGCTGTGACTGCAACGTGTCGGTGCGACCACAGTCGCAGACAGAGTTTGGAGCGAAGATCGAGATCAAGAACCTGAATTCAATCAGCGGAGTGCGACGCGCCCTGGCGTACGAGATCGGACGTCAACTCATGGCACTGGAGAATGGCGAAACACTCGAGCAAGAAACACGTGGTTGGAACGACACAGCCGGCGAAACGTTTTTGATGCGGACAAAGGAATTCGCGCATGATTACCGCTACTTCCCGGATCCCGACCTTGTGCCGGTAAGAACTGAAGCGCTTCTGGCCGAAGTACGACAGCGGGTGCCTGAGTTGCCGAAAGCGAAACGAGGCCGTTTTGTCCAGCAATATCAGGTGAGTCCGTATGATGCCGCCGTGCTGGCAGACGATCTTGATCTCGCGCGTTACTTTGAAGCGGCGGCCAAAGGAGCAAAGAAACCGAAGAATGTCGCAAACTGGATTCTCAATGACCTGCAGAACGCCCTCAGCAGCGCCGGTAAAACCATCAACGATTGTCCGATTCCACCAGAGGCCTTTGATGAGTTGGTCAATCTGATCGACAGCGGAAAAATTAGCCGCAAGCAAGGCAAAGAAGTTTTCGCGGAGATGTTTGCGAGTGGAAGGAGCGCGCCCGCGATTGTGAAAGAAAAGGGGATCGAGCAACTTAGCGATTTAAGCGCCATCGAAAAATTGTGCGACGAAGTAATCGCCGCGAATCCAAAGCCTGTTGCAGATTTCAGAGCCGGCAGTATCTCCTCTCTCAATTTTCTTAAGGGCCAGGTGATTAAATTATCAAAAGGGAAGGCTAATCCGCAATTGGCCGGGGAAATTTTAGAGCGCAAATTGAAAGGCTAACTCCACGATGTCATTCCGAGCGAAGTCGAGGAATCCCGTGATGTAACCTTGGGTAATGCCGCGGGATCCTTCGACTTCGCTTCGCTTCGCTCAGGATGACAGGCAGAACGCGTGCGATGAACCTGCAATCGTGAAAATCCTAATCGCCCCGGATAAATTCAAAGGCGCACTCAACGCGCGAGAAGTCGCCGAAAACATTGCGAAAGGTCTGCGCGACGCTTTGCCGGACGCCAAGATCGACATCGTGCCGATGGCGGATGGCGGCGAAGGAACGGCAGAAGCGATTTGCGAAGCGCGCGGAGGGTCATGGTTGAAATGCAAAGCGCACGATCCCTTCTGTCGTGAAATCGAGGCGCGTTACGCGTGGATTGAAGATGGGAAACTCGCAGTGATGGAAATGAGCGAAGCCGCCGGAATGCGACGGCTATCTGAAAGCGAACGAGATCCGGTTCGCGCAACCACGTTCGGTGTTGGTGAAATGATTTTGGATGCAGCCAGTCGAGAGACGAACGAAATCATTATTGGTCTTGGCGGCAGCGCAACAAACGATGGCGGATTTTGGATGGCGACAGCGCTTGGGTTTGAGTCCTTCACCCAATGCGGACGCAAACTTGACGGCTTAAAGCCGTCAAGTTCAAACCGCGGCATTGAGCCAGTCCAAGACGAAAAGCGCGACCGTGTGACTGATTTGGTCAATCTCAGTCGGATCGAAAAGCCGCAAGATTTGAATTTGCCGAAAATCATTGCGGCGGTAGACGTGCAAAATCCGTTGCTCGGCGAAAATGGAGCTACGCGAGTATTTGGTCCGCAAAAGGGCGCGAGCGAGGATGAGCTCAGTGTCTTGGAACGGGCACTCACCAGGCTAGCCGACGTCGTCGCTGAGGAATTTGGTTTTGATTATCGCGACAGGCCCGGCGCGGGCGCGGCGGGCGGACTCGGATTTGGTCTGATGAGTTTCTGTGGCGCGACGATTCGGCCCGGCTTCGATGTCGTCGCAGAAGCCGTCGGGCTGGAATCAAAAATGAAAGATGCCGATGTTGTTATCACGGGGGAGGGGAGTTTGGATCGGCAGACCCTGCAGGGAAAAACGCCGGCGGGCGTTGCAAGATTGGCACGAAAACTGGGCAAGAAAGTTTTCGCAATTGCTGGGCGCTATGACGGAAACCAACAGGTGCAAGAGTTGTTTGATGAAGTCTATCAACTCGCGCGCTCTGGCATGAGCGAGAAAGAACAGATGAAACATGCTGGAGAATTATTGCGCGAGAAAGCGCGCGAGTTGGCACGTGATTTGTAGGGCGTTCTGTGAAACGCCGGGGATTGGATTCGGTGTCTGACACAGACGTCCTTACAGACTGGCGCACCCGGTGGCCGCGCACTACCACTAGCAAAATTCGCGATATTGCTTTGCTGTTTCTACGTAGCTCCAAGCCCACCGGGCGATATCCTTTTGTTCATCGAGGCTCAGTTGGCGGCGTATTTTCGCCGGTGACCCGAGCACGAGCGACCCCGGTGGAATTTTCGTCCCGATTGTGACAAGAGCGTTTGCTCCGATGATCGAACGCGCCCCGACCTCCACATCGTCGAGAATGATGGCGCCCATGCCGACCAGCACTTCATTGTCGATTTTGCATGCGTGTACGATGGCGGTGTGACCAACGGTAACCAGTTCACCCATGGTTGTTGGATAATTTGTGTCGATATGAACGACGGCGTTATCCTGGATATTCGATCGCGGGCCGATAATGATCCGATTGATATCGCCGCGAAGCACTGCGCCGTACCAAACGCTTGATTCCTCTTCTATGATCACATCGCCAATCACGGTTGCTCCTGGGACAACCCATGCGCTGGAATGGATGGTTGGACCTTTTTTTAAACGCGCCGCGATACCGGCGTGTCCAGTTGCCAGTGTATCCACCTCGTTATGCATTCAGCTATGTTAAACGCCCACGTCCGCCTGTCATGTCGAGTGAAGTCTCCCGCTGCTGCGGGATTACTCTTTGATTTATGAGAGATTTCTCCACTTCGGTCGGAATGACAAAGCCGTGTCACATCGAATAACAGAATCGGATTTTCTTATTTTTACGGTTGAGCGATTATAAGCACCGCATGCGGGAGTTCCCTCCAGAAGAAGTCACGCCGTTCGTTTTCTCCGATCCGACGGGAAAGCGTTGGCCACGCCTGCGTCTAATCCTGCTTCTCGCGGGCGTACTATTTTTCGTGGGCACGGTCGTGTTCGTTCAGACGCTTTTCGTCACGCCGAAAATGAACCTGCCGTTTTCCCTTCGTCAGTTGAAAGGCCAGTTGAAAGCGTTGCAAAAGCAGAATCCAGCCGACCAATTGTCTGCAAGTTCGCTATTGTGGCGGAAATTTGCGGAAGCGCGGCAAACCGCAAGAAAGCTTGCCGGCGCGGCGCCGGCACCTTCACCCCGAAAGCTTTCGGCCAAGAAATCGCCCAATAACGAAGTGCGTCTGGCGTTCTACGCGAACGGTGATCCGTACAGCTATGCGTCACTCGAACAACACGCAGCGCAGATTACACATCTCTGTCCGGAATGGATGACGGTAATCAATGGCTCCGGCGATTTACAAATCGACGGAGACACCCGGCTATCGAAACTGACCGCAAGCAAGGGCATCGCGCTTCTGCCGCTGCTGACAAACCTTGTCGGCGATACCTGGGAGCCGGAGGCGATTGAAAATCTCGCGCACGGACCGGCGCAACGACAGGACCAGTTTATCCAGCGTGTGCTCTCCGTTTTGCGCAACGCCAAAGCGGCGGGCGTTGTAGTCGACTGGCAGCAGATCGACCCGGCTTACAAGAAAGACATCACTGGATTTATCGACAAGTTTGCTGACGCGCTACACGACGATAACAAGGAGCTTTGGTTGTGCGTTCAGCCCAACCAGGAATTGGATTACATCGATTTCGATGCGCTTTCCGACAACGTCGATCGTTTTGTAGCGATGTTGTTTGACGAAACGTCGGACACCGATCCCCCCGGGCCGCTGGCGTCGCGCTCGTGGTTTGAAGGCTGGCTGCACAGCCTGCTGCAGGATGCCGACACCAAGCAATGGATCTTCGCAATCGGTAGTTACGGATACGATTGGACGATCGGCGGAAGAAAAGCTGAGATGATCAGTTTTTCAGAAGTGATGAGCCGCGCTAACGATGCGGAAATCCACAGCGCGGAAGTTCAGGGACCGGGATACAGCCCGTATTTTTATTTTCAGGATGAAGACAAGGAGCATGCCGTTTGGTTTCTGGATGCGGTCACCTTTGTTAACCAACTGCGCGAGGTGCGAGACAAAAAGGCGGGCGGGTTCGCGCTTTATCGCCTCGGCAGCGAAGACCCAGCGATTTGGGATGCGTTAAATGTCCCGCGGGATTTCAAGTTCGCCACGGCGAATCCGTCCTCTGGCGGACCCGACAATCAGACGCGGCAGGCGCTCGAACTGATAAAATCCACCGACACAATAACCGATGTCGGCGACGGCGAAATTGTCACTGTTGACGAGGATCGCACAGACGGATTGCGAAAGCTCGCTGTGGACGAGGAGGGCTATCTCACGGCGAAATACGTGAGGTTTGCGGAGTTCCCAACGCTCTATCACCAGGGCGCTGGCGGCGAACATCAGGTCGCAATCACTTTTGACGATGGCCCCGACCCGCGATGGACACCAAAGGTTTTAGGCATTCTCAAAGCAGCAAATGTGAAAGCCGCGTTTTTCCTCGTGGGAGTGAACGCCGAACGATACCCCGGCCTAGTTCGCCGCATCGTTGACGAAGGACATGAGATCGGGAACCACACTTACTATCATCCCAATCTAGCGCTCTGCTGGCCCGAGCACATTCGGGTGGAGTTGAATGCGACGCAGCTTTTGCTCGAAACGATAACGGGCCGCGCCACTACATTGTTTCGTCCCCCTTACGCCGCTGATAGCAGTCCGACGCAACTGAGTGAGCTGACGCCGCTGAAGATCGCGGAAGACCTCAATTATCTCATTGTTCTGGAGAGTATCGACCCACAGGATTGGGCCAAGCCCGGACCGGACGTCATCCTGCAGCGGGTGAAACAACAACGTCGCGATGGCAGTATCATTTTGCTGCACGACGCAGGTGGAGACCGTTCGCAAACAGTGGAAGCGCTTCCGCGCATTTTGGATTGGCTCCATAAGCGGGGCGATACCGTGGTGCCTTTGAGCACGCTGCTGGGTACGACGCGCGACGCGTTGATGCCCGTCGTGCAAAATAATGGGCAATCGCTTAACCGCCTGGTAAGCAGCACTGGCTTTCGCATTTACCACACCATCGAGGAATTCCTCTGGGCGTTCATGATCGTGGCGACGGCGCTTGTGGTCGTTCGCACGTTGATTGTCATCTGGCTTGCTTATCGTTTTCAACGAGCTCCGAGAACAAATTTCGCCGAGCCGATCAGCGTCGTAATTGCTGCCTACAACGAAGGGAAAGTGATCGCCGAAACTTTGCGCACACTTCTTGCCACCGATTACAAAGGCGAAATTGAAGTTGTCGTTGTGGATGACGGTTCGCAGGACGCAACTACCGCGGAGGTTCGGCGCGTTGCGGATAGCGAACCGCGTGTTCTGTTATTGCAGCAAGAAAATCGTGGGAAGGCGCGAGCCCTCCAACGCGGCCTCGCAGCCGCCCGTCACGGCATCTTTGTTTTCATTGATGCCGACACACAATGTCAGCGTGATACGCTCCCGCGCTTGCTTGAGCCTTTCGCTGATGCGCGCATCGGCGCTGTGTCAGGTCACGCGAAAGTTGGCAACTTGCGCACGTTCATCGCGCGCTGTCAGGCTTTGGAATACACGTGCGGATTTAATTTGGACCGGCGCGCTTACAATCGCTGGGATTGCATTACCGTCGTCCCCGGCGCGATCAGCGCAGTGCGTAAGAATGCGATCGACGAAGCGGGCGGGCTGAGTCTGCAAACGCTGGCTGAAGACACCGATCTCACGCTCGCATTACACAGGCGTCGGCAACGCATCGTTTACGTACCCGACGCCATCGCGTGGACAGAAGCGCCCGAAAGCGTGCGCACTCTGGCGCGACAGCGCTTCCGCTGGGCCTATGGCACTCTGCAATCTCTGTGGAAACATCGCGACATGGTGTTCAACTGGAACTATCGCGCGCTCGGCTGGTTCAGTCTCCCGAGTATCTGGTTTTTCCAGATCATTCTCGTGGCCATTACGCCGATGGTAGACTTGTTCCTGCTCGTCTCCCTGCCGTTCGGCGCCTGGAACGCG
>DASZGW010000123.1:0-19246 GCA_035938475.1 Candidatus Udaeobacter sp.
CGTCGCATTTTGCGCGTTAAGTATTAAGCCGAGCAGATACGTACAACCGCGCAGGGGAAAATCACGAGCAATAGGGATTGGAACATCATGTAGCCAGATAAGAATGTATCCTGTAGCCGCCCGCTCTTAATCTCTTTGAGATACTACCGACGGCCTGAGCAATCCCTGAATCGTGAACCAAAAATCGGCTTATGAAGTATCGGATTTTTCCTGATTAGACAATCATTCGTTGCCCCGATTGTGTGTTTCAGCAATCAAAGCAGGTTCACGCGCACAACGAAGAGTTCCGAATCAATACCGTCAAGAAAGGATATCTGAGATGCGTTTAACGAATAAAATCAAACAAGCGGGAGCGACTGGATACATTTTACTTTGGCTCCTCGGAATTCCGATTCCGATTTTGTTCCTTATCTTTCTGCTTCGAGGTTGCACATAAAAGACTCTGGGAGCGGACTCGCTTCATCGGAGACACAGTTACGAGCAAAGCCAAACAATATTAAGTTCACACGTATGAAACTAGAAACACTCAAAGACCTATATATTCACGAACTGAAAGACCTCTACAGCGCGGAGAAGCAGATTATAAAAGCGCTACCGAAAATGGTTAAAGCCGCTACTAACAAACAGCTTGCGGCGGGGTTCGAAGAACATTTCGAGCAGACGAAGGAACATCTAGTGCGTCTCGAAAAGATTTTAACGAGTCACGACGAGTCAACCCGCGGCCCGAAATGTGAGGGCATGGAGGGTGTGCTTAAAGAGGGAGAGGAAATGATCAAAGAAGATGCTGAAGAGGAAGTGCGCGATGCCGGGCTAATTGCTGCGGCGCAGCGCGTTGAACACTACGAGATGGCTGGTTACGGCTGCGCTCGGACGTATGCCGAGTTACTAGCAGATCCGGATGGTGCGCGGTTACTTCAGACTACATTGACCGAAGAATCAGATACAGACAAAAAGTTGACACAGTTAGCGAAATCCGTGATCAACGTCGCGGCTAAATAAAACCGGTGGGCGTGCTGGTTGCGATCAGCTATACCGTCATCCCACAAACTCAAACAAAAGGACCCATGAAACGAACTTTACTAGCAATAGTTTGTCTTAGCACACTAAGCCTAGCGGCATTCGCTGCCGACAATGAAAAGACGAAACCCGACAACACGGCAACAAACGAGCGGGATCGCTCCGGTGAAACCAAGACATCTGGCGACCAGTCAAACAGTTCAGCGGATTTAAAAATCACGCAGGCTATCCGGCAGGCCCTAATGAAAGACCGCGAGCTTTCAACGACTGCGAAAAACATCAAAGTCATTACCGCCAACGGCCAAGTCACACTCCGCGGACCGGTTAAGACTGCGCAAGAAAAAGCAAGAGTCAATCAGCTTGCAAGATCAGCGGCTGGCGACGCCCGGGTTGACGATCAACTCGACGTCAAAGGATCGAACTAACAAACCTAACACAAACGAAAAAAATTATTATGTCTAAATCAGTATTCGGTATTGCAACTACACATGGCCAAGCTGAGCGAATTGTCCAGCAGCTCCAAGGTCAAGGCTTCGCAGACTCGGAAATTTCAGTGCTTATGCCTGATACAGGCGGCACGCGTGACATTGGTCACATTAAAGCGACAAAGGCGCCTGAGGGCGCAACTACCGGTGCAGCTACTGGTGGCGCTACCGGCGGCGTGATCGGATTGTTGGCAGGAATTGGGGCCTTGGCAATTCCCGGCGTGGGTCCATTTATCGCAGCAGGTCCAATTATGGCGGCGCTTAGTGGCGCGGCTGTCGGAGCAGCGACCGGCGGTGTGGTCGGCGGTTTGATTGGTCTCGGCATTCCAGAGATCGAGGCAAAGCGCTACGACGAGAAGTTGAAAAAGGGGAATTACCTGATCGCCGTGCACACGGATGAAAGCGATGACGTTGATCGGGCAAAGCACATTTTCAAAACTGCTGGCGCTGAGGATATCAACACCGTCAGCGAAGCGTCGGCACCGAAAGCCTAAACAAATCACGAAGAAGGGAAATCTATGGCTCACGAAAACCAAATGGATTACGGCCCTGCGGTTCCACCGCAGGCGGCAGGAAAAGCAGAGCGCGGCGTGACGCACGTCCGCAAAGCGGCGGAAGATCTCCGCTCAGCCGCAGGCGCAATGGCCGATGAATATCGGAAGCGCGGGAAAGAAGTATTGGATGACGCACTCCATCGCGTGCGCAATTTTCAGGACGACAGCAAGCAATACGTCCGCCAAAACCCGACGAAGGCAGTCTTTACAGCACTCGGGGTCGGTTTTGTGCTCGGTTTAATTTTCCGTCGTTAAGGAAGACTAGTCGACGTGGGCCGCTGGATGCGCGCTTTCGCACTTGTTGACCGACACGGATAAACGATGCTTCCGGCTTCAGTGCCGAATACAATATTGCTGCGCCGGAAACGCAGAAGAGAAAACTTTCCCACGAAGACTCGCCCGCCTCGAGAGAACAGTTTGAACGTTTTAGCAAATAAGCAAGCAGAGCGTAAAGGAAACATCCTAGCCGCAAAAAGCTGAACGACCCCCGTAAATGCACCTCCCGGATAAGAGGCATTTGGGCTTTGCCGGCTACCCAGACGTTATCTGCGCCTAACGCTACGCGGAGATCGATTTTCTCTCGAGAGCAGTCAACGTTATAGTCCCCGCGAAGTAGGTGCACCTAGAAGCTTTTTGATGCGGGCTATTCCGGGCAGTGTCTTTTGCGATTAGCTTTCGCGTTACATGAAGCCTGCGCGCGCGAAGCAGTTTCGGATCGAACGCTCTTTTAAAATTGCAGTCTCAGAGCTACATGGTAGGTGAAAACACAGTCGTCGCCCTTTTGACGTCAATATCGTGAAGCGCAAATCGATCCAGAAATCTGCCGCAAATGTCTCAACCGACCTCGCCGACAAACGATGCTCCAGTGGAGTCGAAGGACTGGACGATATCCTTGCGGGTGGGTTGCCGCGCGACTGCTTCTATTTAGTTCAAGGGGACCCGGGCTCTGGCAAGACGACGCTGGCGCTTCAGTTTCTTCTCGAGGGATTACGGCGAGGCGAGAAGGTCTTTTACATCACGCTTTCAGAGACCAAACAGGAGTTGCTTAAAGTGGCGCGATCACACGGCTGGTCGCTCGATGAAATCCCGGTGCTGGATTTGTCCGCCGTCGAAAACCTGCTGCGGCCCGAAGCGCAAACCACCGTGTTTCATCCATCCGAAGTTGAGTTGGCCAAAGTCAGCCAGCTATTGCTCTGTGAAGTTCGCAAGGCGCAGCCATCACGGGTCGCCTTCGATTCGCTTTCCGAATTCCGATTGATGGCCGAAACCGCTTTACGCTACCGGCGCCAACTTCTGACGCTCAAACAGCAGTTCGCAAAATTCAAAAGCACCGCTCTTTTGCTTGACGATAAGATGAACAAGACAGGGGTAATCGACCCGCACGTGCTCAGCCTTACGCACGGCGTCATTGATATGGAACAACTCTCGCCCGATTACGGCACATCACGCCGCCGGCTCCGCGTTTCGAAATTGCGTGCCGTAAAATTCCGGGAAGGCTATCATGACTACATCATCGCCACCGGCGGTTTGCGCATCTTTCCACGCATGATTGCCGCTGAGCATCGCGCTCATTTCCGGAACGAGCCCGTTTCCAGCGGCATCAAGGCGTTGGATGCCTTGTTCGGCGGTGGACTGGATCGAGGGACGACCACCCTCATACTCGGCCCGGTGGGGACTGGCAAATCTACTCTGGCTTTGCAATACGCTGCCCGAATGGCCGATCAAGGTGACCGCTGTATGATATTCACGTTTGACGAAACGCGCAGCGTGATGCTGAGTCGAGCCAAAGCGCTGGGGTTCAAGTTGGAAAAAGCAATCGAAAGCGGCACGATTACGGTCCAGCAAGTTGATTCCGCCGAACTTTCACCCGGTGAATTCGCCGTTCGTATTTTGGATGGCGTAAAGGCAGGTTGCAAACTCGTCGCGATTGACAGTCTCAACGGTTATCTCAATGCCATGCCTGGGGAGAAGTATCTCAACAACCAACTGCACGAACTCTGCTCTTACCTCAATCAACAGGGGATTGTAACAATCCTCATTTTAGCTCAGCACGGATTGGCTACTGCTGCCGAAGCGCCTGTCGACCTTAGTTATCTTTCGGACACCGTGGTAAGCTTGCGATATTTCGAAGCTTATGGACAAGTGAAACAAGCTATCACGGTTGTTAAGAAGCGCAGTGGCGCGCACGAGAAAACCATCCGCGAATTCAAATTGATGTCGGGCAAAGGCATCGTTGTCGGCGAGCCTCTAACACAGTTTCAAGGCGTGCTCACCGGCGTGCCCATCTTCCGTGGCAGTAAAAAGCAAATAATGAAGGGTCGCTGAAGACAAGGATACCATCGCGGAGCAATCTCAATTCCCGTGCGCCAATGGACAGGCTGCTGATGAATGATATCACTCACGACAAACGCGCACGCATTTCGCGAATGCATAAAAACGAGCGCGTAATTATCATTGCGCCTGTCGGACAGGATGCCGCCGCCATAGCGACTTTGCTCGACACGCAAGGTTTTGAAACACAAATTTGCAATGGGTCGGCTGAATATTCCCGACAAATGATGGATAGCGCCGGCGCCCTGCTGCTTACCGAGGAAGCGCTGGAATCAGCGCAAGGTTCGCTTCTTTTGGACCTCCTTAAAGCGCAGCCGCCCTGGTCCGAATTACCGCTCATCATTCTGACAAGCGGCGGCGAATCGCGCCGGGCAGGATTACTCGATTTAGCGGCTGCGGCTGCCGGCTCTGTGACTTTGCTGGAGCGGCCTGTCAGCACCCTGACGTTGATGCGCTCGGTGCAAGTAGCATTGCGTTCTCGCCGGCGGCAATATCAGGTGCGGGATCTCGTCAGCCAGCTCGCGAACCTAAACCAAACGCTCGAACAGCGGGTCGCCGAGCGCACTGCCAAAGCAGTCGAACAAGCAAAGAAACTCCGCCTTCTCTCGGCCCAATTGTCGCTTGCAGAGGAAGCGGAGCGTCGGCGCATAGCGGAGATGCTGCATGAAGATCTACAGCAATTACTGGTGGCGGCGCGGATGCAACTTGCCGCGCTGTGCAGAACGCAAGGCGCCAGCGAACGAGAACCGATCGCACGCGAAATTGCCGACGCACTTGAGCGTTCGTTTAAGTTAACGCGATCTCTCAGTGTGGAACTCGCGCCGCCAGTTTTGTACGAGCACGGTCTAGCCGCAGCACTCGAGTGGCTCGCGGCTGAAACAGGTAAGAATTACAATGTTAAAGTCACTGTCGAAGCTGACTCTTCAGCAAACCCGGAAGCCGCCGATGTGCGTATTTTCCTGTTCAGAGCCGTGCGCGAGTTGTTGCTAAATTCGGTGAAGCACGCCGTCGGCAGCGCCGTGCACGTCACGATGCGGCATCTGCGGCCAGACAAGATCCGTATCATCGTCGCCGATGGCGGTCCCGGGTTTGATCCTGCCTCGTTTGACGATAAAAGAACTGGCTCCCAAACATTTGGTCTTCTTAACATTCGCGAACGTGTAAGTAGCTTCGGAGGCGAGTTTCATATCAACAGCGGCCCCAAGCGCGGTACCCAAATAACGCTCTCGCTTCTTCGCGGCTCCGCGACACAGGTCAGGTCGCGAGCCGCTCGCAATTCCACTTAGTCAACGGCCTCGTGGCCCGACGTAATGCGACCCGGAGGCGTGGGCTGGCCGGGCTTGTGATCGCGCAGTGCGTTACTCGCAGCATCCGCCTCGAGGAGCGCGCTGTTGATCGCGAAGGCCGCCTGCATACCTTCGGCAGCTGCCGCAATGACGAGCTGCACGCCACGACTGGCATTTCCCGCAGCATAGACGCCGGGGATGTTCGTCGCGGCGTTTTCGCCGCACTGAATACAATTAGTATCCTCGCAAAATTCGCAGCCAAGTTGTTCCGCCAGATGCGAGCGCTGATACTGCCCCGGTGAGAAAAAGAGTGCGCTTCGCGGGAGGAAGTTGCCGTCGGTGAACCGGATTCCTTCCAGCTTGTCACCCTCGCCCTCGAGCCGGGAGATAGGCGTCTCAATGACCCGAATGTCCAGTCGCCTAATAGCTTCCACCGTTTTGCGATTACAAGTCAGAGGGCCATTAGTGCAGAGCACCAAGTCTTTGCTCCAAAGCAACAGCTCAATCGCGAGATCCACCGAATCCTGATTGCCCCCGATCGCTGCAATCGGCTGATTGCGACACTCCCAGCCATCGCAATATGGACAGTTATGCACCGTGCTACCGTAAAACTGCCGGAAGTTTTCGATTTGCGGCAACTCATCGACGAGTCCGGTCGCGAGCAGAAGCATGCCCCCGGCAACGCGCTCGCCGGTCTCCAGGATCGCCGTAAACCGGCGATCTTCACGCTCGATATCCGCGACTTTCACTTTTCGAAATTCGATCGTTTCATATTGCCGCAACTGATCGCGGCAGATTTGCAGGAACTCCGCGGGCGTCGAGCCGTCGCGGGAGAGGAACGCGTTGAAGATGCGGGCCGGTTCGTTACGCGGATGCCCCGCATCGCAGACAAGCACGCGGCGCAGACGTCGACCGAGTACCAGCGCCGCGCTCAGGCCAGCCGGTCCGCCGCCGATGATGATGGCGTCGAGAACTTCCGCGTCGGAAAGGCGGGGCGGCTGGGGTGGGACCATAACGGCGATTTAAAAAGCTCCGCAACCGCGCAGAACGAGAATCAAGACGAGCGAGCCCACCACGGAAACAATCAAGGAACCGATGCACCCGAGACGGTTGGAGAATAATGCGAACATTACCTTTAATCGGCGCTGCTCCCGCAGGCGGTTTCACATGGTGGAAGAGGAGCGGCTCGATGGCTCCAATTACGGCGCGGACGCCGTGATAATGTCATAAGCTACGTCGTTTCACCTATAGTTTCCATTTGTGGGGAAAGAGGAAGCGAGGTTCGCGTCTTCGGACTTAAGCGCCCGGAGAAACGAGAATCCGGTCTTAGGACCCAAAAAGCTTAACTCCCCACAAGCCTAGGAACTGCATCAGCAGCATAATCGCTACAGCGAGCGTGATGATGGCGAACGTGGCCCACCCTAATATATTGTAAAAACGAGTATTCTTGAGCTCCTTGGTCAACCGCTCATCATTGATAAGCAGGAGAATGAATACCAGGAAGATCGGCAGCAACACGCCGTTTAGCACCTGAATCCACACTAACAGTTTGATCACTGGGAGGTTTGGGACAAGCGCAGCAGTGGCTCCGAAAATTATCAGGCCAGTGAATAAACTAAAGAAAAGCCGCGCTCTGCGAAAATCGAGACCCACTCCTTTGGAAAAACCAAACGCTTCGCTGACGGCATAACTCGTTGCTAGCGGTAACACCGCCGCGGCCAAAAGGGACGCCCCCACAAGGCCGATCGCAAAGATAACCCCAGCAAAGTGTCCTGCCACCGGCTCGAGAGCACGTGCCGCGTCCGCTGCGGTATTGATGTTGTTTTTGCCGATCGCATGCAGCGTTGCGGCGGTGGCGATAATGATAAAGATCGACATCAGGTTCGAGAATATTGCGCCCAAATATACGTCCACCCGCTCCGGTCCGTACCGGACGCGGTCGCCACCTCTTTCTACGACGGAGCTCTGCTGGAAAAGCTGCATGTATGGCGTGATCGTCGTCCCAACGAGGCCTACGAGAAGGAAAATGTAATTCGGATCTCGGTGTAGCTTGGGGACGAAAGCGCCCCTCGCTACTTCTTGCCAATGAGGATGAGCCATGAAGGCCGCAATAGGGTAAGCAAAAAAGACGAGCGTCATAAGAAGAAATATCTTTTCTACGCGCCAATAGTTACCGAACACGACGAGGTAGAAAATCAGCGCCGCAGCTGTGGGGACCGTGAAAAGCTTACTAACTCCAAGGAGCTCTGTCGCCGCGCCGATGCCGATAAATTCACTAACGATCAAGCCGCCATTCGCGATCAGGATCACTCCAACCGCAAAAACCGCCCAATTAACGCCGAAGCGTTCACGAATGAGATCCAACAACCCGCGCCCTGTTACAGCTCCAAGTCGCGCACACATTTCCTGAACGACGCAGAGAGAGACAGTGATGAGTAACATCACCCAGATTAGTTCGTAGCCGTATTGCGCTCCTGTGGAACTGTAGGTAGCGATCCCCCCGGCGTCGTTGCCGGCGGAGCTTGCAATTAAGCCAGGCCCCAAGATTGCCAGCCAGCGCCAGATACCTTTAGAAGGAAGACGCAACCCGCGCAATCGCACGCTCCGGCCACGAATGTTCATCCGTACCGCAGTGCGGATGGTTTGCGGACGGGACGTGGGGACTAATGGTTCAACTTGAGCGAGAGGCTCAAGCCCTGACCGGGCAGGGCGTTCATTCATGAGAAGATCTTCGGGGCTTGGACAGTCCAACTTTGCGGAGCTACCCGCGTTACAGCCGCATCAACGGTGACGATACCAAGCAGTCGCTTTTCGCGTCCGATTACAGGCATCGCTGCCAAGTGACTGTTGAGTACGCGATACGCTCCGGCATCTGCAGGTTCCAAAGGGTCGAGCGTCGTCACGTAACTGTTCATGATTTCATCCAATCGGCGTTCATCGTCAGTCACGATTAGATCCTGCAAACTGGTTGTTCCTCGCAACAATAAGTTCGCCTCACTTTCCACGACGTAAAGAAAATGGGTGAAATCTGTTTGCTTGAGGCGCTCACGTAATCTCAAACGTGCTTCCCGGATCGTTTGATCTAGAGCCAGTACCACTAGGTCATTGGTCATGATGCCGCCAATTGTAGCTTCGGGATAACGCAGTAATTCGACAAGCTTCTCGCTCCGGGCTTTAGGTAATCGGTCGAGAAAGCTTTTCGTTAACTCAACCGTTAAGCGTCGTAAGAGATTCGCAGCATCATTCGCCCTCATCCTTGCTAACAGGCGAACGGCCTGCTTGTCTTCAACCTCGCCGAATACTTGAACTTGTCTATCTGGCATCATTGCGGCCAGCGTTTCAGCTGCAACTGCGTCTGGAAGCAGGGTCAGAAGTTCCGCCGCATGAAGGTATGGCAGTGAATTGCATAGACCGGCGATCTCTCCGGGCGGTAGCCTTTGAATTCGCATGTGATAGCCGACACCGCTCCTTACTGCATGAGGGTCCCCGCGCAGGAATTCGATATATTTCCAGTCGCAAAGCGCGCGGCTTGGTCCGCTGCCAAACAACCCACGGCTTAGCCTACGTAGAATTGCTAACGAACTTGTGTCGGCAGCTTTCAGCAACAGTGTGCCGTTTTCCTCCTCGAGCCAGAGATCATTCGCGCGGGTAGCCCGGCGATTATGCAAATCGAGCACAAGTGCGTCGAGCACGTCTCGCCTTAGCAGGACCTCCCTTCGCAATGACTCTTCCGTTACCGATTGTGCAGAGTCGAAGTTGCTAACATTGATTTGACCATGGCGCCAGTCAATTCCCTTAACGGCGTGCCACGGTAACATCATCTGTTTGCGCTCGGAATTTCGATAGAGAAAGTGCGTGACGGCGGGGTAGTCAGTTTTTAACGACGCAGCGATGTCCGCTAAGGCATATCGCCTTCCATCACCGAAAAGACGGAAATACTGAAGCTTGGAAAGCATAGCCATATCAACAGCGATGGGAATTTGTCGACTGGACGTACCAATAGCATGTCGGGACTTTACGGCAACGCTGGCCGCTCCGCTCCCATACTACGCAACCCTGGTTTGTGTTGTTTAACACACTGTAGCGCTTCTCTTCTCACAGAAACCGTGTTCCTAGGATAATGATCCAGGCGGTATAGGATTTTGTCTGATTGGATAACCATCCGCCAGCCCGATTGCATGTTTCATCAATCAACGCAGGTTCTTGCGCACACGAAGACTTCGATTTTACTCCTGATCTTTCTGCTGCTGGGTTGCACATAAAGGTTTTGGGAGCTAGGTCGCTTCAAAGCAAAGGACAAATATGAAACAAACTAAATTAGTGAAATTATTGGCCGCGGGCGCGGCCGGCGCGGTCGCATTGGTAACAGCTTTCGCGCAGGAAACCTCAACTACAACCACAACCACCGCGGGCACAACGGGCGAGAACACCACGAGCACGAGTACGCTTAGCGGCTCGGGCACGATTACAGCTTACACGCCCGGCTCGGATTACATCACGTTCCGTACCGAATCGAGCACGACTCCGATAAAGTATTACTACACGAAGAAGACCGTGCTCGTTGATCCGGAGGGCCGTGCGGTGGAGTGGACCGCGCTCAAGCCAGATATGCCGGTGACATACACCTACACGAAAGAGGGCGACCGCATGGTCGTGACCAAGGTGACGCTCGCGAAGCCGCTATCGTACTACGAGAAGAAAGAAACGGAAACTACGACAACAACGACGAAGCCGTAATCGTAGCCACTGTTCCGAGGGACGGAGCATGGCGCAGAGTGCCGTCGCTACATTCTTATTACAAAGCGCCCGCCACAGCGGGCGCTTTGTAATTCCGTAGACATGGCCGAATCGGTCGGAAACCAGGGGATGTGCTGATTGCAACGCATAACGAACTGGAGAGCAGGACCAAAACAGGCCTGGCGCACGCAACGGCTAAGGCATCCGAGCACGCTGCGAAACTCCCAGGCGAGAGTCTATCGGGTGGCGAGGTTGCCCTCTTTGCTGTCAAGTTCGTCGTTCTTAAATGTGAAAAGTGCGAATTTGGAACCGTCTTCGTAACGATAGGTCGTTTTTTTGAAGATCAGCATATCCTTTGTCTCGATAGTGGTGGGCGGGCCCATGATCCGCTCGACCTGCGCCTTCGTCATGCCATTTGTGACTTGGTCATAGTTGGACAGTGTCACCTTTGAGCCGGTGAGCGTGTTTCGATTGCAGCCCGGCGTCAACGCGAGCAGCGAACCGCAGAGCACCGTGAGTAACATGATCTTTTTCATAAGACAAATATTCGGGCGGCGCGCGCTTTGATACATGTCGACCTCTGGCCTTGAAGTGTGCGTTTCTTTCCGGCGATTTGCGCAAGCCCGAGCTATTGCTCGAACACCTTCTTCACTTCACCGATTTTACGCTGTATCTTCCCGCCTGCTTTTTCCGCCGTCCCGCGATCGCGCAAGTCTGGATTCCCTGTGGCCTTGCCGGCCTTTTCTTTCACTTTGCCCTTCGCTTCCTCGAATCCGCCCTTGATTTTATCCTTTGTGCTCGATTTCATAAGAACAAAATCGCGCGCTATGAACCGGGCGGTTGTAAATTGGTTTGCAACTGAAGGCGATCGGCACACGGAGAAGCAAACAGCGGGAGTTGCCCCGCGGCCGCCCGAATACTCTGATAAAACCAGATTTATCGTCCGCCTTGCTGGTGGCCTCCTTGTTGATGACCGCCTTGTTTGCCGCCACCGCCTTGTTTTTCGCGCTCGCGCTGTTGCCGCTCGCGTTCCTGTCTCTCGCGATCTTTGTCCTGGCCGCCTTGCTGTCCGGGACCACCAGGTTTGCCCGGTTCGTTCGGATTGTGTTGTGATTCCATAGTACCTTTCGTTTTGTTCACTGACTTCTGACTAGCCCTGTAACAATTTACGATGCGGAGCTTGTCTTTCAGTTTAATCGTCTTGAAATAGGCTTCTGGATTGGAGAATTGGGCGCATTTGGCCTTAGAAAGGACGAATCGCAGCGCCAACTCAAATTCGTCCCATCAGCCAAAGGATTAGGACAATCAAAAGGACAAGGCCTAGCCCACCGCTTGGGTAGTAGCCCCATCCAGAACTATATGGCCAACTGGGCAAAGCCCCGAGTAACAAAATAAGGCAGTTTATAAATTATGAGAATTGTGCGCATAAGGCGATGCTATCAGGGCTCGGCGCCGTATGGCAATCTTTTCTGGGCTTTGCTGTTTACGACGTCCTAGGTAAAATCCGTATCCCGTGCCTTGCACTGACGTCTTTCCGACCAAACGGGGCAAGGCCCTGGGGTTCCGCCGACGGCGAAACAAGAAGCAAAGCGTGGCGTGACGCATGCGCGCGGATGGCTCGGCGATTATGCAAATCGCACCTACACGTCACCGCATCCAAGATCGCGTTTAACTTGATTAAAAACAGAGTAATCATCCAAGCGCCACCTCAGCCCGTGCTATTGCTTGCGGGGTTTGAAGACCCCCCGGGCGAGTTCCAAGCGTTTGGCTTCGACCCGATCGCATTGTTCTCTGGCACGCTCCTGGAGTTGCGCGTAGTCGAGCCCGCGTAGTTTAGGGACGACGCCAGTAGCGACTTCAAGTCCACGCCAAAGCGCGTACTTACCGTTGATGCCGAGGACTAGACTTTCGAGGGCGAGGTAAAGCCCCATCCCGCCATCGCGTGATTCACTAGCGCGAATTTTCGCGCGCGAAAACTTTTCAGCGATCCAAGCGGCTGCTTTTCGTATGGTGTTGTGTTTTTTTTCCAATTTCTCAACGAGCCCTTGGAGTTTAGCTTGATCGGCGGCAATTTCGCCGCGTAGATCGCGGAAAAACTGAGCGAGCGGTTTTCCCTCGTGAGTGTCGATCAGGTGGTCGATCATATTTAAAGCGGCAACGGAGCCGGCGAGGTGATCTTTGAGATACGTCGATAGGTTGTCCATGAAGAAGGAATCGATTACAGCAAATGTTTCATTCAAAATGCAAATGCGCTGTGTTTTGTGCTCTAAGTCGAGCCGCAATTAAGCTAGCATAAGTTTTTCATTTCCTCGGCGGTTATGCCTCCGCCAACGGCCGCGCCTGTCCATGACTGTTATGTTAGCTAAGAAATTCTGCTAGCGGCTCCATCGGTTTGATGTGCGCGCAGAAAATCTTGAAAGCGGCCAAGATTGGCACGGCTAAAATGATGCCGACGATTCCCCACATCCAGCCCCAGAAAGTAAGCGAGAGCAGGATGATGACGGGATTCAAAGTAAGGGAGCGGCCCATAATCCACGGCGTGATAAAGCTGCCCTCCAATGTGCCAAAAGCGAGATAAACGGCAGGAAAGATAAGGGCGTATCCCAGACTATCGAAACTCAGGGTGGCGCCGATCGTCATGCAGATGATGCCTGTGAGCGCGCCCAAGTAAGGAACGAAATTGAGCAGCGCGACCATCACACCCCACATGACCGGGTTGCGCAGACCGAGCAGTCCTACGGCGGTTCCGACGGCCAGTCCAAGGCAGGCATTAATCACTGTAATGGTAAAAAGATAACGAGAGACCTGCGATTCTATGTCGTGCGCGATAGCGACGGCCGTCTTCTTATCTGAGAGAGTGGGCAACAGCTTGACCAGCTTGGCGATGAAGGCCTGGTCGTACACGATCAGGAAATAGAGTAGAATTAACGACAAAACCGCGCTGGCGATAAACTCTGGTGTCCGCGTGAAGAATGTCTCAGTAATGGGATGTCGCTTCACTTCAACGGTTCTAATCTCCGCATTCGTCGTGGCCAGCTTCTCGATTTCGCTGGTCGCCTGCGTCACTTGCGCAACCGAATTTTTTACCGGCCGGAGCTTGTGTTGCAGTTCTGCTAAGCCGGCCGGGGCTTTCTGAAGCCACGCTACCGTGGGTGCGGCCAACGCGGAAATGCCATAGCCGACAAGTACAAGAAGACCGATGAGGATGACTGCCGCGCTCACCGCCAGCGGAATCTTCAATTTCGCGAGTCCACGCACTATCGGCCTCAATAGATAGCTAAGCAGCAGCGCGAGAACGGTCGGCAGGAGAATCGAGCGCATGAAGTAGATAGTGTAGAAGACTGCCAGGATAAACAGACCGGTAAGCGCAATCGACCTGACATCGAAAGGTTTCTGCAACAGTTCGGCGGTCCGCAATCGGGCACGGGATGTAACTTTTCCCGCTTGATTCTCGTCTTCGGAAACGTCACCGCGCGATTCCACCTTTACTGGGGGCAAAGCCATCTATGCTCATGAATCGCGTGGTACTTCGCGTCCACGCGCCTCAGTTTTCTGTTTGCTGATGCTATCCGAGTGGCGGTTTAAACCTTGTTGTACTGATCGTGCTGCTTGTCGTTTTTCTTCGGCAGGATTGCATTGCTCGGCCTGCTCGCCTAATCAGGCAAAGCCAGTTCCGCTCGGCCTCTACCATGGCAATTGTTATCAAGACGTCGTCGGTCGGCCACACCCATTCTATCGGCATCGCATCACAATATTTCGTGGGACAAACGGTGCGCAGCGATCTGTTTTCAGGTGTGCCCATGATGACTTGGATTTGTCGGCCGGTGATCATTTCGCCACAAACCAAACAATAACGTTTCTCATCCAGCGAGTGCCAATGCCGGAATTGATCGAGTCGTTGCAAGACCGCCAGTTTTTCCTGATCGGATAATTTGATCGAAGAAACAAGCGCCATTGACCGAAACATAGTGTTCTTCGAATTGTCATACAATCGGGCGAACGCCGGATTGGCGTATCAGTCAAAATCCTAGCTGAGTTCGTAATCCCGAAGTTGCTGGCTGCTCTCAATGCCGAACCAGATAGAGTTATGTTCCCGGCCGGAGCCAACCGTTAGGCATATCCATGGAGCTCGTTCGTGTTCACAAGATCACCTTCCGCAAAAAGGACCATGATTAGTGGGTGCAAGCAACGATCGCGCGAATTCGCCGACGCGATTTACCAGGTCCGGCGAGCCAGCAAGCTTTTCGACTTGGCTCACGAGAGCGCTGCCGATGACCGCGGCGTCTGCAAAACGCCAGACCTGGCGAACCTGTTCCGGCGTTGAGATCCCGAATCCAACCGCGACGGGCAAGTCGCTTACTGCTCGCACACGTTTCACAAGAGATTCGGCGTCACGTGGCATTTCATTTCGCGCGCCAGTAACGCCTGCGCGCGAAACAGCGTAGATGAACCCACTCGCCTGCTGAGCGATACGCGTTAGCCGTTCGTCTGAAGTAGTAGGGGCAACGAGAAAGATCAAATCTACAGCATGATCGCGAAATACCGTGATCCAAGGCCCTCCTTCTTCCGGAGTCAGATCAGTTATGAGCACTGCATCAATTCCAGCCCGCTGAACCTCCTCTGCCAACCGATCTCTACCGAACTTCAAGAGGGGATTGAGATAACTGAAGAGCACAATCGGTACGTCGATGTGCTTCTTTACGTTCGAAACGCATCTTAGCGCGTCCCCAAGTGTCACACCTCTTCGCAGCGCACGCTCGGAGGCGCGCTGAATCACCTCGCCATCGGCGACCGGATCGCTGAATGGAACACCGAGTTCAATGATGTCCGCGCCAGCCGCGGCCAGTTCAACCAGGAGAAGTTCGGTGGTTACCAGATCGGGATCGCCTGCCGTGATAAACGGGATGAATGCGCCGCGTGCGCAACGCTTCAGCTCGACGAACGTGTCGCATATCCGATTCATTTCGACTGCAAATCTGCAACGAGTTGAACATCTTTGTCGCCGCGGCCTGACAGACTGATGATGACAGAGTCGTCTTGTGGCAACTCACGAGCGACATGAATCGCGGGCACGACTGCATGTGAGGTCTCCAGCGCGGGAATGATTCCTTCCAATTTGGCGCAAAGTTGAAATCCTTGGAGCGCCTCGGCGTTGCTGGCCCGGACGTACTCAGCCCGGCCACTATCATGAAGAAACGCATGCTCAGGACCAATAGCTGAGTAATCGAGACCGGCTGAGATCGAATGCGTCGTCGCAATCTGGCCATTCGCATCCTGAAGCACGTACGACATCGTGCCTTGGAGGACGCCGACCTGCCCACCGCCACTACTTGTTCCACAGTGAAATCTCGCAGCGTGTTCGCCTAACGAATCTCCCCGTCCTCCGGCTTCTGCGCCGATTAATCGGACCTCCTCGTCTGAAATGAAAGGATGAAACAATCCGATGGCATTTGAGCCGCCTCCCACGCACGCAATCAGCGCACGCGGCAATTTTCCTGTCGCAGACAAAATCTGTTCGCGCGCTTCGCGTCCAATCACGCTTTGAAGTTCGCGTACCATGAGCGGATAGGGATGCGGACCGAGTGCGCTGCCGAGCAGATAGTACGTGTCATGCACGTTCGTCACCCAATCGCGCAACGCCTCGTTGATAGCATCCTTTAAGGTGCGTGTGCCGGCATTCACGGTCACGACTTCGGCGCCAAGCAATCGCATTCGGAATACATTGAGTGCTTGCCGCTGCACGTCTTCGGCGCCCATGTAGATGACGCAACGTAATCCGAACAAGGCGCAAACCGTCGCCGTTGCCACACCGTGCTGGCCCGCTCCGGTCTCAGCGATGACGCGACGCTTGCCCATTCGGCGTGCAAGCAACGCCTGTCCGACAGCGTTATTGATTTTGTGCGCGCCGGTGTGCAAAAGATCTTCACGCTTCAAATAGATTTGCGCTCCTCCGGCGTGAGCTGTTAGCCGCCGCGCGTGAAACAATGGTGTTGGCCGGCCACAGTAATCCCGTAGCAATTGGTTGAGTTCGGCCCGGAAATTCGGGTCCTCTCTTGCGCGCAGGAACTCGTTAGTTAGTTCGTCGAGAGGCGCCACTAACGTTTCCGGAACGTAGCGTCCGCCAAACCTGCCCCAATGGCCGTGTTCGTCGGGTTCGCTTTTAGTGATCATGAATGGCGCTGTCATGTTGAGCGAAGCGAAACATCTCTGGTCTCTTCATTGGCATATCGGTCCAGAATTGATCAGAGATTCTTCGCTTTGCTCAGAATGACACCCTTGGATGACGTGTGGCTCGGTGTCTGGAACGAACGTTCCGCCGTGCGCACGGCAGTTACAAAATCTTTGATCGCGTCATGATTTTTTACTCCCGGCGCGCTCTCAACGCCGCTACAAACATCAACCGCGTGAGGCGCTACCGTTGCGATGGCCTGGCCGACATTTTCTTCGGTTAAGCCGCCGGAAAGAATCAGGAATCGCGCGAAGGAACGGGTTGTTCGCGCCGCTAGCCAATCACACGTCAGGCCAGTTCCGCCACGGAGGTTTGGATGGTGTGCGTCAACGAGGACGTCGCAATCGCCAAAGAAAGAGACCTCTCCGGGTCGGAACTGAGGATCCATCGAGAAAGCTCGAATCACACGAAATTCACGAGCTAGTTCGCTGCATGTTTCCGCTGACGTGCCCCCGTGTAATTGCACGCATCGAAGGCCGGCTGCGTCCGCGGTGGTTCGAATGTCTTCGGCACTGGCGTCCACGAAAACTCCGACTGCCAAGACTCGAGGCGATATCGCTTCGATAATTCGCCGAGCAAGCTTGGGCTCAATATAACGTGAACTTGCCGGATAAAAGTTGAACCCAATCATACTGGCGCCGAGTTCGGAGCACGCTCTGGCGTCTTTACCATTTGTGACGCCACAAATCTTGATTTGCACAGGAGTCATCATTGACGAGCTCCAGCTGAACCTTCTGTAAATTGCCGATCTTCGGCCGCGGCGACCAAATTGCGAAGAGCCGTTTCGGGATCGGGCGCGCGCATCAATGCTTCGCCTACCAGAAAACCGCGAAATCCGGCTTTACGAAGGCGAAGCAGCGAGTCTGCACTTTGCAGTCCACTTTCGCTGATCAGGATTCTGTCTCGCGGAACCTCCGCGATCAAACGCTCGCTTGTATTCAGTGAAACCTGAAACGTCCTAAGATCGCGGTTATTTACACCGATGATTTTCGCACCCGCATTCAAGGCGCGCCGCAATTCCTCGGACGTATGCACTTCAACAAGCGCATCGAGTCCCAGTTCGTCCTCGGCGAGAGAACGCAACTCCTTTAACGAAGTATCGTCCAGTGCCGCGGCAATCAACAAAACGGCGTCGGCTCCCGCGATGGCCGCCTCGAAAATTTGGATTGGATCGATGATGAAATCTTTGCGTAAAAGCGGGAGGTTCGTAATGGCTCGAGCTACGCCAAGATCGACGATTGAGCCGTCAAAATATTCCAGGTCGGTCAGCACGGAGATCGCGCAGGCGCCACCGCGTTCATAGCAGCCAACCATCTCATTAACCGCCATATCGTTGCGAATAATTCCAGCGGAAGGCGATCTGCGTTTGAACTCCGCAATGATATTTGGCCGGTGTGAGTGCTCTTGCAGCGTTTGCAGCAACCGATGCGGCCTTGCCTTCTTTCGAATCTCCAATGCGCGCTCGCGAAAGCCTTGTGAAGAAAGATCCGCTCGAAGTTGCGCTACGGCCTTTCGTTTTCGATCCAGGATTTGGTAGAAAATGTTTTTGATCATGGCCTTCGATTTGTCTCCCGGACCAGCACGTCCAGTTTCGATGCCGCCCGTCCGCTGTCGATGCTTTCACGAGCCAGGCTTACCCCATATCGGAGATTCGGGGCAACGCCTGCGAGATGGAGCGCAGCAGCGGCGTTTGCGATGACCAAGTCCCGCGCCGCAGCGATTGTTTTCGTCTTCTCACCTCTCAAAATCGCGCGGATCAGTTGTGCGTTTTCTTGCGGTTCCTTCCCACGAAATCCGTCGAAGTGTTGACGTTCCAATCCAAAGTCGTCGGGAGACAGTGTAAATGTTTCCACTTCGCCAGTGGACGAACACGCGGCGACGTACGTTTTGTCCGCAATGGTTATTTCATCCAAGCCATCGGCACCATGTACGACCCATGCTTTCTCAACGCCGAGACGGGCAAGGGCCGACGCGACGCGTTCAAGTAGTGATAGCTGCGAGACGCCCACGATCTGAAAGGGTGCCCGCGCGGGATTCGTTAGGGGACCGAGCAAGTTGAATGTAGTACGGAGCCCAAGCTCGCGGCGCACATCAGCGACACGGGCGGCAGCAGCATGAAAAAGTGGCGCAAAGATGAAACAGATTTCATGTTCGTTCAGGCAGCGTTCTACGGTCTCCGGTGGAGCGGCTGTGTTGACGCCTAGCGCCTGGAGCACATCGGCGCTGCCGCAACGCGACGTTGCTGCCCGTGAACCATGTTTCGCTACGGGCAGACCGGCACCTGCAATCACAAAAGCCGCCGCTGTTGAAACATTAAAGGTTTTTGCAGCGCTCGATCCAGTGCCCGCTGTATCGATGAAACGCGCGTGATGCGATCGCAATGGCAGCGCGCGATTTCGCATTGCTTCGGCAATTCCTGCGAGTTCATCAAAGGTCTCGCCCTTTACGGCCAGGCTGGTAAGCGCGGCCGCTATCTGTGCGTCTGTAACGACAGGGTTCAGCAGACAGCCTAGAAAATTTCCAGCCTCTATACGGCTGAGATTCTCACCGCGCATAAGGCGCAGCGTTAGTTCGCGCAGTTCGAAATCGCCAACCTCGGTTGCATTG
>DASZGW010000124.1:0-4892 GCA_035938475.1 Candidatus Udaeobacter sp.
GAGGTTTAGTTCAGCGATCAGCGTGAGATCAAATCCGATCTCTTCGCTTCGTCGCCCCAGACGGCTCGCGTATTCCCACGTCGCCTCCATCTGTTCGTCTTCCACGTTTCGCAGCCAGCCGCCGAAGACTGGGAGCCAATATCCGTAACGCATTAGGCCCCCTCCTTTTCCTTCTCAAGGTAATCGACCAGCCGCACGTGCGGATCAAAGCCAAGAATCTGAAGCGCGTTCGCAACAAAATTGGAAAGGGCATTGATGTCGTAATAAACGATGCCGCCATCGCGATCGTCGACGATGTATTCAACGCTGCCCACGTCGATTTGCGCGGCACCGACGATTTTTTCAACTGCCTCAATTATTTCCTGCGGAGGCGTGTAACCCTCCACTTTCAATCCGGCCTTCGGTGCGTCAACGAGGACCATCGTGTTGGCGGCGGAAGCGCCGTCTTCAGTTCTGCATATCTCAGCCGGACACAGATTAAAGTTCTCTCCGGAGGTGTAGACTTTGATCGCATACGGAAATTTTCCACCAAGAGTCTCGACTCGCGTAATGTGTCCGCCGCGGACTTGAAGAAACTCTTGTACGAGACAGGTGCTATCGATCCCAAAATCGATTTCGCCGGCCGCGGCCGCGCGCTCCAATGCCGGCGCAGACTCAAAACGCATAATCCCTGCGCCCCTGCCACCGATATTTGGTTTGACGATGACTGGAAATCCAATCTCCTGTGCTGCGGAGGCAGCTTGGGTCGCGCAATTCACGATACGCGAGCGAGGCGTAGCCAGTCCCAGGGAGTGTAGGAGCGCGAGTTGCGCTGCCTTCGAACTCTCGAGCGAAAAGGCTTTGCAGCCGTTAATGACACGCGTGCCAATACGCTCGAGATGCGCGAGATAGTCACGCGTGAAGAAAATGCCTTGTGCATTACCGCGCAGGTAAGCGGAGGCGCTCATCCGGTTGAAAAACAAAGCGTATTTTCTATCGGTCGCGGTCGCGTCATATACGTGACAGCCGGCATCGATACGAAGGTACTGAATCGAGCGGCGATCCAATTCCGCAAAGAGCGGGCGGAACCACTCTGGGTGCTCGTAATAAACCGCGAGTGGTAACTGCTGGTTCATCACTAGTATTTCTGAATCATTAAGAATCGACTAGACCTGCACGAGCGACGGTCACCTTTCCGTCCATCAATACAGACCGGTTTAGCCTCGTCGTTAACAAGCAGTGAAGCGGATTACCGCTGTGCACGTCACAGACTTCGATCCACCTCGCTGTCGGCTTATCGGGCGCCGCCTATGGTCTGAGCCGTGAACTGTGGTAACTGTGGCGACTGTGGCGCGGGCGTAGGCGCCGTGCTTATCGTAGCCTGACGCGTCGTTGTTTCGGTTGTCGCGGGCTGGCTCGCGCACGAGACCAGCATCATGGCGAGCACCGAAAATACAGAAGTAAGAATTATCAATCTTTTCATAGTGTGAGTTGTTTGTTTCGTAAAAAGTTGTGGAGCCTTCAATCCATTCATACCGAATTGGCAAAGTTATATTCCAAGAAAGTGATCTCCCGCACGGTCTGCTCCGCGATACCGTTGCGGTGCGCAGCGATTTCTGGAGGCGACCTTCGCGCTCGACTATCGGCACGTTAGTTGCGAGTGTCCTTGGGACGGGCGTTTCCATTTGAATCCGTATGGCCGCCGAGATTAAAAAGGAAATTCAGCTGGAAATCGCGCATGTGTTGTTCACAGACATTGTCGGTTACTCGAAGCTGCCGATCCATCAGCAACGAGCGGTAGTCGAGCGGTTAAACGAGATTGTCCGAGGTACGGATGAATTCCAAGCCGCGGAAACGGCGGCTCGCTTGATTAAAATCCCAACAGGCGACGGCATCACGCTGGTTTTTTATCATAGCCCAGAAGAGCCGGTTGAATGCGCGTTGGAAATAAGCCGCGCGCTCAAGAAGCATCCGGAACTTCAGCTGCGAATGGGCATACACAGTGGACCGGTCAGCGGGGTCATCGACGCAACCGGAAAAGCGAACGTGGCTGGCGCCGGCATCAATATCGCACAGCGGGTCATGGACTGCGGCGATGGCGGACACATCTTGCTCTCGAAACACGTCGCTGAAGATCTCGAGGAATACCCTCACTGGCAGCCGCACCTGCATGAACTTGGCGAGTGCGAAGTAAAGCATGGCGTTCGCGTCTCGGTGGTGAATCTGTACACTGCGGAGCTTGGGAATCCGGCACTGCCGGAAAAGCTGAAGGTGGCGCGTGTCGCTGCTGCTGCGCGAAGAAAACGGGCCGCATTGCGATGGCTGTCATTAGGCGTGGTGAGTCTGTTGGCTGTGATCGCCCTGATCGGTTTTCTCCTTTTTCGTTATAGACGACCGCCTGCCACGGTCGAGTTACCAGTTCCCGAGAAAAGCATCGCGGTAATGCCGTTTGACAACCGGAGCGAAGACAAAGCGAATGCGTACTTTGCCGACGGCATCCAGGACGAGATTCTGACGCGCTTATCGAAGATCGCCGATCTGAAGATCATTTCCCGGACATCCACGCAGCATTATAAAAGCGCGCCTGAAAATTTGCCTGAGATCGCGAAGCAGCTCGGCGTAGCGAACATCCTTGAGGGTAGCGTTCAGAAAGCAGGCAATCAGGTGAGGGTCAATGTTCACTTGGTTAACGCGCAAACGGGCTCGCAGCTCTGGGCCGAGACGTATGATCGAAAGTTGAGTGACATCTTTGCCGTCGAAAGCGAGATCGCGAAGGGAATAGCGGAGTCGTTGCAAGCGACGCTGACTGGTGGTGAAGAGCAAGCGTTGGCTGCCAACCCTACAAACAATCTGGAAGCTTACGATGCTTATTTACGCGGGCTGGCTTTTGAAGCGCGCAACAACTACTCGAGCGATGCCCTATTTAAAGCCATCGATTTTTATGGGCTGGCCGTGCAGATTGACCCGAATTTTGCGCTCGCGTGGGCACGACTTTCTGGTGCGCACGCGCTTCTTTACTTTAACCGCGGCGACACAACTGCCGCTCGCCGCGATGCGACCAAAGAAGCTTTGGAGCATGCGCAGAAACTGCAGCCGAACTCGCCCGAAACCCTGCTCTTCCTGGGTTATTATCAATATTGGGTGCAGCACGATTACGGGCTGGCCAAAGCCACCTTCGCGCGCGTTAGCAAAATGTTGCCAGGTAACAGCGAGGTCACATACGCCCTCGGGGCGATCGCGCGACGCGAGGGACATTGGGCTGAAAGTGTTGCCTATTGGGAACGGGGCCTCGCCCTCGATCCGCTGAATACGGCGTTACTGACTGAAGTGGCATGGACTTATGCCGCGCTCCGGCAATTCCCGACAACGCTAAAGCTCTACGATCGGGCACTGGATATCCTCCCTAATGAGTTATCCTTAATGGCGTTAAAAGCCAGCATCTACCAGGCCGAAGGTAATCTGCCGGAAGCCGCTAAGCTACTGGTCCAGGTAAACGCACAAACGAATTCGGATCCCGCCGTTCGGGTCAAACTCGCTCAATTGAGACTTGAACGAAATCAGACTGAGGCCACGCGGTTTGTGCAAGGCCACTTTGGCTTTGACCGCGAACCCCGACAAGCTCGACTCCACTTTGGTTCTCCGATGGACAAGGGCATCAAGCAGGTGGGGCTAGCTTTGTTCCAGCGGGTAGCTGGGGACACCACATCAGCAAAAGCTGTCGCCGAAGAGGCGCGCAATACGCTTGAGCCAATTAGAAAGGAGCAGCCAGACAACGCGTTCGTTGCGGCAGCGCTGGCTGTAGCTTACGCCATGTTCGACGAGAAGGAGTCAGCCCTTAACGAAGCGCACCATGCAATGACGCTTGTGCCAAGCAGCAAAGATCGACTGTCCGGCCCCGGCTTCGAAGAGAACCTGGCGCTAGTTGAGATGATCATCGGCGAGAATGACCGCGCGATCTCAATTCTCACGCAGTTGTTACAAACGCCGTATGGTGGCTGGCTTTATAGTCCAGCGCCCGTCACGCCGGCACTTCTTAGGCTCGATCCAATCTGGGACCCTTTACGTGCGGATCCTGCCTTTCAAAAACTCTGCGAGGAAAAGCAGCCGTGAACCCGCTCGAGAACGACGCTCTCACTGGTTCTGTTTCGATTGAGATTGCGGCCCGAGTGGCGGCGCAGATAGGGGAAGCCGATCGCGCCATCGCAGCTTTACACAAGGGGCGATAAGAGAGCGTCTCTCAAAAAATTTTCTAGCGCAAGTCGCGCAAAGTGATTCACGGTCTTTTTCTACGGCCTGAAGATTTTTTGCTGCAAAACTGCGCAATTCTGCGTAACGCGCTGCGAAAGCTAAATGACCGAATTATCTAGCGTCAGCAACTGTGTGCAACGCTGCGAAACACGCGCAAAATTTCATTCTTTAATTAGAAATCAGCCGCTCTGAACCAACTGAGCTATGCCGGCGGTCCCATACGAAAGCTGTTTTCAGCGAGTTGATCAAGAGTTCGTCATGACCCATTCCGCGCACCGCGCTGCAAAAGGGACCAAAATTTCACGGTATTTTTCTACGGCACGAGAAATGGTTTAGGACTCCCCGGGGGCAGCCGGGGTCGTCTCCTTCAACAGGGTCAAACGTCTAAACTGGTAACGGCCCTCGGAAATTTTTCGGCAAAAGGCGACCTTTGCCCCAGGCGGCGATTACGTCTAACGAGAAAGAGATAAGCCGCGGCAGGATGTCATGGCGGAGTCGGGCGAATGTGCGGAGTCGGACGCGGTCTTGGAGGCGGAGTAGCCCCTGGCACCCTGAAAAACAATGTGCACGTAAATTCCTGCACCGGCCCTTGGCCGCAGTTAAAAGCACCAGCCGGAATATGCATGGTGTTTTGGCCCCCGATCACAGGTGAGGTGTTGAAGTGG
>DASZGW010000125.1:0-38303 GCA_035938475.1 Candidatus Udaeobacter sp.
AATATTTATCCTCTCTGGCGTCTCCACATCTCCCGGCACGCTGGAGCTGAAGGAGTTATCGCTGGCTATCAAGGGTCCGCAGGGAGTGATTCTTATTGTTGGTTGCTCCCATCCTGGCGTTGAGCACATCCTGCAGGAGGCGACTGCCATCGATCCTCACATCAATATCCTCTTCGGCGGATTGCACCAGATCCAGAAACCCGATACCGAGGTAGAGCGGATTGCGGCCGTGCTGCGCGACCAGTACAAGCTAGAACGCGTGGCGCCGGGACATTGCACCGGTGAGCCGGAGTTCGCCGCCCTGAAGAGAGTATTTGGCGACCACTACGTGTACGCGGGCGTGGGATCAGTGGTTGATCTGCCGGCCGCTGCATCAGCTCGGACTGCCAGCAGAGGACCCTAGCTTGCCGCCGAGTACTCTTACTGGATCTTACTCATCGAGGTGCTTGCAGAGGCCTAACCAATTGATGAAGCCAACGGCCCGATTGCGATGCAACTTCAGCGTGTTTGCCACAGCACCCTGCCGTGGCTTATCTCTTTCTCGTTAGGGATTGTTGGCGACTTGCGGCACAGGCTTGTTCGCTTCAAGCTGTGCGCTCACCTTCTGCAGGCCCGCACTGAGAGCTTCAATTTGCTTTTGCTGCTGCGCCACCGCGGATTTTAACTCAACAATGGTCGCTTTCTGTTCCTGAACCTGCCGGTGCTCTTTGAGGAACTCGTTGAGCAGCATCGCGTTTACCGCTTCGTAGCGGACGGTGTAAGCTTTTCCTTCCATGTCCCGCACCACCAGATCAGGATTTAGCTTTTCTACGTCTTCCGCTACAAGTCCGAACTGCGGTATGCTTGCCGGGTCAATCTCCTTCTTGTAGCGGAAGGTAACCGGCTTTAGTGAAAAGAGCGCTTCGCTGGCTCTGTCCATCGGCTTGATGTCTTTCTTGAAGCGCTTTGAAGACGTTGCCGTACCGAGCTTATCGGAAGAGTTAATGAGAACTGGGATTCCATTGGCAGACGTTTGGCCAAAGATGCTCGCTATATAGCAGGTGCTGCTTTCGCCAGCAACACCCTGCACCCCTACGCCGATATAGACATTACCCGAACCCGTTGTCGCACCGCTGCCGGCCGAGTTGCCCAATGCAACGTTGTTGTTGCCGGTCGTGTTGCTTCTGAGCGCACCATCGCCGTTGGCCGTGTTGAAGATGCCGGTGGTGTTGCTAAAGAGCGCTCCAAAACCAGTGGCGGTGTTGCAACAGCCGGTAGTGTTGCCAAAGAGCGCAAAACCGCCATTTCCCGTGTTGAAGCTGCCGATGGTGTTGCTTCTGAGCGCTGCAACGCCAGTGGCCGAATTGTGGCCGCCGGTTGTGTTGCTAAAGAGCGCCTCAAAACCACTAGCCGTGTTGTTGGCGCCGTCGTTCTCATGGAGCGCAAAAGCACCATTGGCCGTATTGTTGCTGCCGGTTGTGCCGTTTTCGGTGTTGCCAAACATCGCGTCAAAACCACTAGCCGTGTTGTTGGCGCCGTTGTTCCCAAAGAGCGCAAAAGCACCATTTGGCCGTATTGTGACTTCCGGTTGTGTTGCCAAAGAGCGCCTCAAAACCACTAGCCGTGTTGAATCGGCCGCTGGTGAGAAGAGCGAGGGACCTATCACCTTCAGCGGTATTGTAGCCGGGATAACCTCCATCCTGCGGCGGAAAGAGCGCGTGCGTGTTTTGGACGAGCGCAAAGCAGACGAGTGCAAATATGATTAGAACTGGTGGAATGTTTGGTTTCATATCCGGGGGAGTTTCGGAAAAATCTCGCCACCTTGTCGAGACGAAACCTTCCGTCGATTTCAACGGGAGGTAAGGCGCTGTTCATTCACCCGTTATTCCGCAGATCATCAAGGTTGGCGTCAAACAACTCGCGCTGCTTGATCTGATATTTCGATTTTCACTACATTTTCGCAGACCAGCATTCACCGTAGTCTAGACCTAATAGAAAGGCCCTTCCCCCGACACCGGCCGCCGGTCAAGCTGGCGCGCTAACTGGCTCATACGGGGAAGCAACCCGAAACAAGCTCGGTCTGCTACGAGTGCCAGCAGCCTCAAACCGGTGGCAGCGCGATGGCAGATTGACCGGTTGATCTGGCTAGGCGGCACAGCTTGCGTACCTTGTGACAAGCCATTTGTTGGCCAATCCCATCAGCCGGAAAATCGTGTGTAAAAAAATGAACACTTTGGGGGCTATTCGCCAAGCGCCTGCCAAGCGCGCGGTCGGCCAAGGTGAAGCAAGCGGATTGGGAAACCGTAAGCGACGGTCTCTCACTTTGCATCACTCTTGTACGTCGGATTGGACGTGGATTAGACGGCTTAGACGCCTAATGACAAAACTGTAATGTTCTGTCCGATAAGCGTTTTTCAAACGATAGCCGTCCAATTAGATGACAATTTTGTAATCTTCAGAGGGGAGCCGATAATCCATTCTGCTTAGACGGGCGGGCAAACTTGGCCCGCGAAATTCCGTAGTCTGTAGTGAATGAAAACCAAACTATTACTGATCGCGCTCTTGGTGAGCGGCGCACACGCAGCCCTAGTTGATCTAACGCCCGGAGGATTCTCAGAAAACAATGCGCCGCCGGTTTTTTTCTGGCTTCTGAACACCCAAATGCAAATCGCCGGGGCCAATATCTCCGGCAACCAAGTTACATGGTCACCGTTCGAACCGCTCGGGGCCAATCAATTTTCGATTGCCCCCTTCGGGACAAATGCATTCGTGTCGTGGAATACTCTCGGAACCGGCTACGTTTGCCAGTACGTCCTGGTGGAAAGCAACACCGACCGCGCAAACATCTACGCCGTGTCGGCCATTCATCCCGGCCCTGTAGGGATGGGCATGACGCCCATAGACAGCCGCTCAACAATCCAAGCGATCATCTTCTATGGAGGGCAAATCGTGTTTGGCGCGATTCGGTAAAGACCGTTTTTTCCCAGTCGGACGGCGCGGAAGATCCAAAGAACGCCGTTAGGCCAGCCAGTTCGGTCCGCCACTTGGATGGCGGAACGGCGCGCTGAGGCAGTAATCCCCAACAAACCCCCAAGTAATCCCCAAACAACCCCCATTTTCACAAATCCCCATTTTCATCCCCATGCTTTTTTCATAGGTAAATGGGGATTTGGGGATTATGGGGATTATATTTTAAGAAGTGCGACAGCCCTGTTTTTAGGGCTAAAACAGCCCCCTGCCAAAAGGGTCCGGGAATCGGTGTTTGAAAGCCCCTAATCCCCATTTTGGCCGTGTTACCCCAACACCAAGGGACTGAATCGCACGCCGGGTTCCCGCGACTTCTGCGCATCCCGTATCGTTGCTTTTAGCCTTTCTCCGCTCCTCGTCAAGCGCCATCAGCCTGTCTTCGCTGAATTGCTCGATGTGATCGCGGAACGTCACCTTGTATCGAGCCGGATCGCCTTTGTGCCGCGTCGATGGCTCGACTACCTCCACGTCTATCGCTTTCCCACGCGGGATGGCGCTTGCCTTTTTAAGCTTCTTTCCCAAGCTCTTTGTTGTCAGCTTGCTCACCAGCCGCGCTATGCCTTCCTCAGATGTTAGCTTCGCGAGCCATTCGCCCGCCGTACGTGTGGCGTGCTCTTGCTGACGCCGTCTGCCATAAATGTGCAGCGCCTCGATTAGTTCTCCCACACCTGCCGCCAATGCCGCGTCGTTTTGGGTCTGCTCGTGAACAAAGGCTTTTATCCCGTAGCGATTGCTGCCTTTGATTGCTTCCGGCACATGCCAGTCAATCAAGAATCGTAGGAAGAATGGTAGCTCGCTCGCAATCATTGGCTCCAGTTTCCATTTCGGCGGGAAGTCTCTCAGCTTGTCGGCGAATCTCAGGAGAATGATCTTGTCGGCCAGCCCGGAGCTTGTGTCGGGTACCATTGCGAGCGAGTCTTCGTCGGCGTTTAGGGAGACAACGACTCGACCGTCCCAAAGTATAGGCACGGCGTCGTGGAACTTTGCTTCGTAAACGTGCCCCGGATTGGCTATGGTTTTCTTAATCATTTCCGCGAACGCCCTTGATATCTTCCTTAGCGCGCGCGTCGTGTACTTCCCAACAAGCTACTTTGAACAGGTTCTTGTTAAACGTGGTGTCGCCCATAAGATATGATGTAGCGTCCGTGCCACCGCCCACAGAGTTCGCTATCACATGCGTGCTGAGTAATGTTTTGCCGACGCCTGTGTTGCCTGCGAGGAACAACGCTTGTCCCTTGTCCAACGCCCCCTGCATTGCAGTGGTGTAAAACCGGTGCATCCACGCCAGGAACACGTCTTTAGCTGGCTGAGGCCCCCCGCCTTCAACGCAGACTACCGGCGATTCATCCCAACATGTGTCAATGAATTCTGCCAGCCAGGGGAAATTTTCTCCCCACTTCTGGGGCGTCTCGGCAACCTCTGCGACTTTTGCGGTGCTAATGTTAAGAATCCTTTCACCGTTCATTCTGACAACATCCTCGCTTTTGAAAAGGAACGGCGTTACCCCCGAAATTCGTCGATGCTCTTGGATGTGTATTAGCGCCCTCTCCACTTCAGATGTGTTGTCTGATTTGTGATCGGCGTCTTGCCCCCTGTGCCGCAGTCTCATAACAAGGTCTTCCTTTGTTATATCCGGCCAGCCGTCGTCTGATTTTAGCCAGTAGCGCTTCCCATCGAAATACACTCCCTCGGTCGCTCCCCCGATTTTATCTGCCTCAAACTTGCGGATAAAGGCGACACCGGCTGCGCCAGCGGTGGCGAAGATTTCCCGCCATGAATAAAAGTTCTTGGGGAGTGAGAAGGTTATGAGTCCTGTTTCTAGTACGATACATGCGGAAGGATTCGTGCCGTTGGCAAAAAAAGCGTGCACTCGGTTCCTCAACACAATCGATCTGCCCACCCCCGGCCAAAATTCATCCACCTTCTCTGCGACGACCTCCGGCGGAATTGCCAGCCCTTCCTTGCGCTAGTTTAATTTTTCCGACGCCTTTTGCATGATGTGAAAGAGCCAGTTTACAGGAAGTGGTTTGCCGGATAGCTGCTGCCAGTCTGTTCCGACATCATAGTATTTCGCTGTGTCGGCCCAAGCCGATTCATCTAACCCCGCCAACAACTTATTGAGAAGAAGTTCGCTCTTCACCATCTCTAAGAATTTTTTTCTGAGTTTGTCGTGGTCCGCTGCGATTGGTTTTTCAAACATCCACACCAGCCGCCGACCGCCGGCGAATGTTTTTGAAATCCAATTGGGTCGCAGATCGGCGGGGCAACGTTCAAACAAAGACTGACAATCCTTATCTGAAATTTTTGAATCGTAATCCGCAACGAAGCAGTGCATCCGGCTTACCGGGTTTCCTTTGCTGCATCGCAGACCGGGGTTTCTGCCCTCATAGCCTGAAAAAACGAGATGCGCCGTCGTTCCCGTCGCCCTCCACTTCACATAGGCTTCTTTGTCTCCGGCTAAGTGGGCTGGAACATCTGACTTGAACGTCCAGGGGGCGCACCCCTCGACTAATTCCGCAGTGTTGTTCTTCATGCCTAACAGCGTCGGCCAATTCGCCGCATCGTCTCCGCTGACGTAGGTGGAAGTTGTGACTGCTTCCGGCGGGTCTGATAAGACCGTGTCAATTTCTGGGGGAATCGTTTCCATGTTTAATCTTTTCTTTCTTCGGGTCCATGTTCTGGGGGGTTTAGTTGGCTCCGCTTCGTCAGCGCCGGGGCCATGGACAACCCCGACGCCGCCGAAGAAGAAAGTTTTCAAAAGTCGTTTCGAATTTCGTCGATCATCTCGGTTAGGTATTCCTCACCAACTTCGTTGCCGTGAGCTTCAAGAATCATCTCGTCCGTCTCGCCGTCATCGATCATTCCGTTCACGCTGTCGTACAAATCGTCGTCGTAGTTCATAGTTGTGATCATTCTTTTGGTGGTCGGCCTCGTCGCATGCTTCCCATGTTGTGCATCCCGAACCTTTGTTTTCGTTGTAGCTCTCGCTGGATCGCACGGCGTTCTTCCGATGAAATGCGATTGGCCTCCGGGCCTTTTGCCCGGAATGCTTCGTCAAGCATTGTTTGAAAATTTGCAGAATGAACATCATTCGAGCTCTCCACGATGACCGCAGAATCACTTTGTTCGGGTGGGCTGCTGTCTTGACCCTCTGGAATCTCAAGCGCGGTCATCGATGAATCATGAGCAGCGCTTGTCGCAATAATTCAGCAGCGCGCTTCGCTCTCCACGCTCGCTTCCACTGGGCGTGATAGGTCGGGCGTCGGGCCTTCAGCTTTTGATAGCGATCGCGATTGTAAGAGGGATTGTCCGACTTTCGCTTTTGGTAGTAGGCGCACTGGTATTGCTCGCGGTTAAGCGCAATCGGGCTTAACGCTGCTGGAATCGTAGGAACACTAGGCGTTATCGGAGAAACGGCCTTAGCGTCTAATCTCGAATTTTCGAACATTTTGTTAAGCCCCATTTTTTCGGAGTTCAAAACCGGCAGCCGACGGCCCTAGGTTTTATCGGTGCCTCCCAGGCAACCGAACCGAGGGACCGCCGGCGCCGTGCGCCGGGGTGGGCGCTTAACGGGCCGCTCCATAGCACCCGAAATTGTTAAACTCGTTAGGCATTTTGTCCTCGTTGAAAATCCAGCGGCCTTAGTAGAGCGCGACCATGAGTGTCGCCGTGCTTGTGGCACGAACGCGACGCGCTTGCACGAGAAGAAGTGTACCGGCGGGAACTGCGGAGAAGGTCACGTTAGGTGCCCCGTCGACTGGATCAATGACAACGTTACCCGCACCGCCGACCTATATTCCTCGGGTAGCGAAATTCGGGAGGTCGTTGTTGGTATCCGGCGCGATAGGTGAGGCTTTCCGCGCTGCGCTTGTGTTTAGTTGCTGGGTAAAATCCTGGTTAGACATCTGATTTTTTTTCTAATTGTTAATTGTTCGCAAGTTCGGTTTCCCGCTTAAAGAGCACCAAATTTTTTCGGTCGTCTCTACGCTCGACTCCAATCGATCGTAGCATCGCAACTGCGGCTGCTGGTGGCTGGAATGGGCTGCTGGCGCATGGCACGGACGCCATAAAACCGGGGTCGAATGGGTTGCCCGCGTTGTAGCCCAGCTTAAATGCTGCGCGTGCGAATTTCTTGTTCGCGGCCGCATCGCCAGCGCTGAACCAAAATTCACACGCCATTTCCGCAGGGACGAATACGGCAAGTCGCAACGGTAGGATGCGCCCAAGGTAGTAAGCCCTGGCGAATTGCGCTACCAAGCTGATGCCGGGGAAGGTTATTACAATGTTTTGCCGTCGCGTTGGCACTCTAAAGCGAGGTCCAACCACAGGATTAATGCAGATCGATTGGAAGTTCTCGAACCGTGGGGCCAACGTTTTGAATGTATCGACGACTGGGACGCCAGCCGATGAACCAGTCAACATCACCAATTCATCCCGCGCAAACAGGCCGTCCATCATAATCCCTCCAACGCTTCCGCGGCGCTGCAATTGAGCCAGCGAGTTTGAAAGATCACGCCCGACTCAAGTTTTGCGGCTTCCGCGACAGCCGCCATGTCGTAATTTGGCCACGGGGCATTCAGTAGTGGCGCAATCTCTGGTGCAATCTGGCGGACTATGACCGTGGGCTCCGGCTCCTTGTTGTAGCGACGAATAAAGGCGTCGTGCTCTTCATCGCCGTTGCTCCCGTCGAGAAATCCCATGACATATTCATTGGGTACAACGCAGCCGCCTCGCCGAAGCGGCTCCAGATTTACGATCGAGAATTTCGGCGCGTTCATTGATTAGAGCGCTCCAAATTTTCAGCGATTATTTTTTCTTCTTTTTGCGCGGTCTTGGCGAGTTGTGCTTCGAGGAGTGCTGCGGCCATGCGTCGCTCGCAACGCTGAACGAAATCATTCGTCTCTCGGTTCGCTGCCGATTCATCCACTGCTTGCGCGGCTAACGCATCTACCCGGCGTTGTTCAGCCTCATTTTTGCGTTTTTCCATTTCGAGCGCGATGCGTTCAGAGACGCGTTTTGCAAAATCACTCATTGCGCGACCTCCCGAATCTCGTAATGGGCAAGCGCATTTTTGACCCGTTCCAAGTCGAATTTTATGAGTCGCGATGACATCCTGAAAAACGGCAGACGTTTTTGGGACATCCAAAGTGTCAGCGTTCTAGTGGAGACCCCGAGGGCCAAAGCCAATTCTTGCTTCGACAGCAACTCCCGACCGCGTATGGCTGGCGCGAGTTTTTTTGGAGTCTCGCGAACTCCTCCTGCGATATTTAGCATAACTGAAAACCCTTTCCGGTTGTAAGTGTGCGCGTGCCAGAGAGGTCAGTGAAAAGCGGTCATGCCGCCGACACCGTGCCGGGCTCTATCGAAGAAGGCGTTGATTAGCGAGAGGCGCTCACTCTCGTGCTTCGGGCAAACCGAAACGCCCAATAATTTCTCATGTTCTGCGCGCGGCGTCAAGAACCACGCGCGATTTCGCGTCGATTCGCCCTGAAAACTTGGCAAATACTTGGCTGCCATCTTTCTGCCAACAGCCGGCGACCCCTGCTAGGACGCATACGGGGGAGCGCCCCGCATTCTCATGCGATTTCTCCTATGAAAGCTGCCTGAAAAGTTGCGTTTTTCATAGGGGAAATGGTGAGAGGCGGGGGCGGGAATCGAACCCGCGAATAGCGGTTTTGCAGACCGCGACCTTACCACTTGGCTACCCCGCCGTTTTGAGAAGGGGAAAACTATCCCGGTTTGGAGACTCGATGTCAATGCGCGGCGGCGGTCCGAAAACCGCTTAATCATTCAACGATTTAGCGATTTAGTGGTTTAGCGATTATCGTCGGCGTGTGAATTCGCAGTCTTCACGGCTGTTTGCAGCAGCGCAGAAATATATTCCCGGGGGTGTCAATTCACCTGTGCGCGCGTTTCGCAATGTGGATAGCAAGCCGTTTTTTGTGGGCCGCGCGAAGGGCGCAAAGATTTGGGATGTCGATGGGAGGGAATACATCGACTACGTGGGAAGCTGGGGACCGGCGATCCTCGGTCACGCGCCGAAAGTCGTTGTGGACGCAGTGGGGGAGGCCGCAACGCGCGGGTTAAGTTTTGGAATTCCCAATCCGCTCGAAGTGGAAATGGCGAAATTGATTTGCGATTGGATGCCATCGATCGAAAAAGTCCGGATGGTGAACAGCGGCACGGAAGCGACCATGTCGTGCATTCGCCTCGCCCGTGCGTTCACCGGGTGCGACAGGATCATCAAGTTCGACGGTTGTTATCACGGGCATGTCGATGGGCTCTTGGTCAAAACAGGCAGTGGGGCACTCACTCACGGACAGCCCGACAGTGCGGGCGTGCCGCAGGGATTTGCCGATCTCACCATCTCACTTCCATTCAATAATGCCCACCTTGTGCGGGAGGCATTTGCGAAGAACAAGCGCGAGATCGCGGCAGTAATTGTGGAGCCTGTCCCGGCGAACGCGGGTCTCTATCTTCCGAGCGACGATTTTTTGTCGATGCTGCGAAAGGAATGCACAGTGAATGATGCGCTTTTGATCTTCGACGAAGTAATTACTGGTTTCCGTTTGGCGCGCGGCGGCGCCCAGGAAATTTACGGAATCAAACCCGATCTTACCGCGCTGGGGAAAGTGATTGGAGGCGGACTCCCAGTGGGCGCATTTGGCGGCCGGGCCGAAATCATGGACCGGCTTTCGCCAGATGGCTCCGTTTATCAGGCGGGCACGTTATCTGGCAATCCTTTGGCCATGGCTGCGGGTCTCGCGCAGCTTCGTGAGCTCGAACGCATCAACGGCTGGAAATTACTGGAAGAGATTGGCGCGCACTTCGAACGGCTCACGCGGAGTGCTATCAATGATAGGAAGAGCGAAGTCACATTTCATAGGATCGGTTCGATGTTCTGCTTGTTCTTCGCCCCGGGACCGATTCTCGATCTCGCGAGTGCGCGGCGGAGCGATTTAAAAACATTCGCGAGATTCTTTCATGCTTGTTTAAGACGCGGCATCTACTTCGCGCCATCGCAATTTGAAACCGGGTTCATATCTACGGCGCATTTGCCAGAAGATGTGGAACGCACATGCGGACTGGTGCGGGAAGCGATGGCAGAGCTCTAGTTGAATCTATTCACCTGGTCATTGAGTCTTTTAGCAGCCGCAATATGTGCCGAAGCGAAGTCGCTTGCCCGGCCGTAGCTTTATGCGAAGGCTGGGAGCAATGTCCCAAACAAGAAAACATTGATCGAGAGATGTCTCGGCTTCGCTCGACATGACAACGAACAAGGATTCGCGAATTCGCCCGGCGGCGAAATTCTTTTTGGAAGGTGACAAGAAGTTTTTCGTCAAAGGCGTCACGTACGGTCCCTTCAAGCCGGATGCCGAAGGGAACTATCTCGGTCGGCCCGAGCAGGTGGATGTCGATCTCGCCCTCATGCGACAAGCCGGCCTGAACGTTGTGCGGATTTATCATGCACCGCCGCCTTGGTTTCTCGACCGGTGCACTAATGTCGGCATGCGCGTTCTAGTGACGCTTCCCTGGGAAAAACATATCGAGTTTTTGCGCGAAAGATCGATTCGTAAACAAATTGCCGAAGCCGTCCGGACGACAGTGAGCAAATACGCCGGGCATCCAGCAATTCTTGGTTATCTCGTCGGTAACGAAATCTCCAGTACAATGGCCCGCTGGCTTGGCGCACGTCGAGTGATTGAATTTGTAGAGGAACTGATTCGAATCGGGCGTGCTATTGATCCGGATGCCCTCTTTTCCTATGCCACGTACCCGCCGACGGAATATCTGCTGCCGCAGAATGCCGATTTTTGCTGTTTCAATGTTTACCTTCACAATCAGCGTGATTTCGAAGGTTATCTATTGCGGCTGCAAAATCTCACGGGCGAGCATCCGCTTATCCTGGGGGAATTCGGGATGGATACGATCCGGCATTCACAGGACGAGCAAGCCGAGATGCTCGGTTGGCACATCGATAGCGTCGTAAAATGCGGTCTTGCTGGAACGATTTTTTTTACTTGGACGGACGAATGGTTCACCGGCGGGCAGGAAATTACCGATTGGGCTTTTGGGATCGTTACGCGGGAACGCCGACCGAAGAAGGCGTTCTACACCCTGGAGGAGAAACTGGGCCGAAGCGATTCCACCCCGCCTCATCGTCCGTTGCCGAAGGCGCCGTTCGTTTCGGTCATTGTTTGCTCGTACAATGGTGGATCGACTCTTGCGTCCTGCCTTGACTCGTTAGGTAAACTTAATTATCCCGAGTATGAGGTCATTCTGGTCGATGACGGATCGACCGATGATACATCTTATATCGCAGCGCAGTTCCCATGGGTGCGTTACATTCATCAAAGCAATCAAGGATTGAGCCACGCTCGGAATACCGGCGCGGCCGCAGCAAAGGGTGAAGTCTTCGCCTACACCGATTCTGACTGCATGGTGGATCCCGATTGGCTGTATTATCTCATCAGCACTCTTGTGAGTGGTGATTACGCTGGAGTGGGTGGACCGAATGTCACGCCGCCAGCCAAAAATTGGATTCAGGCCTGCGTTGCAGCGGCACCGGGTGGACCGAGCCATGTATTGCTTACTGATGTGGTCGCCGAGCATATTCCCGGTTGTAACATGGCGTTTTATCGGTGGGCGTTTGAGGGCGTGGGTGGCTTCGACACCGAATACCGCAAAGCAGGTGATGACGTCGATTTTTGCTGGCGAATTCAGCAAGCTGGCTGGGTCATTGCTTTCAGTCCGACCGCGATCGTGTGGCACTATCGGCGTTTTACCCTTCGCGCTTTTTGGAGACAGCAGGACGGCTACGGCGAGGCGGAATCACTGCTGCGTTTTAAACATTTGATCTTTTTCGGACCGACAGGTACCGCAAAATGGCGCGGGCAGATATACGGAACGCCCCGATTCAGCTGGTTCGTTAACCGGCCGGTGATCTATCACGGAATGTTCGGTGAAGGTTTTTTTCAATCGATTTATCCCGCACCTCAGTCAGACGTAGCCGCCTACCTGAGCAGCATTGAGTGGTTTGCCCTGACAATTTTCCTATTTGGTCTCGGGATTTTTCTGCCGGCGTTGCGCATTGTTCCGTACCTCATGCTTGGCGGCACGCTATGCGTCGCGCTTTCCTACATGGTGCGGGCTTCCATTGAGCCGAAATTCGATACGGCGGGCGCGCGGCTGCTTGTGATGTTTCTAGCTTTTGTCCAACCGCTCGTGCGCGGATTCTCCCGTTATTTCACTTGGCTGCATTTCAAACGCACACCCGCAAGCGTGATTCGGGCACACGAACATCTACCAGAGCGCAGCCGTTTTACGGGCAGTCTAAGTCGCCGAGTTTTTTGGAGCGAACAGGGGAGGGACCGCCATTATTTGCTCGGCGCCATCTTCGAGTTGCTGGATGAAGAAGGCTGGCGCTATTCCACTGATAGTGGGTGGAATGAGTGGGATATTCAAATCTACGGGAATTTTTGGTGGAGCATCGCCCTTCAGACCGTCACTGAGTATCACGGTGGCGGTAAGTGTTTGACCCGCGTTCGTCTTCGTAACCGGTTCGTTACGACGACCATTATTTTCAATCTCATTGTCTTAAGCTTGTTGATCTATCGGCAGCTCAATATTTCGCACGTGGACCTTTGGGTCCTTATTCCGTACGTACTCTTTCTGGTGTTTCTCTGGACGAGAGCGCGTTTACTGAAGTCACGTGTGGCCGAACTTGTCGATCTTGCAGCGCATCGCGCGGGTTTGCAGCAGGTCACGCGTCGAGGCAAAGTCGCCGAAAGCAAGTTAACCCCGCAAGTTGAGATGCCAGCGAACACCGTGGACGAGGTCTCGGCGGATCTTCCTGAATAGCGCTCGACTTTAGGTCAGAACTTCAAACGCACTCTGCCACTTCCGCGTGTGACTTGGCCGATTCGTTTTGCTTCTAACATTCGCATCGCGCGCCGGGCATTGTGTTCGGAAACCACCACCGTCATTCCGATACCCATATTGAAGACCTGATACATCTCATGAAGATCGATATTTCCGTTTTGCCGCAAGATCTGAAAGATGCGAGGCACACGCCAGTTTTTCGTTTCGATTACCGCGTCACAATTTGCTGGCAAAATTCGCGGCAGATTATCAATGAGACCGCCGCCTGTGATATGAGCCAGACCTTTAATCATGCCAATTGGAATTTTTGCCAGAAGCGGCTGATAATTTTTATGTACGCGCAGCAATTCCTTCCCAACCGCCATTGCTGAGCCGGGCAGACGCGAACCAATCTTGAGGTTCAATTTACTGAACAGAATCTCTCGAGCCAGCGAGTAGCCGTTTGTATGCAAACCGTTTGATTCCAATCCTAGAATTACGTCGCCCGGCTGGATTTTCTTGCCGTCGATGATATGGCCGCGGTCCACGACACCAATGATGCAACCGGCGAGATCATATTCCCCCTTGCGATACATTCCTGGCATCTGCGCCGTCTCGCCGCCAAGAAGCGCACAGCCCGCCGATCGGCACGCGCGCGAAAAACCCCGGAGCACTTGTTGGAATACACGGGGTTCGAGTTTTCCGCAGCCAATGTAATCCAGGAAGAAAAGGGGACGTGCACCGAGGACGGCGATGTCGTTTACACAATGGTTAACCAGGTCGGCGCCAACGGTATCATGCTTGTTCAGAGCAAACGCGATTTTTAATTTTGTGCCGACGCCGTCGATGCTTGCAACCAGAACCGGCTCGCGCATTCCAGGAAAGTTCGCTCGAAACAAACCTCCGAAACCGCCAACCTTACTCAACACTTGTGGCCCGTGCGTTTTCTTTACGAGTGATTGAATTCGCCCCTTGAGTCGATTGCCAAGGTCGACATCAACGCCGGCACGAGCGTAGGCCTTCTTTCTCGCGGTCATCCGGAGTCGCGGAGACGGCGAGGGACCCCGTACCGGCTCCCTTGATCATGCTTCGAAATACGTGTGATCCAAACGTCGTAGGTGAGGTCCTTCGCTCCGCTCAGGATGACACGCATGAGGAAATCATTTCAAATCCGCGAATAACGTCGGATGTGCTTCCTGATCGGCGAGCGCTTTGGCGCGCTGCTCGCGTTTTTCCATGATGAATTTGTCTAAGGCAGGATCGACGGGCAGGGGATAATCCCCATTGAAACAGGCCAGACAAAAGCTATTTATCGGCTTTCCAGTCGCCCGCACCATGCCTTCCACGTCGAGGTAACCCAGGCTATCGACACCGAGGTATTTGCAGATGTCTTCCATCGACATCTGGTTCGCAATCAACTTATCCGGATCGGGAAAGTCGATTCCGTAGTGACAAGCAAACCGGTGTGGGGGACAGCTCACACGCATGTGCACTTCCTTTGCGCCAGCTTCGCGCAAATTCACTACGCGCGCTCGCGCGGTCGTTCCGCGCACGATCGAGTCGTCCACAACCACAACCCGTTTTCCAGCCACCATTTCCTTGATCAGATTTAACTTTACCCGGACATCGAAATCGCGGATGAGCTGGCTCGGCTGCAAAAATGTGCGGCCAATGTAGTGGTTGCGGACAAAAGCATGGGCGAAAGGAATCTTTAGTTCCTCCGAAAAACCAAGGGCGGCATAGTTTCCCGAGTCAGGTACAGGAACAACGATATCAGCATCGACCGGAAATTTTCTTGCCAGTTCGCGTCCCATTTCCATGCGCACCTTGCCGACGTTAACGCCGCCGATCATACTATCCGGACGCGCGAAATAGACGTATTCGAACATGCAGAATGCTGGCCGCTCATCCGGGAATGGCCTTTCAGAGCGCAGTCCGTTTTCGTCGATGATCAACACTTCACCGGGCTCAATTTCGCGGACGAATTGCGCGTGAATCAGGTCAAAGGCACAAGTCTCAGATGCCACGATATAAGCGTCATCGAGTTTGCCGAGGGAGAGCGGGCGCCAGCCAAACGGATCGCGAACCGCAATTAGTTCCCGTTCACTCATGATGATGAGCGAGAACGCTCCTTGAATCCGGCGCAACGCCGCGAGAACATTTCCGCCATTCTTCGAGGGTTGCGCTAGAAGATGTAAAATGATTTCGCTATCGGCTGTGGTTTGGAAAATGGAGCCTTTTCGTTCCAGCTCATCGCGCAGAAAATCGGCATTGATCAAATTACCGTTGTGCGCAATTGCCATTTGGCCGCGCACACAGTCGACCACGAAGGGTTGCGCGTTTTTGATCGTGCTGGTCCCGGTGGTCGAATAACGCGTGTGTCCGATGGCGCGTGTCCCTTTCAGTCTCGCCAGTTCATCCTGCCCAAACACCTGCGACACAAGACCCATGTCCTTGTGCTGCAGAAAGGTCGTGCCCGGGCCGTTGCTGGTGACAATTCCCGCGCTCTCCTGGCCGCGATGCTGCAAAGCGAACAGGCCATAATAAGTTAGGACCGCTGCATTCGGATGACCGAATACGCCGAACAGCCCGCATTCATGCTGCGGGAACGGATTGGTCTCGGCCTCAATGGCGTCGATCTTGTCTGGAGAGATCACACTCAATAATTCACCAAATCGCGCACGGTTCAACGAATCGTTCTCGGGGTGTGGCGAGATTCGAAATGCCGGCAAAGACAACGTTGGTATCGCCCGTCATAAACTCGGGATGCCTTCGGCAGCCGAATCGCTTTCCACGGCAAGGCAGATCGCGTTCCACCAATCGTTATGAAGATCGGCAGTTCGCCACGAAAATTCTTCGCTGCCGACGCGAATGCGAAGTTGGTCGCCGCCAACTCTGCCAAGTTGTTGAAATGGAATTTGTCGCTCTTGCAACATCGACACTGTCTTTTGCAGGTCTTCGGGCCCGACAGAAATGACGATCCGCGATTGCGACTCGTTAAAAAGCGCTGTAGCGGCGGGCGTGTCGCCTGCTTTAAAATCAATTTCCACCCCGAAAAGTTTTTCCGGATTAAAACAACATTCAGCAAGTGCAACCGCGAGACCGCCTTCACTGCAATCATGGGCGCTTCTTACAACGCCTTCACGAATCAAAGCGCGCACTGTATTTTGGATTTTAATTTCGTGCGCCAGATCAACACGTGGTGGCGCGCCAACTTTCAAGTCGTGACAGACTTTGAGATAACGTGATCCACCGAGTTGGCTCGTGGGATTGGCATCCTGCCGATCGGTGGACTGGAAGCCCATGCCACCTCCCACCAGGATAACCGCGTCTCCGTCGTTCTTGAACCATTGTGTCGTAATGTGCTCTGCTTTGTCGATCAGACCAACCATGCCGATGGTCGCCGTTGGATCTACCACACCCGCTGGGCTCTCATTATATAAAGAAACATTTCCCCCGGTGACTGGTGTGCCAAATGCGCGACAGGCTTCGGCGATGCCTTCGACTGCTTCGCGCAATTGCCAAAAGTTCTCTGGCTTGTAGGGATTGCCGAAGTTTAAGTTATCGGTGACTGCAAGCGGACGCGCACCCGAGCAGGTAAGATTTCGCGCCGCTTCGGCTACGGCAATCTTTCCGCCCTCGTGCGGGTCCAGCGCGCAATAGAGTGAATTGCAATCAGTAGTCGCAGCCAGGATTTTGTTTGCGTAACGCACAAAGAAAACGGCCGCGTCCGAACCCGGCTTTACGAGCGTGCCGGTGCGCACGGTGTGATCATACTGCCGATACACCCAGTTTTTCGATGCAACGGTTGGATCACACAATAGCTGGCGTAACGCGTGGTGATTATCGATCTTTGGGAGGTTGTCGATTCGACGGTCATAGACCGCTGCAACCGGTTTCACTTCCCGCGAATAAAGAGGCGCTTCGTCAGCCAGCGCCTTGGCCGGAATTTCTGCGGAAATCGCACCATTATTACGCACACGCATCATGCCGTCGTCGGCCACGCGGCCGATTTCGACGCACGGCACATCCCATTTCTCGAATATTGCACGGACCACGTCTTCCTTGCCGCGCCTCGCGATGATCAGCATCCGTTCCTGCGATTCGCTTAACAAAATTTCGTATGGGGTCATGCCAAGCTCGCGTTTTGGAACTTTCGCAAGGTCAATCTCGATGCCGCTTCCAGCGCGGCTCGCGGTTTCACATGTCGAACAAGTTAGCCCCGCTGCGCCCATATCCTGGATGCCGGCGACGACATCACGACTAAGCAGCTCGAGGCACGCTTCGAGCAAAAGTTTTTCTTTAAACGGATCGCCGACTTGCACTGCCGGACGATCTTCGCGCGATTGCTCGGTCAATTCGCGCGAAGCGAACGACGCTCCGGCCAGGCCATCACGCCCCGTTTCGGCGCCGACATAAAAAACTGGATTACCAACGCCGGTTGCAGCGCCGCGCGCTAGTTGCTCGTGACGCAACACACCAAGACAAAAAACATTTATGAGGGGATTGCCCTCGAAACTCTCATCAAAATAGATTTCACCACCAATCGTAGGGATCCCCACGCAATTTCCGTAGTGCGCGATCCCGGAGACGACGCCGGTGAACAACCGCCGATTGGCGGCCAGTTTCGAATTTGACGTTTCAGATTTCAAATTCGGCGTGATGGGTCCAAACCGCAGAGAATTCAGACAAAATTCCGGGCGTGCCCCCATGGTAAATATATCGCGGATAATCCCGCCGACACCGGTTGCTGCGCCTTGGAACGGTTCGATCGCGCTCGGATGATTGTGGCTCTCCATCTTGAACGCGATTGCCCAACCATCGCCGATGTCGACGACCCCTGCGTTTTCCTCGCCGGCTCTTACCAAAATGCCTGGCCCCGTAGTTGGAAATTTCTTCAGTTCTTTCTTCGAGTTTTTATAGGAACAGTGCTCACTCCACATTACGGAGAAAATTCCCAGCTCTGTGAAATTTGGTTCGCGACCGAGGATTTTCTTAATTCGCTCGAATTCCTCCGGGGTGAGGCCGTGTTGTTTGATGAGTTCTGGGGTGACTGCTGGGTCGGCAGTCGGCATCTGGCTGATCATTGACAGATTCACGTTAACGAATCCTCAAGTCCGCTCAAATCACTCAACTAAGAATTTTCATCAAATCGCGACGTCTTGGAAGCGTCCGGCAGCTCATCGAACTACGAACCTTGGATATCACCTTGGATATCAAAACGAGGGAGGCATTATGGTAAGAAAAGCAATTGTTGCTCTCGCTTGCGTGCTCATTGCATCGCCGGCGTTTGCACAGACTACTTCGAAGCGCACGAGATATTATCGGTCAACGACTGCAATAACCAGCGTACAGGGAGTAACGGTAACAGCACCGATCATAGCGTCCGAGGGAGGGAGCGTTGCCAGTTACCAGCCTGCTGGAACTCTGGTCGTTCGCACGGACAGTGCCAATCCAGAGCGGTTTGATCTGCCAGGTCCCGGACTTGTCTATGATAAGTTTGGACGACCGGTAACGACCCCGATCAAACCAGGCACGCGCGTCCGTGTTTTTTACGCGGACTTGGGCCCAGTGCGGACGATCGATCACGTGATTGTCGAAGAGTAACGAAATAGCTTTGCTTCGTGAAGTAACTCTCGCGACGACTGATCGCGAGATAGGACGGGAAGCATGCTTCGCGAGCCCTGTTTTTCTCAACCACGAAATTTGGACAGAAACCATCAACGAAAAGGAGGAGACCATGACAAAGAAAACAATAATCGCTCTCGCTTGCGCATTAGTTGCACCGGTGGCGTTTGCGCAGACGAGCACAACAACGACTGAGCAGACAACAACGACCGAACCGGAAACGACAACGCAGATAACAACTACGACCTACGCGATGGGCGCGGTAACTACGTATGAGCCCGGCAAGACCATTGTGGTCAAGAGCGATCAGGGCCCTGTTAGCTTCGCGCTGGGCACGGCCGCGCGAATTGTTAATTCGGCTGGCAAAGTGGTAACAGCTCCACTGCGAGCCGGTCAAAAAGTACGTGTTTATTACACGGGCCCAACTGAAAGTCGTACAGTTGAGCGAGTGGTTGTCGAGGACTAACAGAAATCAGTTCTCAAAATTAAAGCTGCAGAATCGCTTTTGATTCTGCAGCTTTTTTTGTGAAAGGCGTCGCGCTGCTATGTGTCGTCGAGGCGAGCGCAGCGGCACTATGATTTGCGTTTCGAACGCAAATCGCAGAACGTCACTGGATGGCTTTTGATCTGAAGGAAATCATCGCAGCGCGACTGGGTGAAAATTACCAACTGCACGAGCGACACGTAAACCCGACACTGGTGCAGGCGCAGCGAGTGATCGGGTTCGACAAGGTCTACGCGCGAGCGGAAGGCGCGTACCTGTATGACATGGATAATCAGCCGTTCCTGGATTTTTTGAGCGGCTACAGCGTGTTCAACATCGGGCGGAATCATCCGATAGTGAAACAAGCGATTCGTGATGTTCTCGATCTCGATCTGCCAAACATGGTGCAGATGGATTGTTCGCTGTTGAGCGGGCTGCTCGCAGAGGCGTTGACGAAACGAACCCCGTCGTATCTGAATGCTGTGTTCTTCTGCAATTCAGGAACGGAAGCAATGGAAGGCGCGTTGAAGTTTGCGCGCGCTGCCACAGGACGTAAGCGAGCGGTTTCGCTTGCAAGCGCATTTCACGGACTGAGTCTAGGTTCGTTATCGTTAATGGGGTGCGAAAGCTTCACCGAAGGATTCGGACCGCTGGTGGAAGGATTCGATGCACGTGTGCCACTCGATGATATCGAAGCGCTGGATCGGCAGTTGCGTTCGCGTGACGTGGCGGCTTTCGTGATTGAGACCGTTCAGGGAAAAGGCTGTCAGACTTCCAAGACCGATTTCTTAATTCGCGCGCAGGAACTCTGCCGGAAATACGGCACGCTGCTGATCTCCGATGAAGTGCAGACCGGGCTTGGTCGCACCGGAAAAATGTTCGGCTTTCAACATTGGAATCTGGAGCCGGACATCATCACGCTGGCAAAAACGCTCAGCGGCGGTTACGTGCCCTGCGGCGCGATCGTGACCCGGCGCGATATTTACCAAAAAACTTTTTCGCGCATGGACCGGTGTGTCGTCCATTCGACAACATTCGGCCGTAACAATCTGGCGATGGCGTGCGGCCTGGCGGCACTGGAAGTAATCGATACCGAAAAGTTAATTGAGAATTCCGCGAAGATAGGCGCGTTGCTGACAGAAAAAGTGGACGCGCTGCGCGAGAAACACTCGTTCATTAAAGAAGTGCGCGGCAAAGGGCTCATGATCGGGATCGAGTTTCATGAACCGCAGGAGTTCAAACTGAAGATGGCGTGGAAGCTGTTGCACAAGATCGACAAGGTGCTTTTCGCGCAAATGATCGTGACACAATTGCTGAGCAAACATCGCATCCTTACCCAAGTCGCGGGCCACGCGATGGACGTGATGAAAATTTTGCCGCCGTTGATCATCGGTGAAAAAGAAGTCGACATGTTCATCAATGCGCTCGACGACGTTCTTACCGAGTGCCGCAAATTTCCGGGGCCGATGTGGGAGTTGGGAAATAATTTCGTTAAAGCCGCACTGGGCTCAAGGCGCACGGTCGAAGCCCGGCCTGCTGTTTCTGCGTAAAACATCGGGCATGCGTTCTCGCTTGCGCCGGCAATACCATAAACGACACGTGCGACCGAGACTTTATCATTTGTCGATCCTTTGTTCGGGCGTACGTTCTAACAAATGGAGGAAAACCTTATGACCACTGCTGTCGCTGAAGATAAGAAAACTGAAACAAAACTGAATCAACTCGAGCAACTCAAGAAATTTACCAAAGTCGTGGCCGATACGGCCGACTTTGAATCGATCAAGGATTTCAAGCCGCTGGATGCGACGACGAATCCGAGTCTGGTTTACGCCGCCACGCAAAAACCAGAGTACACGCATTTGCTTGAGGAGGTGCTCGCCGATCGAAAAAAATCAGGTCTGAGCGGACACGAACAGATCGAAGACATCTGTGATCATCTGCTGGTCCAATTTGGTTGCGACATCCTCCAGATCGTGCCGGGGCGCGTTTCAACCGAAACGGATGCGCGGTTGTCGTTTAATGTCGAAGGTTCGATCAAGAAGGCGAGACGATTGATCCAGCTTTACGAAGACCGCAAAATTCCACGCGAGCGCGTGTTGATTAAAATCGCGTCGACCTGGGAAGGATTGAACGCCGCGGAGCAGCTGCAAAAGGAGGGGATCCGCTGCAATTTGACACTCTTGTTTTCGTTGCCACAGGCCGTCCGCGCAGCGGAAGCGAAAGTGCAGCTCATCTCGCCATTCGTGGGGCGGATTTACGATTGGTACAAAAAGGAAATGAAACGTGATTTTACTGGAGCAGAAGATCCAGGAGTGCAATCAGTTACGGAAATTTATACGTATTATAAGAAGTTCGATATCGGGACCGAAGTAATGGGTGCCAGTTTCCGTAACGTCGGCCAAATCCGTGAACTGGCAGGTTGCGACGCGCTCACGATCAGTCCCGAACTGATGAAGGAACTTTCCGAATCGACGGAGCCGCTGGACCGCAAACTCGATCCTAAAAAAGCGAAGCAGGCTAAAGTCGACAAGCTTGAGTTGGACGAAAAGAAATTCCGCTGGCTGCTCAATGAAAACGCGATGGCGACAGAGAAAACGGCGGAAGGCATTCGAAAATTTGCCGCGGACGTTGTGAAACTCGAAAAATTTGTAGCGAGTAAACTTTAGGCCTTCCTCTTCCGCTTCCGTCTTCGTCTTAATCATGGGGCGAAGAGAAGATTAAGAGTCAGAGGAAGAGGAAGAGTTGATGTTTAACGTTGTGCTCGTTCGTCCAGAGATTCCGCCAAACACAGGCAACATCGGCCGGCTCTGTGTGGCTACACAATCAACGCTGCATTTGGTCAAACCGCTCGGCTTTTCACTTGAAGATCGCCAATTGAAACGGGCAGGTCTCGATTATTGGAACGATGTAAGCCTGAAACTCTGGGATTCCTTTGACGCTCTGCAGCGGTCGCAGTCGCCCGGCGCGAATTATTTTTTTCTGACGACAAAGAGTAACCGCCCTTACTACGCAGCAAGATTTCAGCGCGGTGATTTTCTCGTGTTTGGCGCTGAAACAAAAGGGCTCCCGGAGAATTTGCTCACACTTAACAAGGACCGCTGCATTGATATTCCAATGCATGGAACCCGCAGCCTGAATCTGGCTACTGCGGTTGGAATTGTGTTGTTTGAGGCCGTACGCCAACAGCAGCACCGGTCAGAAACATCGCAACCCGCTCCGCGCGACGGGAGTTAAATGAGTAAAAGAAAGGTAGAAGGGAAATCATGAAACGTATTCTGTTTTTAACGTGTATCGGGAGCCTGGCGCTGACGGCGTCGGGTGCCCCGAGGGGTAAAACAGCGCACGGATCAGCGAGAAGTGGAGGTGCGCGCAGCGCGCATGTCGTCCCCCGCTAGAGGCGGCAGCCATACAGCATCGATGTTACCAGTATGCCATTATTTTATTTTGGTGTTATCACGATAACCGAAAACCCTGCTGAACACGTGTGAGTGATCGTTGAATAAATCGCCGAGGTTAAAGTCTAACGCTTCGAACGGAGAAAACCTATGAGAACATTCCTTATTTTAATTTGCAGCGTTGCGCTCGCGTGTTCTGCAGGCGCTGCGCAAAATGACAATAAATCAAAGAAGCAAGCCCAGAAGAATAAGCAGGCTCAATCAACGCAGTATGCGCGTCCTGCGAGCGCACCTAAGAAGGCAACGCCCAGGCACTATCAGCCAGCTTCAACGGCAACATCATATCAGAAGGCAAAAGGGCGGCAGGGCGTCAATAACCAGGTTTATCAGTCGAGATCGAATGTGAAGACGGCGAAAAAGAGCCCCCAGCAGGTCACTACACAGAATATGCAAGGTGGGCGATATGCGACTAAGAAGACAAAACAAGGTCAACAGGACGTTAACCGGCAGGTTTATCAGTCGGGCTCAAACGCGAAAAAGGCCCAGAAACGTTCCCAGCAAATCGCCGCACAGAATGCGCAGGCTGGACGCTACGCGACGTCTGCAAATTATTCCAAGAAGACGAAACAATGGAAGGGTAACACCGCTTCTGCCGCCGCATTCCAATCGAACGGTAAGAAATACAAGGCACAACGTTTCAATCTCGCGTCGAACACACGTCCGACGAAATACACCGCTGTGAAGTTTCAGCAAAACCGACGAATTCAGGGAAGCCAATACTGGCAGGGTAAAAATTATTGGGCTTTCCGGAACTACAGCCCTGCGTGGCACGACAGGGGTTGGTGGCGCAGTCATTACAACCGCGTGGTTTTCGCGTATGGTGGATGGTATTACTGGAATTCGGGCTGGTGGTACCCCGCCTGGGGCTACGCTCCCAATGCATATTACGCTTACGATGGCCCGATCTACGCCTATAACAGCTTGCCACCCGATCAAGTGGTCGCCAACGTCCAGGCAGCACTGCAAGCACAAGGGTATTATCAAGGGGAAGTGGACGGCCTGCTCGGCCCGCTTACACGCGAGGCGATTGCAGGTTACCAGCGCGATCACGGTTTATATACGACCGCGGCCATTGATCAGCCGACGCTGGAATCGTTGGGAATGACGTAACAGAATTCGATTAACCGAGAAGCCGCCATCGATTACCTCAACGGCGGCTTTTTGGCGTACATACGAGCGAGACGCTCTTGTGTTAGCATCGTATTTGCGGCAGATAATCGGACAAACCTTCCTGGATGGAAACTGCAACTCCGCAACTAGTGGCGCGCGATCTTTTCCAATCATTCCGCATGGGAGCTCGGCGGATCGAGGTCTTGCGTGGTATCTCGATGAAAGTCGGGCGCAACGAAGCAGTGTTTCTTTCCGGCGCTTCGGGTGCAGGTAAGACGACGCTTCTTTACACGCTCGCCGGTCTGGAGCGTCCTGAATCGGGGACGGTCGAATTCAAGGGACGAAATCTTTACAACGGTACGTCCGCCTCGCAGGCGCGATTTCGAAATCGGAAAATGGGTTTCATATTCCAAGGATATTTTCTCCTGCCAGAGCTGACCGCGCTGGAAAACGTCTCACTGCCGGGCATGATCGCTGGAAAATCGACAAGCGAACGGGCGGAGGAAAGCTTGACCGCTGTTGGTCTGGCGGACCGCATGCATCATCTGCCAGCGGAACTTTCAGGAGGCGAACAACAGCGGGTAGCGATCGCGCGGGCGTTGACGAATAATCCCGAAATCATTTTCGCCGACGAGCCAACGGGAAATCTCGATTCAAAAACCGGCGACGCAATTATGGATCTGTTGTTGGGCCTGACGCGTTCGCGAAAAAAAACGCTGCTCGTGGTAACGCACGATACGCGCCTCGCAGCACGCGGTGACCGTCAACTGCACATCAAAGACGGCGTATTGCAGTAGAGAAAGTTGAAGAGTCAAAAGAGTTACGGCGTACAAGGGACTTGCACCCCATCGCTTAAACTTTTAACAATGTAGCGCTTTTGATTTTGCAACTTGAATTGCCCGCTTAAGCGTCGGAGATTTTGTTACGATTATGAAAATCACTGATGCGACGGTGTTAGACGAACCCAAAAGTCACGAGCCTGGTGCCGAGGCAGTAATCGAACCCGCAGTCGAAAGTCGGTCGCGGCGGACAACCGGCGTCAAGGAAGCGAAGATCTACATCGACGGAAAATTCTACTCGGAAGCCAACGCAAAGGTTTCCGTGTTCGATCATGGTCTGCTTTATGGCGATGGAATCTTCGAAGGAATTCGCTTTTACAATGGGCGAGTCTTCCGACTCGAAGAACATCTTCACAGGCTGTGGGATTCAGCGCGTTCGATCTGTCTCGAAGTTCCGATGACGATGCGGAACATGACTGACGCGGTGCTCGAGACAATTCGGCAAAATCATTTGCGTGACGGTTATATCCGGCTGCTGGTTACACGTGGGATTGGCAATTTGGGTCTGAACCCGACGCAATGTAAGTCCCCGAGTGTGATTATTATTGCGGCAACGATCGCCCTTTATCATGAGGATTTTTACCGGAAAGGATTAACGATTGTGACCTGCGCAACACGTCGCAGCAACCCGGCAGCGCTTAATCCAGCGGTCAAATCGTTGAATTATCTAAACAACGTAATGGCGCGGGTTGAGGCAAATTTAGCGGGAGCGGATGAAGCCCTTATGTTGAATGATGCGGGAAACGTTGCCGAATGCACGGCTGACAATGTTTTCATTGTTAAACACGACCAAATTTTCACGCCACCGGTCGCGGCCGGCGCGCTGCGAGGGATTACGCGCTCGGTAGTATTTGAAATCGGCGCCGAACTTGGCGTCAAAGTTCGGGAAACCGATATCACGCGCCATGATGTTTTTGTTGCTGACGAATGCTTCCTCACGGGCACTGCTGCTGAGATTGTCCCGGTCGTAAAAGCAGACGGGCGACCGATCGGCAACGGAAAGCCAGGGCCCATCACTGCGCGCATCATCGCGCGATTTCGTCAGGTGACACGCGAAACCGGTACGCCAATTTCCGCTTAGAAATTGAGCAAAGCCGATTCTGACGTAGAAACGTCATGGAAATATTGGGGTTGAATGTTTCCAGAACAACAAGGTCTAATTAAGCGAGATGTTGTGTGACGTTTGCAAATGCAATGACGCGACGGTCTTCCTGACGCAAATTCTGGAAGGCAAAATGCAAAAGGTGAATCTCTGCGACGCGTGCTCCAAAGAGAAGGGCGTGCAGGATCCGACCGGCTTCGCGCTCGCGGATTTGCTACTTGGCATCGGAGCAGCGGAGGAAATTGAAAAAGGAGCCTCGAGCCAGAAGTGCCCGGTATGCGGGTTTAGTCAGGCTGACTTTAAGAAAACCGGCCGCCTCGGCTGCAGCGAGTGCTACGCTACATTCTCCGAGGGCCTGGGTTCACTCTTAAAAGCAATGCACAAGGGCACCGAACACGTTGGAAAATTTCCGGAACGGGCGCAACGGACGATGGCACTGAGCCACCGGATGCGTGATTTGAATGAGCACCTGCAGAAGGCTGTGGCCGACGAGAATTACGAGACGGCCGCCTCGTTACGCGATGAAATCAAGCAACTCGAAAACGAACTCTCGAAATCGTCATGAAAATTTCCAACATGCTGGCCACTGCTGGAGAATGGTTGCGCGGTGAGGGGCCCCATCACCAAATCGTAATCAGCAGTCGTGTCCGGCTCGCACGCAATTTGCGCAACCGTCCTTTTCCGGGTTGGGCGAAAAAGGCAGAGCGCAGTTCCATCTTGGAATTGATCAGGTCGCGCGTGGCAGCGCTTCCGGAAATGCAGGAGGCATTTGCGGAAAGCTTGCAGGACCTTTCGGCGCTAGACAGGCAGGTCCTGGTGGAACGCCATCTGATCAGTCGCGAGCATGCCGCCAAGGGCGCCGGCAGCGCGGTCGTCGTAAATCGGCGGCAGACTCTTAGCATCATGATCAACGAAGAAGATCATTTGCGGATGCAATCGATTCGTTCCGGTCTGCAATTGAAACAGGCATTCAAACTTGTCGATAAAATCGATAGCGCGCTCGAAAGCAAACTGGACTTTGCCTTCGATCCCCGCCTTGGATATCTGACTGCATGCCCTACCAACGTCGGTACTGGAATGCGCGCCTCCGCGATGTTGCATTTGCCGGGGCTTGTCCTGAGTGAGTTGATTAATCAAGTCATTCAAGCCGTCAGCAAAATCGGACTCGCAGTCCGCGGTTTGTACGGCGAGGGCACGGAGGCAATGGGCAACCTTTTCCAGATTTCAAATCAGACCACTCTTGGCGAAAAGGAAGAAGAAATCATCAGTCGCCTGAGCAAAGTAATTGAAACAATTATCGAAAAGGAGCACAACGCCCGACAGGTGTTGCTCCAGAAAAAACCAAATACGCTCTTGGACCAGATCGGTCGCGCGTACGGCGTTTTGACCTATGCGCACGCCATGGCCTCCAAGGAAGCGCTCAACTTGCTCTCGGTCATCAAACTCGGAATGGATCTGGGCGCGTTTCCGGAAGATCAACGTCTGCAAATTGATGAATTGTTCATAGAGACCCAGCCGGCGCACTTGCAGAAAAGCTCTCAACAAAAACTGAACGCGGAAGAACGCGACCACTTGCGCGCGCAAATTATTCGAGAGCGTTTGAAACTCTTTCCCAAACCTGATATTAGTAAGATGGCGAGACAATCGGACGGTGACTCGATTGTGGTGCCATCGAACGATGAATAATTTCACACCCCGGGCTCAACAGGTTCTGGCGCTTGCTCGCAAGGAAGCCGATCGGTTTAACCACAACTACGTCGGCACCGAGCATCTGCTCCTTGGGCTGATCAAGCTGGGGCAGGGAGTCGCTGTCAATGTTCTGCAGAAGATGGGTCTAGATCTTGAGACCGTGCGCATGGAGGTGGAGAAACAGGTCGGCTCAGGACCGGAAACCAAGATGGTCGGGAACGTTCCTTATACTCCTCGCGTCAAAAAAGTACTGGCGCTCGCGGGCAAGGAAGCCAAGGCGCTCAACCATTCTTACGTCGGTACGGAACATATTTTGCTTGGACTTTTGCGAGAGGGCGAGGGAGTCGCTGCGAGAGTTTTGAAAAGTCTTGAACTCGACATCGAACGCACACGCAACGAGATCCTCAAAGAGCTCGATCCAAATTTCACGCCCTCTGAATCGGACCAGGAAGGCGGCGAGCCAACGAAGAAAGACGTCAAGACTCCGGCACTCCGCGCGTTTGGCCGTGATCTGACCGATTTGGCAAAGAAAGGCGAACTCGATCCGGTAATTGGCCGGCGCAATGAAATCGAGCGGGTCATTCAGGTGCTTTGCCGACGAACAAAGAACAATCCAGTGCTGATTGGCGAAGCAGGCGTCGGTAAAACGGCTATTGCTGAGGGTCTGGCCCAGGAGATTGCGAGCGGCAATGTGCCTGAGTTGTTGCGAGACAGACGCGTTATCACGCTGGACCTCGCGTTAATGGTCGCGGGCACAAAATACCGGGGCCAGTTCGAGGAGCGCATCAAGGCGGTAATGGACGAGATCCGCCGTTCCAAGAATGTGATTCTTTTTATCGACGAGCTGCACACGATCGTTGGGGCTGGATCTGCTGAAGGCGCGATGGATGCATCGAACATTATCAAACCCGCGTTGAGCCGTGGCGAATTGCAATGCGTGGGCGCCACTACGATGAACGAATATCGCAAGTACATCGAGAAAGACGCAGCGCTGGAACGGCGGTTCCAGACCATAAAAGTCGATGCGCCGACCGTCGATGAAGCCATTCTAATCCTAAAAGGTCTGCGTCCGAAGTACGAGGCGCACCACAAAGCGAAACTCACGGACGAAGCGCTCGAGACAGCTGTTAGATTCTCCGATCGTTATATCACCGGGCGATTTCTTCCCGACAAGGCGATCGATGTGATGGATGAAGCAGGCGCGCGTGCCCGCATCAATTCCATGACGCGGCCACCCGACGTGAAGGACATCGAGAAAGAGATCGAAGAGATTCGGGTCGAAAAGGAAGGAGCCATCAAAGCACAGGATTTTGAGAAAGCCGCCGCGCTTCGCGACAAGGAGAAGCAAACGAAAGAAAAGCTCGATGGCATTCTAAACAAATGGCGCGAGGAGCGAGAAGAGAAAGAGGTGGTGGTGACGGCGGACGACATGATGCACATCATCTCGAAAGTCACAGGCGTTCCTCTCCAGCGTATGGAACAGGCGGAAACACAAAAACTCCTCATGATGGAGTCGGAGATGAAGCAGCGCGTTATTGGCCAGGAAGAAGCCGTTACCGCGATTAGCAAGGCTTTGCGTCGATCCCGCGCCGATTTGAAAGATCCAAAGCGACCGATTGGATCATTTGTCTTTCTGGGTCCTACTGGTGTTGGCAAGACATATCTCGCCCGCACGCTTGCCGAATTCATGTTCGGCGATCCCGACGCACTGATTCAGATCGACATGTCGGAGTACATGGAAAAATTCACCGCTTCGCGTCTGATTGGTTCGCCGCCAGGCTATGTCGGTTACGAGGAGGGCGGCCAGCTGTCCGAGGCCGTCCGTCGCCGGCCATATTCGGTGGTGCTTTTTGACGAGATCGAAAAAGCGCACCCCGATGTGATGCATTTGCTTTTGCAGATTCTCGAAGACGGCAAAATCACGGACTCGTTAGGGCGCAAGATCGATTTCCGGAACACGATCATTATCATGACTTCCAACGTTGGCGCCGAGTTGCTCAAGAAACAGACAGTCATGGGCTTCGGCGCACCGCTGGAAGGGCATGATTACGATTCGATGCGGGACAAGATTCTCGATGAAAGCAAACGCGTCTTTAAGCCCGAGTTTCTTAATCGGTTGGATGAAATCATCGTGTTTCATTCACTTGGCAAGCCGGAACTATTGCGAATTGTCGAACTGGAAGTAAACAAGGTACTGACCCGCATCAAAGCCAAGGATGTCCATATTGAGTTGCAGCAAAGCGCGAAGGAATTCCTCATCGAGAAAGGATACGATCCTCAATATGGAGCACGACCGATGCGGCGTGCTGTGGAACGTTATCTCGAAGACCCGCTCGCGGAGGAATTGCTCCGCGGCAACGTCAAGCCGGGCGACCGCGTCGAGGTTATGGCTCCTGACGGGAAGCTCAGCTTTCACGTCGCCGAGCCTCAGGCACATGGTAGCGCAGCGGCGCCTGCAGCGAGCTAGGTTGAGCTAAAAGGTAGAAAGGACCGCCGCGTGTCCCGCGCTTGACACAAGCGCCACTACACATCACGCCCGCGGATGGGCATCCGTGTAGGCTTTTTTCAATCGTTCGACTGTGACATGCGTATAGATTTGCGTCGTCGAAAGGCTGGCATGCCCGAGCAATGCCTGAACACTGCGCAGGTCGGCACCGCGGTCGAGCATGTGCGTCGCGAAACTGTGCCGCAGTTTATGCGGACTGATCGAGATCGGAATCGATGTGAACCGCAAATAACGTTTCAGAATGAGCCAGACGGAGCGCGTCGAAATTCGCGTGCGTGATTTGTTTATGAATAATGGCCCCGAATGCACGTTCGCCGCGGCGCGGTAACGCGAGATCGCCTCAAGCGCAGGCAATCCTACGGGACACACCCGCTCCTTGCGGCCTTTGCCGAATACACGGACAGATTCTGTGTAAAGATCGGCATGCGCCACGTCGAGCGCGGCGAGTTCGCTCAGTCGCAAGCCGCTGCTGTAGAATAATTCCATAATCGCCACATCGCGCAGAGGCATCCAAGCAGGCGCAGACCTGCTTTTGCTTTCGCGCATTGGGGCCGCAAGAAGTTCTTCAACCTGCCGGCGCGTGAGGACCAATGGAAGCTTCTTCTCGATCCTGGGCAATTGCACCTCGCGCACAGGATTGCCGCGCAAACCTTTTCGAGCTGCCAAAAATTGATAAAACGTGCGTAACGCTGAGAATTGCAATCGCACGTAGGAACGTGCCTGCCCGCGTTTCGTAATCGCAAACAAGTAATTGCGAAAATCATCCCCTCGGCATCTTTTCCACGGTGTTTGGTTTCCAGCGCGAAAAGCAGTCAATGCCTGGCGATATGCCTTTAACGTGCGCGGCGAAGCATTTCGCTCGTTTGTGAGATAGCGCAGGAATTCCTCAATAAGAGGATCCTTTTTGTTGGAAGCGCGCGCGCTTTCTGTCATGTCGAGCGGAGGCGAGACATCTCTGACTGTTTAGATGAGTCGCCTGCTACAGGCAACAGTGAGAGATTCCTCGACTTCGCTCGGAATGACAATAACGAGTCGATTCATTCCGGTTTTTCTACCACATAACGGAGATCTTCCGCGGTGGCGTGGCCACGGAATTGACTTTTGAAAATTGGCGGCGGGTTCATGGATATCAGCTTGTAGCCCTTCAAAACGAACTCAGGGTAAATCGAATTGCTCGCAGGTTCATAAACCTTGTCGCCGCTAAAGTTACCGTAGAGTTTGTATTCGTAATTGTTATCGCTGCCGAAATCGAGACGCTCGCGGTCCGGGGCAAGTTTTTGTTTTTCATTCAACATTACCAATTCTGCTGTGCTCCAGGGTTGGCCCGGGCGCCGGACGTAGCCCCAAAACTTGTAATCGGATTTGTAATAACGCCGTCCGATAAAATAATCGCCAGCCGGTTCAGCTGCGATGTTCTGCGCCATATCGAGCCTGGCCTGTTGAATTCCCTCGGGAACGGTTTCGCAGGCGCCGAAAAACGCCGCGCCAAGCAAAAGATTGCCTGCGAGCAAAAAGCGAGTGACGCGTCTCATTCCTTCAGGTGCACATCTCTTATCGCAGCTTTGCGCCCGGCGCAAACCAACGAGGCGCTAAAGAATTGCGCTGATACCACCAGCCCGCTACGTTGCCGGCTATCATGATCGAACTGGAAGTGTATGCACGGGGTTTGCGTGACCTAAACAAAATCCTGGAGCTGGATCTTCAACTTGAGGCAATGGCAGGCGTTCATTACAAAATCGATACAACCCACGATCTTGTATTTTTCGAGTTCGACCGACCGACACTGAGCGTGCGTGACATTCGAGCGATTTTTCTCAAGCTTGGACTTGAACCTCTGTTCATCGGCGTGGTTCCGCCGGAGCTTCGGCCCAGAACAAAAACAGAGCCCCTGAGTGCATAATAAATGAATAGTGGCTGGTGATTGGTGAACAAGTAAGAGAAAGCTCGCGGCAAGGTTTCACCATTCACTAATCAACGATCACTAATCACAGAGGCACAATGGTTCGATTCTTCAATGCGCTTGGCACGCCGGTGCTCGCGTTTTTTCAATATCTGGGAGAGCTGGTGTTGCTCGCTGGCGACACGTTTCGTTCCATTTTCACGCGCAAGCTTCGATGGAAACTATTCCTTAACCAGGTTGTCGAGATCGGATTGCTCTCACAACTTGTTGTCGTGATCACGGGTGCGTTTACCGGCGCGGTGTTTGCGGCTCAAACGTTCTTTCAATTTAACAAGATCGGCATGGGCTCTGCCACGGGCGCAGTGGTATCGGTCTCGATCTGTCGCGAACTTGGCCCGGTGCTCACAGCATTGATGGTAGCAGGCCGCGTCGGTGCCGCCATGTCGGCCGAAATCGGCACAATGAAAGTGACCGAGCAGATCGATGCCCTTCGCGCGCTCGCGGTTTATCCGACTGATTATCTGGTCGTGCCGCGTGCACTCGCCATGATGATCTCCATGCCGCTGCTGGTAGCCGAATGTATCGCAGTCGGCATCGCTGCCGGCTATTTCATCGCGATTTTTCTGCTCGAGATCAACGGCACGTATTACATGGCAAACATGGTGCGCTGGACGCGCAGCCGCGACATTATCATGGGCCTTTCGAAAGCATTTTGTTTTGGGATTCTGATTGTGTTCATCAGTTGCCAAAAGGGACTGAGCGCGCGAGAAGGCGCCGTCGGTGTCGGCCGCGCGACGACTGAAGCGGTAGTAAACTCCTCACTCGCAGTTCTGATTTGCAACTTCTTTCTCACGATGTTGCTCAACATCATTTACCCGGCGGGATATCAGTGATATCAGGCAGTTGAGAGTTGCGAGTTGAGAGTTGAGAGTTGTGCGTTGCGATGATCGAAGCGCCTCCATTCCCAGAGCTGCCCACGAAATCTCATCCAGCCGCAGGCAATTCGTCGCCGATGATCGCGGTACGCTCATTGGCGAAGAAAATCGGGCAACAAGAAATTTTGCGCGGCGTCGATCTTGAGATCGCAACTGGTGAGACACTTGCGATTATTGGAAGAAGCGGTGGCGGCAAAAGCGTCTTGCTTAAACATCTCGTGGGATTGATGACGCCGGATGCGGGAGAAATTTGGATCCAGGGGCAAAACATTATTGGAATGAACGAGCGGCAACTTGGCGAGATCCGCAAGAAGCTCGGCATTCTGTTCCAAAGCGGTGCGCTTTTTGATTCCATGACGGTGGAGGACAACATTGCGTTTCCACTCCGCGAAGCTGGCGAACGCGACGCGAAAGTTTTGCACGCAAAAGTCGCGGAGATGCTTGAAGTGATGGAAATGGAGGGCCAGGAAAATAAGATGCCGGAGAGTTTGAGCGGTGGAATGAAGAAGCGTGTCGGTCTGGCGCGCTCCATCATTCGCCGGCCCTCGTGTGTATTGTACGACGAGCCGACATCGGGCCTCGATCCAGTAGTGGCGGACAGTATCAATCGCCTAATTCGTAGATTACAACAACGGCTGGGAGTGACGAGCGTAGTGGTCACGCACGACATGAAAAGCGCATTTGACGTCGCGAATCACATTGCCTACTTGCACGAAGGTCGTATCTACTTCCACGGCACGCCCATCCAGCTTCAGCAGGCTCGCGATCCGATTTTGCAGGATTTCCTGCTCGGACGCTCTGACGGCAGAGGCGATTGACTCCGAAAGCTTTCGAGAGTTGACCTCCCTCGCTTGCAGCGACGTATATTAGCCTCGGCGATGCCAGGTTTGGCCGGACCGCCGCCCCACCTTGCGAAAATCAACGGCAAGATCGACAATTGGTGTTCAATGAATCGGCACGAAAGAGGTCTCGAATTTAAAGTCGGCGCATTTGTTTTCGTCGGTTTGGCAATGTTAGGCGCATTGGTCGTGCAATTCGGTCGGCTAGGGGAAGGCTTCAAGACTTATTACGGTCTCACCGTTCGCTTCAGTGACGCGAGCGGCCTGTTAAAAGGTTCCGATGTTTTGCTCGCGGGTGCCAGAATCGGAAAAGTCTCGGGTGGCCCGCGAATGGTCCGCGAAGGCCAGGGTGTGGAGGTACCGCTGAAGATTTATGATTACATTAAAATTCCTGAAGCGAGCAAATTCACCGTCGGAAGTTCCGGTTTATTGGGCGATCGATTCGTAAACGTGATGATGCCGCCCGGGCAGCCTAAGGCTTTTCTCGCGCCAAATAGCCACATCAGCGGCGCTCGAGAAACCGGTATTGACGATATCACTCGGGAGGGTGGTGCTCTCCTGGGCGATCTTCGAGGGACGGTGCAAAAGTTGAATCAGGAAACTCTTTCCTCCCAGAACATGCAAAACCTGAAGGCGAGCATGGAACATTTGAACCAGGCGACGAGTGCGCTGGCGGAATCATCGAAGAAATTGGACGGAGTCGTCGAACAGGCGGGTTCCACAATGACGTCCGCAAAAGAAGCAGCTGACAATTTGCAGAGCGCGATCGATGACACGCGCAAGGTCCTTCGCACCGCTTCACAAGGCAAAGGCTTGGTGGCGACTCTTCTGAACAATCAAGAGTTGGCCAATGACCTGCACGCGCTGATCAGTAATTTGAGAGCGCACGGCGTCTTATTTTACCGCGACAGCGCTGCAACTACTCAAACGAAACCCCAACAGCAAACCAAACCTGCCCGCCAAACGCGGGGCCGCTGAGATTGCCGAAATAGATTGCGCGGCGCAGTCTGTTTCTGGTCAAATGGATCGCATGATAAGGCGGTCATTCCTGAAGCATCTTGCAGCGCTCCCATTTTTCGCAAATGCGGCGCCTTCTAATGCTGGCGCGAGCGCGGTGAAGTTAAAAATTCTTATGAAGAGCGCCTGGGGATCGGACGACCCGACGAAAGCCGCATTTCCATTTCTTCACGGCGACGCGCTTTCTGAAGCCGGCCACGAAGGCCAAATCTTTCTCCTCGGCGAAGCGGTGTCTCTGATGCGAAAATCAGAGGCCAATGCAGTCGTCCCTGTTGGATGGCCGCCGCTGTCTGAAGCTCTCAGTAAGATCGTGGCGAAGAAAATACCAATCTACGCATGCGGCGCCTGCTCTCGCGCGAGAGGGATCACCGAGGCAGATTTAACTGAATACGGCGCAAAGTTCGGCAACCCAAAAATTTTTGTCTCACTTGTGGAGTGGGCGGACAAAATCATTACCGAATAGCCGTCGAACTGTTTCGGCTCGGCTCAAGCAAACGTCGACGAATATCTTCTTCGCTCAGACCATCGATGCGAATCATCTTGTCACGCGATCTCCCACCGCGTTCCAAGGTGACTGCGCGTTGAGGAATGCTCAATCTTTCCGCCAAAAACCTGCGCAAGGCGGTGTTTGCCTTTCCTTAAACCGCTGGGGCTCGCAGCTTGATCTTGACCGCGCCGTTATACTCACCGGAGACCTTATCGATCTTCGCGTTTGGAATGACGTAAACTCGAATAGTCGGCACAGCTCAATTGGTGCCCTCGTGGTCATTTCCCGATTGACAAGAGAGACTCAATCCCGGCACAGAAATGGCAACCCTTATGGACACGACCAAAATAACAACTGTCATATCATTGCTTGTCGCTCTGAGTATCGCCTCGGAACGGCTCGTCGATATTATCAAGGGACTCGTTCCCTGGCTCAATCAACAACGACGAAAACCGGCCGAAGAAGGATGGAGGAAGGCGGCTCTTCAAGTAATTGCCGTTTTCGCAGGAATAACTACTGCCTGGCTGGCTGGGCCGGCCGTTCCAGACTTTTTGCCCCATGATTTCACTGGAAAGCTGGCGCTTGGCCTTTTGGCTAGCGGTGGCTCAGGATTTTGGAATTCAATCCTGACCTACGTAACGAAGGCCAAAGATGTAAAGGCAGCCGAAGCTGAAACCAGACAGATCGAAGCGCGAGCAAAGAAAGCGACTCTGCCGAAGCACGCCTACTAGCGCAGACCCACCGCCTCGCGAACACGTTTCATGACCTGCTCCGCGATTTCGTTCGCGCGAGTCGCGCCTTTTTCGAGAACGCCATCAATGTACGGTTCGTCGGCCAGAATTTCTTCGCGGCGCTTGCGCATTGGCGCAAAATATTCCCAAAGTTTCTCGAAAAGCTGTTTCTTGAAATCGCCATAGCCGGTTCCGCCTTTCAGGAACTGTTCGCGCATCGCCGCGATTTCATTCTTAGATGCGACGAGTGAGTAAAGTTTGAAGATGGTCGATTTCGCCGGGTCTTTCGGCGCTTCAACCGGACTGGAATCGGTCACGACGCTCATTACACGCTTTCGCATTTCTTTTTCGTCGCCGAAGATATCGATATTATTGCCATAGCTTTTGCTCATTTTCTGGCCGTCGATTCCGGGTACGGTTTCCGTCGCAGGCTGGATTCGCGCTTCGGGCAACTTGAAAATCCGCCCGTCCCGCTCGGATTGTCCAAAGATTTCGTTCATTTTTACGGCGAGATCGCGCGTCATTTCGACGTGTTGTTTTTGGTCTTTTCCCACAGGCACAACGTCGCTGTCGTAAATCAAAATGTCCGACGCCATGAGAATTGGATAGCTGAATAATCCAACCGTGGCAGCCAGTCCGCGAGCGAGCTTATCTTTGTACGAGTGCGCGCGCTCTAGCAAACCCATGGGCGCTACAGTTGATAAGATCCACGCTAACTCGGTGACTTGCGGAACGTCCGAGTGTCGAAAAAGTGTGGCGCGCTCGGGATCGAGGCCACACGCCAGAAAATCGAGCGCGACACGCCGGCAGTTCTCGCGCAATGCTTCCGGGTCGCGCACACTGGTGAGCGCGTGGTAATCGGCAATGAAATAAAGTGCTTCGCCTTCGGCCTGAAGCGCGATAGCCGGTTTCATCATGCCGAAATAATTGCCGATGTGCAGAACACCGCTGGGCTGAATTCCGGATAAAATTCGCATGAGCTACCACGTTCAACGCTTGACGTTTAACTTTCAACGTCCAACTGAGAATGTGTTCGCCCGGGTACTGTTACCAGATGATTTCATCATTTGCCATGACTTCAGGCTGGCAAACTTGATCGGCCGACATTAGATAAATCGCGCAATGGCCGCAAAGAACGCTGTTTCCGTCGTCACCGGCGCCGCTGGTTTTCTGGGATCGCATTTAAGTGATCGCCTGCTGGCGGAAGGTCATCGGGTTATCGCCGTCGACAATTTAATCACCGGCAACACAGCGAACATCGGGCACCTGGCCGGGAACGAGAATTTCCAATTCATCAAACATAATGTTTCGAATTTCATTTTTATTCCGGAAGAGAAAATCGATTACGTTTTTCACTTCGCTTCCCCGGCCAGTCCGATCGATTATCTTGAGCTCCCGATCCCTACATTGAAAGTAGGCGCGCTGGGCACGCACAACACGCTGGGCCTGGCCAAGGATAAAAAGGCCGTATTCATTCTTGCATCGACATCAGAGGTGTACGGCGATCCTCTGGAACATCCGCAAAAGGAGGATTACTGGGGCAATGTGAACCCAATCGGGCCACGCGGCGTGTACGACGAAGCGAAACGTTACGCCGAGGCGATGACGATGGCCTATCATCGTTATCATCGCGTTGACACCAGGATCGTGCGCATATTCAACACCTACGGACCGCGAATGCGATTGCGTGATGGGCGCGTGGTCCCGGCGTTTATCGGGCAGGCGTTGAACGGCCAGCCACTCACTGTTTTTGGCGACGGCTCACAAACGCGCTCGTTCTGTTATGTGTCCGATTTGATCGACGGAATTTTCAAGCTGGCCATGAGCGATTTCCACGAGCCGGTTAATCTGGGTAATCCGCGCGAAATGACGATCAAGCAGTTTGCGAACGAAATCATTCGCATCACCGGAACAAAATCGGCAATTGAATATAAACCGTTGCCCGTCGATGACCCGAGAGTGCGGCAACCGGATATCGCCCGCGCGAAAGAAGTCCTCGGATGGGAACCACGCGTGGATTTCGAGGAAGGAATCAAGACGACGATCGAATATTTTAAAGAATCGTTGAAGCGTTAGAGCGGTGTGGCGAAAATGCATTGTCATTCTGAGCGAAGCGAAGAATCTCTGATCAGTTATTCCGGCACGCCAAGTAGCAATCAGAGATGTTTCGCTTCGCTCAACATGACAAACCAAGCGCGCGGGCGTGGCTCAAAAATTTTACTGGCGCTCCTGGTTATTTGGATGTGAATTGTGTCATGGTTCAGCGCGCGCTTTGCGTCGTCCTCGGTTTGCTCGGCGCTTTATTGCCGGCTGTTGCGCAACAACCGCATCGTTCGATCAGTCGCGAACAATCGCGGTCGAACAGCATGTCAAATGCCCCTTTGTCGCTCAACCTTTATCCACCAAAAAGCTCGGGTGCGGCCGATAGTTCCCTTCTGCTTCATAATGGCTCGGTGCCGCTTTGGTTGGACGGAGGGCAACTAGGAAACGGGGGCATCGACCCGGGTTATGGCTTCGTGAGTCAATGGGTTCAGATGGGATTCTCGGATCTCTTTCCGGCTGCGTTATTGAGTGCCGCCCCGCCGTCGACACAAAGACCGAGTGCTGGCCGGGTCCATGGTTCCGATGGCAAAGATCTTGGAGCAGATGGAAAAGATTCCCCCGCCGAGATGCAGAGCTCATCGGTGAATCCTGTCTATTGCGGCGGAGAAGTG
>DASZGW010000126.1:0-17087 GCA_035938475.1 Candidatus Udaeobacter sp.
GCCCCGATTTCCGCAAGTCCCTTGAAATTTTCCGGTGGAATTTCACCGGTGCGATCGATCTCGTCCGGATCGACATGTTCGCGCAAATACGTTTCCAGCTTCTGCAAAAATTCTTCGCCAGCGGCGCGATCTTCCGCGCTCTGCGCGGGATACGGGTAAATCCGATCGAAATCGTAACGGCCGACAAAAAGGTTGCTTGCAAAACTGCCGCGGTCCTCGAGCGGGTCGCGTGCCGCTTCCGCCAACTCGAGCGCTTCGCGCTGGCCTTTCGCCATTTTCGACGTGTCGATAACGGCGGCTGCGGGCTTTTCGATTTTTGCGCTGGTTTCCTCAGCGATTTGTTTTTCCGGCGCTTCGAGCTGGGATTTCATTGATGCTTATCGGAAGACAGCCTTCCAGGCTGTCATGGCAGGCAGGCTTCCCAGCCTGCCCGGTTTTAGCAACATGAAAATCGACAGGCCGGGAGGCCTCTCTGCCATGACAGGCGAGGACGCCTGTCTTCCAGTGTCAGTTTTCATAAAATTTCGTTCCATCGCGAGCGTGCTTTTTCAATATCTCGCACGGCGAAAATTTCTCCTCAGCCTGCGCCAGCCGTTCCAGTTCATCGGCGACTTTCTTTAGTCCAAAATGTTCCGCAAACCGCAAGGGTCCACCTCGGAAGGGCGCGAAACCGGTTCCCAAAATCATTCCGTAGTCCGCGTCCGCAGGTGAATCGACAACGTTCTCCTCCAGGCACCGCGCAGCTTCATTGACCATCAGGAAGATCAATCGCTTCGCCAGCTCCTCCTCGCTCAATCGCAAACGAGGATCGCGATGCCGGTCCGGCGGAATATTCGGCCCCTCGGCGCCCTCCGGCTCGCCATGCAATGCACAGCGCCACTGAGCGAGCGATTCGTTAGGCGTCTGCGTTTTACCCTCGTATTTATAGAAACCGGCGCCTGCTTTGCGGCCGAGCATTTTGCGATCGCGCAGCCAGAGCAACACCGAGGAAACGTGATCGCGCCGCCCGTACGCGTTTTCCAGCGTGTTGCCGATATCGATGGTAATATCGACGCCGATTTCGTCGATCAATCGAAGTGGCCCCATCGGCATGCCCCATTGCACCAGCGCATTGTCGATCGTGGCAGCATCTGCGCCGCTCTCGAAAAGCTCAGCCGAATCAAGCAAATACGGAAACAAAACGCGGTTGACCAGAAAACCCGGGCTGTCGCGCACAATCACCGGCAGTTTTCCAATTTGTCGGACAAAGGCCAGGCTCCGGTCCCGCGTGTCCCCTGACGTTTGTTTCGCAATCACGACTTCAACCAGTTTCATTCGACTGACCGGATTGAAAAAATGAAGGCCAATCACGTGCTCAGGTGAAACGGTGGTGTCGGCGAGCCTGCCGACCGGAAGGGCTGACGTATTTGTGGCAACGATCGTTTTCGGACCGGCCTGCATCCCCAGTTCACAAAAGATTTCTTTCTTTACCTCAAATTTTTCCGAGGCTGCCTCGATGACGAATTGCACGTCGCGCAATTCCATCGGCGCGGTGGAGGCGACAATCCGCGCGCGGCCTGCTTTTGCTTTCTCCTCGGTCATCAAACCACGCTTTACTGCGTCTGCGTAGGTTTTCTCAATGTTCGCGAGGCCGCGATCAATCTGCTCGCGCGCGATATCGCGCAGAATAACCGTCACGCCGCGCGAACTCAGCCATTGCGCGATGCCTGAGCCCATCACGCCCGCGCCGATCACTGCGGCGTGCACTACCTTCTCCGACGCCGCTTTGGAAGTCCCTTTCTTGTACTTTTCAGCGAGGAAGAAATTGCGAATCAAGTTTTGCGTCGATTCCGATTTGCCAAGATCGACAATCGCATCCAGCTCCATCTGCAGCGATTGCTCTGGCGAAATCGACAAAGTCTTGTTGATGATTTCCCAGGCACGTTCCGGTGCGGCGTTTCCTCGTTGTTTTGGAGGGCGGAGCTCCTGCGACGCCGGACTCGCGGGAGCTCGCCCCTCCAATTTGCGTTTTCCGTCGCGCAACTTTTTCCGCGCCAGCTCGAGAAGTTTATCGCGTTCAGCGACTCCATCGACCAAGCCCAGCTTCCTGGCTTCCTGTGCGGAATAAAGTTTCCCCTTTGCAATCATTTCCGCCGCTTTTTCGACGCCAATCAACCGCGGCAAACGGGTACAACCGCCCCAGGCGGGAATAAGGCCCAGTGTCGTCTCGGGAAGTCCGATTCGTGTCGCCGGATCATCCGAAGCCATCCGATAGTCGCACGCCAGTGTCACTTCGTAGCCGCCACCAGCGGATGCGCCGTGAATTGCGGCAACAGTCGGAATTTTCAATGCTGCCAGCCGATTCAAAACCCGTTGCCCGTGAGCAATAAAGCCCCGCATGTCGCCACTTTGCGCTTGTTGTAGCAGAGTCTTTAAATCTGCCCCAGCCACGAAAATGGATTTTTTCGCCGACGCGATGATCAGGCCACGCAACGAAGCATCGTTCTCGACAGAATCGAGATGTTCATTCAACTCGTCGAGCGTAGCTGCGTCGAAGATGTTCGCGCCGGATTCAGGGCGATCGAAGACAAGCAGGCAAACATGATCGACGCCGATCTCGCGCCGGATCATTGGACCTGTAGCAACTGCAGGCATAGAGACTATTTTGGCTCTTTTTCGTGCAATTCCAAGCGGAGACGAAGTTGCCGCGGCCAAAACAATATCTGAAGATTCCTCGACTTCGCTCGGAATGACAAGGTCGGGTTTCCGCCAAATGCCAAGCGGAGAAGCAACAAGGGTGAGAAGGTTGCAAGTTAAAAAAGTTACAACGGAAAACCGAAGCCAACCTTTGTAACCTGTAACTCTTCTAACTTTTTAACCAGCCTGTGGGCGTTGCTTTCGGCCAGCGCGAGTGTTAAAAACGCGACGTGGTCGGCAAGATCTTAGAACCAGAAATCAGAAGCCTGATCGACGCCCGTAATTTCGGCGCGTTGCGCGAACTATTCCACGAATGGCCGCCAGCCGATGTCGCAGAGGTGATCCTCGATATCCCGGAAGACGAGCAGGTGATCATCTTTCGTGTTCTGCCACATAGACTTGCGGCGGATGTTTTTGAATATCTCGATGTCGATGCGCAGCAAAAACTGCTCCGTGCCATGGCGCATGAGCAAGTCGGAGCAATCCTCAACGAAATGTCGCCGGACGACCGCACAGCGTTGCTCGAGGAATTGCCAAGCGCGGCGGCGCGACAGTTGATCCAACTGCTCACGCCGGAGGAACGCCATGTTGCGACGGCTTTGCTAGGCTATCCGGAGAATAGCGTCGGCCGATTGATGACGCCGGATTTCATCGCCGTACCGGAGGATTGGACAGTTCAGCAAGTGCTCGATTACGTGCGCGAGCACGGACGCGATACTGAAACGCTGAACTTCATCTATGTAGTGGACGCGCGCGGCAAATTGATCGACGACGTGCGCATGCGTGAGTTCCTGCTCCGGCCGCTCACGACGAAGGTGAGCGAGATCAGGGACCAGACTTTTGTCGCGCTGAACGTAAGCGATTCGCAGGAGGAGGCGCTGAACGTGTTTCGCAGATACGATCGGGCCGCGCTGCCAGTACTCGATTCCAGCGGCGTGCTGGTCGGCATCGTCACGAGCGATGACATGCTCGACGTCGCGGAAGAGGAAGCCACCGAAGACATCCAGAAACTCGGCGGCATGGAAGCGTTGGACGAGCCTTACACAACCATTCCGTTTCTGCGGATGGTAAAGAAACGCGCGACCTGGCTGATCATCCTCTTTCTCGGCGAAATGCTGACCGCTACCGCGATGCAGGGTTATAACAGCGAGATCGAGAAGGCGGCCATTCTTGCGATGTTTTTGCCTTTGATCATTTCCAGTGGCGGCAATTCAGGATCGCAGGCGACGACGCTGGTCATTCGCGCGATGGCTCTCGGCGAATTGCGTCTGCGCGATTGGTTTCGCGTCGTCCGCAAGGAATTGCTGTCGGGATTTTCACTCGGCTTAATTCTTGGAACCATCGGTTTTTTCCGAATCACGCTGTGGCAATACCTGCACATTTTTGATTATGGAAAATATCACTGGCTGGTTGCCCTCACTGTCGGGGCTGCGCTTGTGGGAGTGGTGCTGTGGGGAACCATTAGCGGCGCGATGCTTCCCTTCTTGCTACGCCGATGCGGCCTCGATCCGGCGGCGTCATCGGCACCATTCGTCGCGACGTTGGTCGATGTCACAGGGCTGGTAATTTATTTCAACGTGGCGCTGTTTATTCTTCGCGGCACGCTGTTGTGAGAAGATCAGCCTTTGGGGCCGATCGTTCTGTGTCAATTTTTACGATGTTTAAGCCATAGAAGCAGCCACGACCGCGGAATATGCGAGACGTAAAAGCATCTCCAATCAAGCAACCACCTTCTCGCCTGCCGTCTAGTTGGCTCGGACCGGCGGCTGAGCACCGATTCAAGTTTTTTCATGCGGTGGAGAGCAGTTTGAGCGAGCAAACGGAGAATTAGCGCCTCTTTCGATTTCGGTGGAAACCGCTTGGCGGAAAGATAGCTGATGATTGCGTCTTCCCGCTGAACTCGAACCCTGCGGCGCAGCGTTTGGCGGATTCGACGAAGTCTTCGCCGCAGCCTTCGTCGATGGATCCGAGCCTCAACTCGGAGGTCGCTGCGTCCTGCGCCAACCGAAAGGAGAGTGATCACTTTGCTTAATCTGGTTGCGTATCAATCGCCGGTACTATATACCCCCATACCCTATTGTGAATCAACCTCTTTAAAACCGATAAAAGTTTTCACATGAAAGCGAAACACATTCGTCCCGGATTGGAAAAGCGAGCCCTCGTCGTGCGCTTGCGAAAGATCAAAGGCCAGATTGAGGCGCTGGAAAAAATGGTGGAGGCGGACACCGATTGTTCGGATGTCCTCATGCAAGTCGTGTCAGCGCGACAGGCATTGAAATCGTTCGGTGAAGAACTGATCGAATCGCACATGCATGAGTGCATTGAAAACGCTGCGACTCAATCGGAAGGACGTCGCCATCTACGCTCTCTGCTGGCGGTGCTTAAACGATACGCCGCAGTCTGATCGACCATGCAGGCCGTAGTAAAAGAGCCTAACGGCGACCGGACTGCCGAGTTGGTCCACGACTCGGCGACAAAGGATGTTGCAGAAATCCTTCGACGTCTCAAGACATCGCCGAATGGTTTAAGTGAAGAAGAAGCGGCGGAACGATTGGAAGTCTTCGGGCCAAATGAGGTCGCCTACGAAACGAATGAAGGCTGGCTTTACAGGCTCTACACCGCGGCTCGCAACCCGCTGGTGATCCTGCTGACGGTGCTGGCGATTTTGTCGTACAGCACAGGAGATTTCGCCGCCGGCACCATCATGATGCTGATGGTGGCCCTGGGCATGTCGCTGCGTTTTATCCAAGAAACGCGCGCCGACAACGCCGCCGCCAAATTGAAAGCGATGATTACTGTCACCGCCACAGTTGTGCGCGATGGGCAAGCAAAGGAAATCCCGCTCCGAGAGTTAGTGCCCGGGGACATCGTGAAATTGTCCGCTGGCGACATGATTCCGGGCGATGTACGACTCATTTCCGCAAAAGATCTCTTCGTCATTCAGGCCACGTTGACCGGCGAATCATTGCCGGTCGAAAAAACTGATGCCCCGGATTCGCGTGAAGACGTTTCTTCGATTGAGCGCACGAATCTCTGTTTTCTCGGCACGAGCGTCGAGAGCGGTTCGGCGACGGCAGTCGTCGTTGCGACCGGCACCCACACCTACTTCGGAAAAGTCGCACGCAGCATAGCCGGACGGCAAATCGAAACCGCCTTCGACAAAGGGGTCAAGAAATTCACGTGGCTGATGCTTCGCTTCATGCTGGTGATGGTGCCGCTGGTTTTTTTCATCAACGGCTTGAGCAAGCACGATTGGAAAGAAGCATTCTTTTTTGCGCTTGCGGTCGCGGTAGGTCTTACGCCGGAAATGCTGCCGATGATTGTGTCCGTTTGTCTATCCAAAGGCGCGATGGCCATGTCGCGCAAGAAGGTGATCGTCAAGCGTCTCAATTCCATTCAGAACTTCGGCGCGATGGACGTACTCTGCACGGATAAGACCGGCACACTTACGATCGATCGCGTCATCCTGGAGCTCTATGTCGATGTTTTTAAAAAGGAAAATGAAGAGGTGCTACGCGATGCCTATCTCATCAGCTATTTCCAAACCGGACTGAAGAATGTGCTTGATCGTGCCGTGCTCAAGCACGCCGAGTTGCACGGCGAGCTTGGCATCGAGAAGTATGTCAAGCTGGACGAAATCCCATTCGACTTCTCGCGGCGCATGATGTCGGTCGTCGTCGAAGGACCAAATGGCGAATGCCAATTACTGACCAAAGGCGCGCCGGAAGCTGTGTTTGCCAAATGCACGCATTTCGAAAGTGAAGGCGAAATTTTTGAGATGGAGCCCATTCTTGTGGGCGATCTGCTCGAACAGGTCAACAGTCTAAACGAAGATGGACTGCGCGTCCTGGCGATCGCCACCAAAAAAGTGGAAAAGCGCTCCACTTATTCCAAAACCGATGAGTGCGACTTGGTTTTGACTGGCTATATCGCGTTTCTCGATCCACCAAAAGAAACTGCGATACAAGCGATCGCGGCGTTGCGACAGCATGGCGTAACTGTAAAGGTGCTGACTGGCGACAACGATCTGGTGACGCGGAAAGTCTGCACCGAGGTCGGAATCAACGCACAAAAGATTTTGCTCGGCAGACAACTGGAGTCGATGACGGATGCGGAGCTGGCCGACGGTGTAGAAACAACCGACGTGTTCGCGCGTCTCTCGCCGTCGCATAAAGAGCGCGTCGTGAAAGCGCTGCAAAACAGACGCCACGTAGTCGGTTTCATGGGTGACGGCATAAACGACGCGCCCGCGTTGCGCGCAGCGGACGTGGGCATTTCCGTCGATAACGCCGTCGATATCGCGAAAGAATCCGCGGACATAATTCTATTGGAGAAAAGCCTGCTGATACTGGAAGAAGGCGCGCTGGAAGGTCGCAAGGTGTTTGTGAACATCTTGAAATACATTCGTATGGGCGCGAGCTCGAACTTCGGAAATATGTTCAGCGTCGTTGGTGCGAGCGCATGGCTGCCTTTCCTACCCATGGCGCCGATCCAGGTGCTCACGAACAATCTGCTCTACGATTTCTCCCAGGTGCCGATTCCTACGGATAACGTTGGCCCGCTACAAATCGCCAAGCCGCGTCCGTGGAACATAGGCGAAATTGCAAAGTTCATCGTATTCATCGGGCCGATCAGTTCGATTTTCGATTACACCACTTACGCGATGATGTGGTTCGTATTTAAATGCGACCACCTCGATCTCACCCCCCCGGCAGAATTGGCGGCCCGCTTTGCGAATGCCACCGCGCCAGACGCTACCTATGCTGCCGCGTTATTTCACACCGGCTGGTTCGTGGAATCGCTAATGACACAAACACTCATCGTCCACGTGATTCGCACCAACCTTATTCCGTTCATTCAATCGCGCGCGAGTTGGCAACTTACAACAACGACAGTCATCATTATGGCGATCGCGGCTTATCTCCCGTTTTCTCCCCTGGCTGTGTTCTTAGGTTTTGTTCCATTGCCACCGCTGTACTGGATGCTTTTGCTGCTCACGCTTGTTTGTTACGTCGCACTAACGCAAGTCGTGAAAGTATGGCTGCTAAAGAAATCGTGGATTTGAGCTGCGAGTCTGGGTGGGACTTGCAATCAAGCACGCTCGATCAGTTGTTCTTCGTCCATCCGTTGTTGGACCTGAGACAGCGATCTGCATTCCTGAACCAAGGTCAGCGAGCCCAGTTACAACTTATCCAATTCTTCGATCACTTTCTCCATTCCGCTGACCACGAGCGCAAATCGATCGTAATCGAGCTTGTCGGGTGTGTCGCTGGCTGAATGATAATAAGGATAACGAAACGGCGCCGTGTCAGTGACCATGATGCTGGGATAACCGTTTCGCCAGAATGACCATTGATCCGACCAGCTGACGCCGGGAATGAACGCAGGAAGCGCCGCAGCCTCGGATGGAATCTTTGCATGCTTACGAAAGAGGGCGACAACACGACGGAGCAGCGCCCGCGAGTGAACGTTGCTCACAAATCCTATGAAGTTCCCAACATTTGGATAAAAGATGCCCAATCCAGGAGATGGATAAGTCTGTGAATGCGGCGCATCGGAAAAATAGCCGATCGTTTCGAGGCTGATCATGGCGGAAATTTTATCGCCACGCGATTTGCATCTGCCGGCGTAAACAAGGCTTCCCATTTCGCCCGACAAGAAATAAGGCGGCTCCTCATTCACGAACGCGACAAAGCGCATCGTGTGCTGCGTTTTTCTGTTGGCAAAGCGTCGCGCCAGAGCAAGCGTTGCAGCGACACCGCTTCCATTGTCGTTCGCGCCCGGCGAGCCGAATACTGAATCGTAGTGCGCACCGATCAAAATAATCTCGCGACGAGCACCCCGAATTTCCGCTTCGATGTTGTGACAGGCCTGGCCGCGCAGTTCATAACTGTCCCGTCGCGGATGAAGACCGGCGCGTGAAAAAGAATCTTCGACAAAATCGGCAGCGGCGTTGAGCTGCGCGTAGCGCCACATATTTCGTTCTCCAATTTCTCCAGCGAGCATTTGCACGGCGGCGCGGAGTTCTTCGCGCAGAGTAACTTCATCAGGTGACAGTGGCGCAGCCTTCGAAATATTCTTGCCGGGCATCCTCATTCCGAACCACCAAAGTAACGCAACAACCGCAACGACGGCGACAAGAACGCGAAGTGCGCTGAAAAGAAAGCGTTTGAAGATCACGCGATCTTTTTTCGAAATCGCAAAGCGCAGAGAGCAAAAAGCAGGTTCGACATCAGAATGAGAATGACAAGATTCGGCCAGTATTCGAAGAGATTTGCTCCCCGCAAGATGATGGCGCGCATGAGCGCGATAAAATAGGTCGTTGGAAAGAGCGTGCCGAGCGCATAGAAAATCCACGGCATCGTTTCACGCGGAAAAATGAAGCCGGAAAAGAAAACGCTCGGCAACAGAAACACCATCGACATTTGCAGCGCCTGCATTTGGTTTTCGGCATAGGTCCCGACGAGTAAACCGAGACTGAGCAACGCAAAGACATACACCAGCGTTGAAAAGAGCATCGCTGCGATATTGCCTTCGATGGGGACGAAAAACACAAACCGCATAACAAGAAAGAGGACCACTGCCATGGCCATTCCGATGCACAAATACGGCACGAGCTTACCGAGCATCAGGCCCGCGCTGCTCAACGGACTAACGAGTAATTGCTCCAGCGTGCCGCGCTCTCTTTCGCGCACAAGGGCCATGGCGGTAGCGACCGTCGTTCCGATTTGCAAGACGATTCCGATCACACCCGGCACATAAAAATTCGGGGCGCGCATTGCCGGGTTGTAAAGCATCTGGGGGCGAATATCGATCGGCGCTCCCTGCCGTCCGGTCTCGCGCAGAAGCGATTCCACTGATTGGGTCAATGCCACGCCCAGGCCCGTGTTGAGCGCTTGCAGAGCTGTCGTGGAATTGGATCCGTCGACAAGCAATTGCACCTGCGCAGAGTGACCCGCATTAACGTTGCGAGTAAAGTTCGGCGGAATATCCAACGCCGCATAGGCGCGACCTTTGCGCATTTCGCTCTTCAGCTGCTCCAGGCTTTGAACCTCGCCCACCACGCGAAAGGTCTCCGTATTAACGAAGCGATCGATCAACTGGCGACTCTCAACCGTGCGGTCTTCGTTCAGAATAAGCATCGCCATGTGTTTTACGTCGTTGTCCAGCGCGTAACCGAAAGCGACCATCTCGATCAGCGGCGGAAAAAACATGAAGAAAAGCGTCATCGGATCGCGCCAAACGATGATGAATTCCTTGAACAAAATTGCGCCGAGCCCGCGAAAGAATTTGTGTTTCATATGTTTTCTTTGGTCATCCCGAGCGGAGCGAGGGACCTGTCATAGGGCGTTTGATCACACAAAGAACATTTGCGTAACGCGCGCACGTCATGTGAGGTCCCTCACTTCGTTCGGAATGACTCGCGTATGCTGAAAAAGCGTTGGTGACAAATCCGCCCAGTGGGGATTCAGTGTTTCCACAAGCGCATTTTTCTTGGATCGACGCCAGCCCTTGATTTCTTTTTCCCGTGCAATCGCGTCGCGTGGATCGTTAAAGCGCTCGTAATAGACAAGTAAATTAACGTTGTAGGTCTTCGTGAACCATTCTATTTCGCCCTTCTGATGTTGCGCGACTCGTCTCATTAAACTGTTTGTTATCCCTGTATAAAGAACGACACGGCTGCGATTGGTCATCATGTAGACGTAAAATGCCTTCATCAACTTGTGAGGTCCTTCGGTTTCTAGTCTGTCATCCCGAGCGAAGTGAGGGACCTCTCATCGGTGGGCAATATTTTCCAGCTACCCCGGATCATCTTCGCTTCGTTGATCTTCAACTGATTGAAGCAAACGCGCATTCCAACTGTGAGGTCCTTCGCTTCGCTCAGGATGACATCGATCATCACGCAGCCTTCTGTTGTTCAGCAGCATGTTTGGCTGAAAGCTCGACAAACACATCTTCGAGCGAAGGTCCTATTTCGTGAATCTCGCTGTGGGTGACGCCCACCTTGCGTAGTTGCTCGTCAATCTGGGCGCGCTTGACAGTTTCATCGACCAGCAAATGCATCGATTGACCGAACACTGTCGCACTGCGCACTCCGCTCATTTCGTGCATCGCGCGCAATGCCGTGGTCACATGATCGCAAGTCACGTCGAGCCGGCGCGTTCCGGGCGGGTTTACCTCCGGCAGTTTCTTCAACTCGTCTGGCTCGCCGCACACGATCAATTTCGACATGTAAATGTAACCCACGTGATCGCAGCGCTCCGCTTCGTCCATGTAATGGGTCGTCACGAAAAGCGTCATGCCTTTGCCTGCGAACTCGAAAAGCAAATCCCACAGTTCGCGCCGGGCGACCGGATCAATGCCAGCCGTTGGTTCATCCAGAAACAGAACGGTCGGCCTGTGCATGAGCGAGCAAGCCATTGCCAGACGTTGACGCCAACCCCCGGAGAGCTGCGAGGCACGCCTGCCGATGTACGGCTGAAGATGTGTTGTTGCGATCATTTCCTCGCGCCGCTGATCCAATTCGCGACCGCTCAAGCCATAAAGTTTTCCTGCAAAAATGAGGTTCTCATTCACAGTCAGCTCGTCATAGAGCGAAAATTTTTGCGACATGTAGCCGATTATTTCCTTGATCGGCTCGGTATCTCTCACAACATCGTGGCCCCCGATGCGAGCCGTGCCTTCGGTGGGCTCGAGAATTCCGCACAACATCCGAATCACGGTTGTTTTTCCGGAACCGTTCGGGCCTAGAAACCCGAAGATCGATCCTTTACCGACCGAGAATGAAACGTGATCGACGGCCGTGAATGTACCGAATCGCTTCGTCAGTCTGTCTACTTCGATCATCGGCTCAGCCATAAGAACATCACGAAAATAGGAACGCAGGGAGGTGGATCGGCTTGTCCCCAAGCCGATGGCTCGGGCCCGTGACAACGCGTTGGGGACAACGCGTTCCACCTTTTTCCTGTTTTCCTGCTTTCCTCATTAATTATCGTCACTTCGTCATTTCACATTGGGAAAATAAACATCAGCAGCCATTCCTGCGCGCAAATGATCGTCGTCACTGGGCAAACGAACCTTCACCCCGAACACCTGTTTGATCCGATCGGCGACGGTTTGCACATTGCGAGGGGTAAACTCGGCCTGACGATTTATCTGTTCGACGACACCATCGAAATCTTTGCCGGGAAAAGAATCGACCTGAACCCGAACGTGCTCGCCCAGTTTGATCAAACCCAGCCAAGATTCCGGAACATAAACACGCACCCAGAGATGTCCCGTCAGCAGCAGCGTGGCGGCTTCGCGATTTGCCGGTAGCACATCGCCCACTTTTACACTGAGCACCTCCAGAACGGAATCGGCTGGCGCAGTCACTTGCATTTCTGCTAACTGCGCATCGATATCGGCGAGTTGTGCACGCGCTTGCGCGACACGCATTTTCGCCGCCGCGAGGTTTTTTTCCTGCGTTTTCGACGAGCTGTCGGCCCGCTCGGCGTCACTTGAAGAAACGACTCTCCGCTTAAGTAAATCCTGCTGGCGCCCTGCTTCATCGCGCAGGAACACCAATTGCGCTTCTTGTGCGTCCGCGTCGTGGAGTGCAGTATCGATTTGCGCAGTGGCAAGACCGCGACGCGCTCGCAGCTCTGAGGCATCCAGTTGTGCGACCAGTTGGCCTTCCCGCAGGTGATCGCCTTCCCAGGCTAAAATCTTTTCAACGCGTCCGCCCATACGCGGACCAACATGCGCTTCGTCCACTTCGATGGTTCCCGAAACCGCCTTCCCACGACCGCCGCAACCGGCGAGCAAGATAAGTAACGTCAAAACTCCCGCTGCGCGCATCAACTCCCAAAGTCTTCGCGAGCCCCGATCCTTTCGGGGTTGTACGCCACGGCGAATCCGTCCCCGTGCGAATCGATCTTCCCCAACGAATGAGGCATTCACGCTTTCCGTCCCTTCGGTGTCAGCGCGCCTTCAAGAACAATCTTAAGAATCCCGGTAAAGCCTTCTTTCGGCATCATCCCAAGCTCCTCCATCTTCGGCGGATTCATGATCGATTGAACCATCGCCAGCAAAATTTCGATGATCAGTTTGGCCGGAACATCCTTGCGCACCATTCCCGTCCGTTGCCCCTCGACGAAAAATTTTCCGAAGTAGCGCTGAATTAGCGCGGCCCGACGGCGTTCGACAAGTTTGAAGACTTCCGGCGCTTTCTGGCGCATATCGCGCACAAACGGCGGCTTAATCTCATCCAATTCGCGGTGCGTACCGGCCAACAACTCCTGCAAAGCCGCTGGGAAATCGTGCTGGTGCGCGCGCGTGACTTCCTTCAGCGTCGCTTCGACGCCTGCGAATTTATCGGCCAGCACAGCCTCGAGCAGATCGATCTTGCCCGGAAAATGCGCGTAGAGCGTTTTCTTGCTAATGCCCAGCTCTTCGGCCAAATCATCCATGGTCACACTCCTGAATCCGTGACTGAAAAAGTGGACGCGCGCAGCATCGACAATTCGCTGTCGGTTCGGATCGCGCTTTTGGCTTCGCGCCCGCCGTTTGTGTGCCGCTTTCATATGGAACATAGTTTTTATCACAATGCGGAAACTAATCCAGTATATTTAGTTTCCACTGTAGATTGCCGATTTTGATATATCAGTTTTTACCCAGGCAGCCGTAAGGTGCGAAATGGCCGGTTACTCAGGAACACCCCTACCACAAAAGCTCGGAATCAAACCGGGCATGACCGTCGTCATAATCAACGAGCCGACAAACTATCGTCGATTGCTGGGCACAATTCCCGAAGGCGTAACTTTTGCCGATCGCTCGAAGGCCGACTCGGATTTTGTCCATGTTTTCATCAAGAAGCGCCGCGAATTGGAGCACCGGTTGTACGTCTTACGTGAGAAAATCGCGGACACCGGAACGGTTTGGATTTCCTGGCCAAAAAGGTCGTCTGGCGTGCCTACTGATGTGACGGAAGACGTGGTGCGCGCTGTCGCGCTGCCACTCGGATTCGTCGATGTAAAAGTGTGCGCGATCGATGAAACCTGGTCCGGATCGGCACTGTTCGGTCGCTGCACGGTTCTCATCGGGAAGGAAAAGTCTCGACATGTTTGACGCGCTTCGGGTAAAAGGCTGTTTTGCTTCACCGGAGCGCGATCAAAGTGAAAGAGCGCATTAACCCCGCGATTAAAGCGCATCTTATTCGAAGCGCATTTTACCTGCTTCTATTACTGGCCCTTTGCGTAATCCCTTTTGCCTTGGGTCAGCGGCAAACCCTTGCGCGATTCTTCAAGGACAACCCAACGCTCGTCTGTAACGACGGCTGGCAGACAGGACCGGACATGCCAAGCACCGGTGTCCGCATGGTTGGCATTTTTTTCTCGCCCAAGAGGGCAGTCTACGACGAGAAATTCTACGCGATGGGCGGACGCAGTATGGACGGCGTTGGCAACGATTTCGCACACCCATTTGAATACGATCCGGCCTCCAATGCCTGGAGTATCAAGTCGGCCATCTACCCGGACAACCAAGTCAGCGACATGGCGTGCGGCGTGCTCTACGACTCGGGAACACCTTACATTTACTGCGTGGGCGGTTCGGCAGGCGGCCAGACAACGGCCACCGATCGCGTCTTCCGTTATGACCCCATCACGGACACCATCGAGAGCATTGCTTCACCTTGGCCTGGCGACTCTGATGGAATAACACTGCCCGGCGGCTTCGCGGTTTTCAACAACAAGCTATACATTTTGGGTGGATTCCGAATCAACACAGCGGTGACTGACACGATCTGGGAGTTTACTCCCGGGACTAACACATGGATTCAGAAGATAGCTACACTGCCCGTTCCGCGCGGTTACATACCAACAGCGGTCGATCTGAATGGCTCTTTTATTTACACCGCTGGCGGCAGCGATTGGAATGGCACCACTCTTGTCGATACCAATGATTCATTTAGATATGACCCGGTGGCTGATTCAATCACTGCCATTCCCAACATACCGCGCGCCACAGCCGAGACCCGCGCACTTATGGGGGATTTCGGGGAAAGCTGTGAAGGAATAGTAATGTGGGTCTTGGGCGGTGGCGAGACTCCACCGAACCCCTCCAACGAAGTGGACATCGATTGTAACGGATGGGTAACAGGTGTGCCGTTCCTTACGGCTCGGCGCAATTTCCCGACCGACACGGACAACCAGGGTTCCTTCGTCACCAGCCGTATCTGGCTGGCAGGCGGCTATGCAAGCGACGGTACGCCACTCAGTTCCATGGAAATCTTCTGCCATTCGGTGCCGACGCCAAGCGAGCCGCCGGAAATCACGCCCATGCAAACTCCAACACCCACGCCAACACCAACAGTGACGCCGAGAGCGACACCGAGGGCCCGCCCAACGCCGCAGCCTCGCCCGACGCCGCCGCCGCGCCCGTAGTTCGAGTCGCTGACACATCTAACCAGTCGATGAAGCCAACGGCCCCATCACGAAATAAGTTCAGCGTGCTTGCCACGAGACCCTGCTGTGGCTTATCTCTGTCTCGTTAGATGCGCTCAGTAGCAGCGACAACAAACTGATGACAACATGATTACCTCGATTCATACGTTGATTTACTCCGACGATCCTAACGCAACGCGGGCGTTTCTGCGTGACGTTTTGGGGTGGAATTACGTCGCCGAGGATTTCGATAACGACTGGCTCATTTTCAAATCGGGACCGAGCGAGATGGGCGTGCACCCGACGCACAGCGAATGGGAAGGCCAAACCTACGACTACCCGCGTCACCACTCGATCGCGTTGATGTGCGACGACATCGATACGACGGTCGGCGAGTTGCGGGTGAAAGGAGCGCAGTTCCGAGGTCCCATTGAGCAACGCGAGTACGGCCGCGTCATCATGATGATCGTGCCCGGTGCGGATGACATCCAACTGTATCAGCCGACCCACAAGCTCGCGTACAATCTTTAGAACGCAGGTAATCGCGTCATCGACTGATACAATCTCATCTAGGAAAGGAGTCTCGCGACTAATGCATCTAACAACGCGCTCCAGCCAACAGCTAACCCGGCAAGAAAATTTACGCATGATAACTTCAACACTCAAATTCTTAGCACAGCTCGGTTTCGTCAGCGGTGGCTGAGCTCCATCTCGTTAGATCAAGCCGCTCGAAGGGAAATCGTCGCGGTTTGCGTCCGGGCTTTTTGTTATTTGAAACGCAAAAGCTCAATCGACAGTCCGAAAAACAGCATCAGCGTGGCGAAAAATGTATTGCCGTAGAGCTGTGCGCCGCGGGGGAACGGAATGCCTACAGCGAGCAACGCCAGCGCGGGCACACACCACCACAGAATGGACGGCACTCTTTCAATGAGCGCTCGCTGCGTTATCACTGCGAATGGCAGCATCAGCCAGGAGTAAAAGTAGCCAAACGAAAGCGGTGTGATCATTAGCATCAGCAGCAGGAGTAGGGCGAACTCGATTGCATCGCTGTCCGCTGTTCGCATGTCGCGTCGAGGCATTGCTGCGATAAACAAGAAGCCCAGCGCCAGTGCCGTGCTGAAGATAATTCCATTGACGACCGGAAACTTGAGATCCGCGAAGTTCACGTAGACCGGCTGGTGCGGCGCAGAAGCAGCATCGGCATCGACATGGCGCAGCAGGCGATTGCTAACACCAATGAGAGATTGATTTTTCCACGTGTAACTGCGCATCGGGCGCTGCCCAACACTGACTTCGCTGTATTTCAACATTCCTGCGCTCCACTTCTCGAGGTCGTGCCACGCTCGTTCGAATCCTCGGAACGGCGCCGGCAAAATGAGAATCAGGAATACAAGTGTCGCGACAAGACTAACGGCTGCTTTCCAGTAACGTCGGTAAACCAGATAAATGATGGCAACTACCGGAAACGCTTTGATCGCAGCAGCAACTGCAATCAGGCTGCCAGCGACGATTTCGCGTTTTGCTCGTAGCGCAACTAAGGCACCAAGCATCAGTGCAAGCAAAACAAGGTTCGGTTGACCGAGATGGTAGCTGGACCAGACATAAACAATCACCAGCAGACTCGGAATGAGGTATAGCAATGAGTTTGTTGTGCCTCGCTGTCCTCCAGCCAGCACGGCGCTCAGCTTCGCGCTGTAAAACCAGGCGACCGAGTTGATCGCGACGAGGAGAAAAATCAATCCTCCCTGCCCAAGCAAACTCGCGCCTGCAAGAAAAAGCGCGCAGGGCGGCGGATACATGAAATCGTACTTACCAGCACGAAAGAAATAGATCTCATCACCCGCGAGCACGTGTTTGCCGGTGGCATACCAGAGTTCGTAATCAAAGATGCTGTGGCCGCGGAAGTAGCGGAGGATCGGAAGCGCAGAAAAAATTGTCGCGGTCACGATAAAAACCCAAAGCAATCCGCGCCGCGCGACTGGACCG
>DASZGW010000127.1:0-7604 GCA_035938475.1 Candidatus Udaeobacter sp.
GTCTGTGATTGCTTTTGGCCCGCGATACCACATCGGACTATAGGGAAGCGCATTACCGACTAGATCGACACCATGTTTGTCAGCTCGTGGCCGAATTTCGTAAACGTCTGTGCGAATCGTCGATCTCTTAGGGCGCCGCATCATTTGCCATTTGGCTTTCAAAAATGATTCTAGCGACCCGTAGTAGTGCAAAAACGTTTTCGTTTGTTGGGAAGCAGGCTGGTGCTTCCATTCCAACTTGTTCTACGGAAAACGGCCGAGCGAAGTTCCGGAAAAAAGAATGACAGCGCATCGGAGATGAGATCAAAGTCGCGTTTGTCTTTTGCGCGAGCGAATTTCGTAAGGCGGAAATTTCGTGAAACAAATCGAGGATTAGGGGTTGAAACTCTTTGGCAGCAACTGCGAGCACTCACCGGTGCGGAGAGGCGGCTAGTGGAGGCCGTGCTGATTCATAAACACCGAGCTAGGTTAAGTCCCCGCGTAATTCCCGGCCCCTCGCAGTTCGTTGCACTGTTTTCTTCGCGATAAACACCGTGCGGTTGCTTTGCGATTGACCGCCGGGCTGCGAGTCGGGTAGCCTTAAATTGGAGAGGGGGGCGCGTCAGATTTCGAGTTTTCACTGGCGCGTCTCCACCCCTCCAGATGAAGCATTACATCCTTCTTTCTGTCGAAGTCCCGCCACAGACTGAAAACGCGCTATACAGCAAATGGCGGACTCTCGCACAGCGGGGCTAGGAGGAAACAGTCTTCTCAGTCGTTGACCACTGGGCATAGCGCCTGCACAATGCCATCGAATCCATGGCGGTTTCCGGCGATCAGTTACAACAAATCCAAAACGCAATCGCCCTACCTTTTTGGAAACACTTCGACTTTTGGATTATTAGCGCGTTGGCAGCAGGTGGTTCATCGCTATTGCCTCTCTTCCGCTGTCGTCGAACGAGAAAGAGATAACCACTTGCCAGAGATTTTCCGAACGCTGACGGTTCTCCCCTTCGACCCGACAACACCATTCCAATGGTCTCGGGCAATCAGGATTTCGCGCTTTAAGGGTACGCCCTGCGGTAATGAGGTTTTGCTTCCCCAGTAACTAACTTTACTGTGAATCACGATCCTGGTGATTCTCTGGGCGATCTTCGTTGTCCAGCAGGAAGCCGTGAAACACACCGCTCCCGTCAATGTCGTATCCCGTGACCGCGCCCGCTGGGTTATTGACTAAGGCGAAGGTGCCCTGGCCAGCGCCTGTGCCCGCGCCCGGAGCGTCAAACGTGGTTGTGACACTGCCGCCGGCAGCCCGCACGAAGCCGTGGTTCACATTGCTCGCGTCAGTGAAGTATCCCGTGGTGTTGTCCGCCGGGTTGATGTTGTTGGCGTTGGTGCCCTGGCCAGCGCCTGTGCCCGCGCACGGAACGCTAAACGTAGTGATAATGCCGTTTGCAGCGCGCACGAAACCGAAGACCACATTGTTCACGTCAACGTAGACTCCTGTGATCGTCCCCTCTGGGTTGATGCTTATGCCAAAAGTGCCCTGACCGGGCATTGTGCCCGCACCCGTAACGTTGAACGCGGTGATAGTCCCGTTTGGAGCGCGCACAAAGCCGTGAGCCACACCGCTCGCGTCAATGTAGTATCCCGTGATTGCCCCCGCCTCGTTGAGGGCTGAGAAGACGCCAGTAATCGTGCCGCCCACCGAGCCCACGGGGTCGAAGCTCGTGATGGTGCCGCCTCTGGCGCGCACGAAGCCGTGTGCTACACCGCTCGCGTCAATGTAAATTCCCGCGCTCGTCCCCGCAGGGTTGATGCTGTAGGCGATGGTGCCCAGGCCAGGGCCTGTGCCCGCCCCCGGAGCGTCGAATGTGGTGAAGGTGGCGTCCTCATCGCGCAAGTAGCCGTGGAACACACTGCTCGCGTCACTGTAAAATCCAGCGACCGCCCCGACAGGGTTAAGACCGTAGGCGCGGGTGCCCTGGCCAGGACCTGTGCCCGCCCCCGGAGCGTTAAACGTGGTGAAGGTGCCGGCTTTATCGCGCAGGAAGCCGTGCCGCACATTGCCCGCGTCGCGTGTGAATCCCACGATCGCCCTCCGCGGGTTGAGGCCTTCAGGGAAGGTGCCCTGGCCGACGCCTGTGCCCGCCCCCGGAGCGTCGAACGTTACTATCATGGGCGTATGATCACTGCCCGCTTGCGCGGACAACTGAATTGAGATTACCAGCGCGACTAGGACAATAAGAACCGGCGCGAGTCGGAGAGCCAATCGCGGCGAAACGTTTATGGTGGGAGTTTTGGTTTTCATTTGTTGTTTAGGATTGAATTGTTGACTTAACTACCGTATCGCAAAGGCGATCGGCTAATTGAATCTCTTGCGAGTGGAGTTGTCGTTTTTGATCTGAATAAGTTCATAGTTTCCTCTTCTGTTACACAATTTCCATGCGGATACGTGCGAGTTCCCGATAATCACACGCTCCATATAAGGGTAAGCCACAAACCCGGCGAAAAGGGCTCATCAATTAGCGAACTGGACGGCCTATCGGCTTTAGATTACAATCCCGGTTATGGTAGGCGAGCCCGCCGAGGTCGAACGCGCGGCTGCTCCCGTTGGGAATGCGGACCTGATCCATGATTCAGATGCAGTTGAAATATCAGCTGCAATGTACGAGAAACTACGCGACCTGGCCGCGGGATATCTAAGGAGCGAGCGCCAGGATCACACCCTGCAACCAACAGCTCTGCTCCACGAGGCCTTCTTGCGGGTGCTCAAGCGGCCAGACCATTCCTGGCGCAGTGAAGCGCATGTTATTGCGTTCGCCGCACGTGCGATGCGGCGCATTTTAATCAGCTACGGGGTCGCACGGACGCGCCACAAAAGAGGTGGGCCATCAGCAGTCAAATTACCGTTGGACGAAGCGCTTGATTTTTGCGTTGAACACAACCTCGACATTGTTGCAGTGGATGAGGCGCTAGAGGAGCTTGAACTCGAGGACCCGCGGCAAGGACAAATTGTTGAGCTGCGATTTTTCGCCGGTCTTACAGTCGATGAAATTGCGTCCACTCTTAAAATATCGTGTGCAACCGTGAAGCGGGATTGGGCCACGGCGAAGTTGTGGCTGCAGAGCCGATTGAGCGATTGATACAGTAACTTCCTTATAGGGTGAGCAAGAAAACTGAATCAACCACAAGGCGAATTGAATTGAATCCAGCGCGCTGGCAACGCCTCAAGCATATCCTTGCAGAGGCGGTGGAGCAGGCGTCCCTTAAAGAACGCACGGCAGTGCTTAGAGAATCGTGCGCTGATGACACCGAACTCCTTCGTGAGGCTGAAAAGCTCCTTGCCTACGATACCACGGCTTTCGAGGAATTCGCGGAGTTCGCAGCGACACGCCTCAGGCACAACGAATGCGATCGATTTGGCGAGCGAATCGGCGCGTACGCAGTTGTCAGGGAACTTGGGCACGGTGGCATGGGAGCGGTCTATCTTGCCAAGCGTGCCGATGGACATTTTGAGAAGCGCGTCGCGATCAAAGTCCTTAAACGAGGTACTGATACTGACGAGGTGTTGCGCCGGTTTCGGATCGAACGGCAAATTCTGGCTAATCTTGAACACCCGAATATCACGCGCCTTCTAGACGCTGGCACTACGAACGACGGCTTACCGTACTTCGTAATGGAGTTTATCGAGGGCACGCCGATCACGCATTTTGTCCAACGGGAGAACGTCAATCTACGATCGCGGCTAAAGCTTTTTCTCAAAGTCTGTTCTGCAGTGCAGCTCGCGCACCAAAGCCAGATTATTCACCGAGATATTAAACCTACTAACGTACTGGTAAAACATGACGGCGAACCAAAGTTGCTCGACTTCGGAATCGCGAAGCTACTTAGCGTCGACTCGGACGATGGCAATACTACAGCCCCGGCTGAGCGCAGGCTTTCGCCCATGTACGCAGCTCCAGAGCAGAGTGCGGGGCAACCTGCGACCATCGCCACTGACGTCTACTCACTCGGTGCACTTCTCTACGAGGTCGTGACGAACGAGCCGCCGTGTATCAGTGGTAGCGGCCACCCTTGGCAGGAGGTTGAATCGAAGTATTTAAAGGAACGACAGTTGCACAGCGACGTTGTTACTGACCCGAAAACTGAACACCAGTTGCAAGGTCAGCTCGATCGAATCGTCGCACAGGCGATGCAACGCGATCCGGCGCAAAGGTACTCCTCCGTGGCGAGTATGTCCGAGGACATAGAACGATATCTCAACGGGGCAGCGCCTCCCTCCGAGCATTCTTCGGCGGATCTCTCTGCCTCAAAGAGCCGGTCCAGAGACTTAAATATCGGACTTAGTTCGCGTCGCCGTTGGTATGTCAGCGCCGTAGTTCTCGCCGCAATCATAATCCTCGCGGCAGTTCTGTTGTCGCGACCGACCAGTCGCTGGCTTGAGAAACGTAGGATCGCAAAGACGCCTCCGGCACCGTCGTCAGGCACGATGACCGATATCGGGCGGTCGATTGCAGTTCTGCCATTTGAAAACCTGAGCGGCAACCCCGAAAACGCATATTTTACGGATGGAATCCAGGAAGAGATCCTGATGCGTCTAGCCAAGATTGCCGATCTGAAAGTGGTCTCGCGGACATCGACAGTGCGCTATAAGAGTTCGCCGGGCAATCTGCGCGAGATTGCGGCGCAGCTTGGCGTTGCAAACGTCCTGGAAGGCAGCGTGCAACGCACCGCTGACAGAGTGCACGTGAACGTCCAGTTAATCAAAGCGGGAAATGACACACATCTCTGGGCAGAAGCGTACGACCGAAAACTGACTGACATTTTTGCTGTCGAAAGCGAGATCGCAAAAACGATCGCTGAGACGTTGCAAGTGAAGCTTACCGGCTCCGAAGAACGTGCGATCTCGGCTAAACCAACGGCGGATTTTGAGGCGCATCAGCTTTATCTGAAGGGGCGCTATCTTTGGAATAGACGCACGGGCGAAAATCTTAAAAAAGCGCTCGCCTACTTCCAGCAATCAGCGGAGAAGGACCCGAGCTACGCGCTGGCCTACGCAGGCAAGGCCGATAGTTGCGTTTTAATTCCCATCTACGCCGCAGGAACTCCTCAAGACTTTCTTCCTCGCGCACGAGCTGCCGCGCAAAAGGCAGCCGAGCTCGATGATACCCTGGCCGAAGCGCACACCTCCCTCGCCTACGTGTTCTTTTATGATTTCGAGAACGCCCAATCGGTGAAAGAATTCGAACGCGCGATTTCCCTAAATCCGAATTACGCGACGGCGCGCGAATGGTATGGCCTAGGCCCGCTTTCGGCGATGGGAGAGTTCGATAGAGCTATCGCTGAGGAAAAACGAGCCCTTGAGCTCGACCCAGTCTCGCCGATCATCAATGCTGATCTCGGGACCGTTTACACGCTGGCGCGACGATACGACGAAGCGATTGCTCAATTGCGCGACACGGTGGAAATGAATCCACAATTTTATGGGGGCCACCGGTCTCTTGGACGGGCACTAGAATTGAAAGGTGCGACCGGTGAAGCGATTGGCGAATATCACAAAGCATTCGAACTAAGTGAGGATCCGATGATGCTCGCGATGCTGGCTCACGCTGAGGCGAGCATTGGGAAGCAAAATGAAGCGCGGCAAATACTGGGCCAACTCACTGAAGAGGCCAAGGCGCGCTACGTGCCGGCTTACGCTTTTGCCGTGATTTACCTGGCGCTTGGCGAAAAGGATCAGGCGCTGGATTGGCTCGGAAAAGCGGCTGGCGATCACGACGGTTTCTATATCAACCTCATCAAGGTCGAACCGTTTCTCGATCCCCTGCGTGGTGACCCTCGTTTCGACAAGCTTGTTTCCAGAATCTTGTCCGAGTCTGTAAAGTAATCCCGTGAGTTCGAGCGGGCGTCGGACAACTTTGTTTGCAAGACGAGCCGATGAATCCTATCGCCGCTCGCTGCTCGTTTATCGAACGCTTGGAATAACCAACGATGTCTATGAACAAGACATGCGCGATCTCCAACTGGATTTCCTTTTTAATTTCGGTGGACATAAAGCATGGCGAAAGGAAGTCCCGCAAAGGGAGAATTACCGATGGACAGCCGAACGTCGAGGACAACTAGAATTCTGCATCGCTACCGGACCTCGAGAAGAACGCTTTTCAGATTCTTTCTTCACCATTACATCGGACTTAAATCGTCCCCGCTGTCCGTCCCCATACGGGCTCAACCGAATGAATCAATCGAAGCAAGTGCCAGCAGATTTGCCAGCAAACGGGAGTGGAAGAGCCTGTGCGAGTAGTCGGAGAGGTCGCTTGTAATTGGCCGACAATCTCAGTAAAGCCGGTTGGAGTTGGGGCTGCATCGCAACCGTGGATCGCGAAGGGCGAACAATCTGGATTGCAGACGCGCATCGGGGCGACGGAAAGCCGTTTCGTTGTGCGTGCGGATGAAAAGTTTACTGCGTTTGTTGAACTTGAATCGGCGATTCAGCGGTTAAAACCCTAATTTTTTTAACACGTCCGCCACAATTTGATCCGTAAGCGTGTTGATACGTTCGTCCTCATTGGTATGCGCTCCCAAAATAGAGTCCAGCCGATCTTGAGAATCTTTCGCGCGTTGTTGCAATTCTGAGGAGACAGCCAAACTTTCTTTTGTCCGAGTTGCCGCATCGGACTTGAGTAGGCTAGTGAAATGCTCGAATACGGTTGTAGTGGCCCAAACGTCGTCACTAGCCTCCAATGCTCCTGGAATACCGGAAAGAGTGGCGAACCAACCTCGTAAAACATAGACGATAGCCGTGTTTTCGATCTTGGTGAATTCCCCTGCGTGAACTAAGTTGTCATGGGCATTTTTGATATTTGCTTTCATGGTGAGTTTCCTTTTGTTGTTGTGCGTCTAACGGATTGAACGCTTCGGCGCGGTAATTGTTTTCCGTGATTGCCGAGAAATACAAAATACGACGCTTTTGGTGCTCCAACCATTTATTGAGTACAGAATTTTCTGCCAGTGCTGTTGGAGATCGCTCAAAATAGTGGCGCGTGAAGTATTGGGAAATAATCGCCGACAACCTCAAGGAACGCGGCTGGAGTTTGGGCTGGGTCTCAGCCGCGGATTCCGAAGGGCGAACGATCTGGATTGCAGACGCACACCGCGACGACGGCAAGCGTTTCGTTGTCCGATCGGAGGAAAAGCTGACAGCGTTTGTGGAACTCGAATCCGCGATCTACGCTTGCGCCGAATTGTCTTGACAACCTAGCCAGATTTTTTCCAAACTCGACGTTGCTAAACGGATTCGAATCAGGCGGAGGACATTTTTGCCCCGCTAGGTTCTTCGCCCCTTCCGGACCCGCAACTAGAGAAAACGACTCAGTGGGGAAAAGGAAATGAAAGTAAAAACCACATACGGCCTGATATTTTGGCCGTGCGCAGCCAGAAATCGTAAATTATGCCCAACGAAAACAGCCAGCCTGAGTCAACGGAAACGAAAGAACGAGAAATCGCAGTTCGTGATCTAAAGCCGAAGACCGACCCGAAAGGCGGCGCGACAGACACGGAGAAAGATGACAAAGGCCCTTCTGGTCGAAAGGGTGAAGTGGACTTCATGCAGGGCCTGAGGTAGA
>DASZGW010000128.1:0-22543 GCA_035938475.1 Candidatus Udaeobacter sp.
GATGACATTGGCAAGTTCCGCTCCGGAATAACCGGGAGTGCCGCGTGCGACGACTGCGAGATCGACGCCTTCGGCAAGTTTCACTTTCTTGGCGTGCACCCGCAGAATTTCTTCGCGTCCTTTCACGTCAGGCAAATTGACTGTGATCTGGCGATCGAAACGGCCCGGTCGCAGCAATGCGGGATCGAGAACATCGGGACGGTTCGTGGCCGCAATAATGATCACGCCTTCCTGCGTGTCAAAGCCGTCCATCTCAACGAGCAACGCATTTAGAGTTTGTTCGCGTTCGTCGTGACCGCCGCCTACGCCGTGGCCGCGATGACGCCCGACCGCGTCAATCTCGTCGATGAAAATAATGCAGGGCGCGGATTTCTTGCCCTGCTCAAACATATCGCGCACGCGCGATGCGCCAACGCCGACAAACATCTCAACGAAGTCCGAGCCGCTGATGGAAAAGAATGGGACATCCGCCTCGCCCGCGATGGCGCGCGCGAGAAGCGTTTTACCAGTGCCAGGAGGTCCAACCATCAACACGCCCTTTGGAATGCGTCCGCCGAGTTTCTGAAATTTTTTCGGATCGCGCAAAAACTCGACCAGCTCTTGTACTTCATCCTTTGCTTCCTCGACCCCGGCAACGTCGCGGAAAGTGATTTTATTTTTGTCGCGGGCGAGCATTCGCGCTTTCGACTTCCCAAAATTGAGCGCACCTTTTCCAGCCATGCGGATTTGCTGGCGAAACAGGAAGTAAAGCACCAGCAGGAAAAGAGCGATCGGCAGAAAACCGACCACGGTTTGTGCGAGCATGTTCGATTCGGTCTTGATGGCGGGCTGAATACCGGCTGCCGCGAGCTTTTGCTGCAGATCGCTTGTGAAACTCAAATAGATCGTGGTTCGAAATGGCACTTGCTGGGACGGCGCCGAACCGATTCCCTGGCGAACATAAGCGCCGCGTAGGGTCTGGGTTGGCCGGCCATCTTCCACCACCAGCTGGAGCGGATAGCTTTTATCGTTAACGATCTGCTTGTTCTCGAGCAGCTCGAGAAAACGGTTATACGGCACGTCTTCGACCGGCTGCATTCCTCCGCGATAAAAGAGCATCGCCATCGCGATCAGACTAAAAGCGATCACGATGAGGATGACGCCACGCCAATTAAAATTGGGTTCGCCGCCGCGGTTTCTATTCTCTTTTTGCGAGTTGCGATCAAACTGAGCCATAGGAAAAACGGATTCTACCGATGTAAAAAGGTTACCATGAACAAATTGGCAATGCAAAATGGGGCAAGCCCACGTGATTCGTGATTCGTTAGAACGTTAAATTTGTCCATTTATGCTAAACGATTTGACGCGGCGGAGGTATTCTTCGTTCGGATTTCGTCATTTTGTCCCCGCTTTTATATTCGTCGCCGCGCATTGCGTCGCTCGCCCGTTTCGCGTAAAATTCGCCTCCAACTTTACATGACAGAGCTGGTCTCATCAGTCGCAGATAGAATCGATCGCGCAGTGCAGCGGGTAACTCCGCTGGCATATCGGGTGCGTCGGACTGGGCGTCGCTGGGTGCGTCGGGCGTTACGTAAGCCTCGAAGCGTCTCGGAGGGGCCAAATATGCTGCCGGTGTTGATCCAGGTACTGGCGAGCTTTACCAAAGCGGATGGCGTTCTGCTCGAGGAAGAGATCGACTCAAGTCTTGGTTTTCTTCGATACGATTACCCGGAGGCGGTTTACTCCGAGCTGCGACAATTATTCCGGCAGGCGCTTTACGAGCAGCAGGACCTTGCTGCTATGGCGCAAAAGCTCGGCGCGCAGCTTAGCGCGGATCGTAAGATCATGCTCGGAGTTCAGCTGTACGACCTGATTTCACAAGCCGGTTTGAAGCAGGAACAAGTCGTTGCGTTCTATTCGTTCATGTCGCAAATGGGCATGGCTGCCCAGGCGATCGACATCGTTTATCAACTCAACGCCTCGGAAGATTCCGACCCGTCGATCTATCAGCATGGCGCGTCACCCCTCGAGTCGCTCTCCTTCGGTCCTGATGGGAAAGCCGATGTGACGCTTAAGAACCTGAACGAGACCGATCGCTTGATGGCTTTTCGTTATCACGAACTCATTTTGCTGAAGAATTATAGCGACCAAAACGTGTCCGTGCGCGGCAGACCGTTAGTGCGTGGCGGTTTCTGCCGAATTTATCCGGGACAGCGCATCCTGGCAGGCGACCAGGTGCTCAGCTATCAGGAGCTGGCGCAATATTTCAACGCAAAGAAGAACGTCTCGCTGCCACAGATTTTCATTCGTGTAAATAGAGACTCGGACGAAGTGGGATTGGAGCGCTCGCGAACACGTGAGAGCGCGCTTCGGGTCACTTTCGGATTGAAGGTTCGCGTGAAGGCGTTGCGCGACGTCGATGCGGAACTCAACGGCGTGAAGTTAAAAGCCGGCACACAGGTCGATGCGAGCTTGGAAGACCGGATCGTCTTCCACAACAACAGCGAGATGGATTTGAGCGATCTGCGCCGGCGGGCGCGAGCGCTGGGTGGCCGGTTCCAACTGAAGGCTTCCAAGTCGGAGTATCTGGTTTCGAATGACCCGAGCCGGCTGGAAGCCGATGATATTCTGCTCTCCCCTGGCACGAGCGGCGACGTGCTGCTGAAGATCTTTTGCGATTACGATCAGCGAATTGGTCAGTTGGAAGTGATCGAGGCGGATCGCCCAATCATGGTTGGCGACACCGTGGTGCGCGCCACAGCGCCGCTTAAAGACGGCGATACCATTCGAATCGATATCGGCCAATTTCTGCGATGCAGTTTTTCGGAACGAATCATCGAGGAAGAGCGCAATATCATTCGTACTCTCGAGGCAAACGAGATCACGCACCGCTTTGGGAAAGGCCAAATTGGTCTCGAGGGAATCTCCTTTAGTATCGCGCGTGGTGAACTGGTTTGCGTAATGGGTGCGAGCGGTTCGGGAAAAAGCACGCTGATGAGAGTGCTGGCCGGCCAACTTCAACCCACCAGCGGCGAGGTTCTCCTCAACGGGCAGTTGCTCTATCAAGATCTCGACGCTCTGAAACACTATGTCAGTTATATGCCTCAGCAGGACGCGTTCGACGAGCATCTCACCATCGGCGAAAACCTGCTGTTTGCGGCGGCGATTCGCGCGCCGCATCTCTCACGGCGCGATCGCACCCGGCGTTTGGAGGCAAAATTAGTCGAGCTCGGACTCGGCGAACGGCGGGACGCAGTTGTCGGCAGTCCCGAGAAGAAAACGCTGAGCGGCGGTGAGAGAAAACGCCTCAATATCGGCCTCGATATGATTGGCATGTCGGACGTCTACCTGTTCGATGAGCCGACTTCTGGCCTTTCGTCAAAGGATTCCGAGCACGTCATGGAAATTATTCGGAGCATGGCGCACAACAAAATCGTTATCGTCACGATTCATCAGCCGAGCTCGAAAATTTTCCAGATGTTTCATAAGGCGATCCTGCTCGACAAAGGCGGGCGCCTCGTCTTTTTTGGCACTCCTTCGGACATGCTTCGCTATTTCGCTGAAGCAGAACATCAGCATCAGTTCGGGGCGGAACTGGGCGCGTGCCCATCCTGTGGAACGACGCGTCCGGAATTCATTTTCGATGTGCTGGAGACGCCGCTGCGCGATCTGAGTGGCGACATCATTTACGAGGAAAACAGCCGCGGCCATCTCGTCGCGGCCCGCCGTTATTCACCGGAATTCTGGCGCGACAAATACGAAGCGTTTCGCCTGATTCAGGACGTCAAACAGGTTTCCCTGCGCAAAGAAGCGCCATCTACGTTGCCCGCGGCGCCGGTGCAAAAAAAGCGGCTGCCATTTCGGGGGCACGATGAGTGGACACAATTTCGTACCGTGCTGCGGCGCGCTTTCGTAAGCAAACTGCGCAACCGCGCCAACCTGGTTATCACGATCGGAGTTTCGCCTGTGCTGGCGCTGTTGATTGCGACCATTCTGCGCTATTCGGAGAGCGGAACATATGATTTTGCTTCGGCCTATCACATTCCAACGTTCTTGTTCCTCGGGTTGATCGTCGCGATGTTCCTCGGCCTGACCAACAGCGCCGATGACATCATAAGGGACCGGCCGGTGCTGCAGCGCGAACGGAATGTCAACGTTCGTTTATCGTACTACGTGGTCTCGAAGACGGTGACGCTGGGAGTGTTTGCCCTCGTTCAGTGCATCCTCTTTGTCCTGATCGGGAATTACATCCTGCAAATTCGCGGAATGTTCTGGATCGATCTCGCGATCATGTTCATGACCGCCCTGGGTGGCGTCGCGCTGGGTCTGCTCATCTCTTCGCTCGTGGCCGACCCAAAGACAGCAGCAAACATCGTCCCGCTCGTTTTAATTCCGCAAATCATCATGGGTGGCGCGCTCATCAAATACGAGGACATGAATCGGAACCTGGGGCTGCTTTATTCCCTTTCGCATTGGTTCTCCGAACATCCGAGCGCGGACAAGAACAGAAAGACGGAAAGCAAGCTGCAGGTTCCGCTTGTCTGTCAGTTCATCGCCATGCGCTGGTCGTACGAAGAGATGATTGTTGCACAGGCCAAGCTCAATCCGCTCACGCGGCGGCAGGATCGCGCGCAACGCGAGATCGACCAGCTTGTGGCGCAACATCGGAAAGATCCTGAAGCAAACAAGCGCTTGGACGATCTCAAGGAAACGCTCGCTCTGCTCTCTGGTCTCGAGGCAAAATCGGTGGGCGAATTGGATCATTATCTCCGGCTGGTCGATCAAGTCCTGAATGGCGAAAGGCCATTCGATCGCGCACTTTTCAAGGACGCCAACGGGCCGATCACAGCCGAGCAAATCTACGTGAACCAAAAGGTGTCGGACCTGATGTCCAATGCCGAGATGGATCAGAGCGACTACCGCCGTGGGAACACGCCGAACGTGTTCTTCGGCGCGCAGAAACGTTATTTCGGAATAAAGTTTGGTGTGTTTTTCTTCAATACAGCTGTTCTGGTTCTATCGGCACTTGGATTGCTTGGGCTGCTGCATTGGATTTTGCGTAGAGAACTCGAAGTGCGGAGAAGCTAGATCACCGCAGGTTTTCTAAGTTGTCATCGTGAGCCGAGCCCATTCGACTCGCTTCGCTCGCTCAGGATAGACTCCGCAGAGTCGAAGGATCTCTTCAAATAAAGCACACTCACTCTTGGTATCCGGCGCTTAATCGTTTGAACGTAGGCGAACGAGTATGAGGTCCCTCGCTTGGCTCGGGATGACATGCATCGCAATCGAGTGTAGAAAAAGAATCGATACAAATGAGCAAGCGAAAAACTAAACCGGCCCGGCTCATCGTCGCCACCAGCGAGACGGATGCCGATATGCTTTACGCGACGAATTTTTGGGCGCCCGATCCATTCATCTTTCTCGAACGCAATGGCAAACGCACGCTTGTCCTGAGCGATTTGGAAATAGATCGCGGTCGCAAGCAAGCCAACGCAAATGAATTTGTCATGTTCAGCGAGATCGAGCGCGAGGTGCAGGGAAAATCTAAAAAAGCGCCGCCCTACGAAAAAGTTCTGGCGCATTTTTTAAAAAAACGAGGCGTACGCTCAGTAGTTGTCCCTGCAAATTTTGCGCTGGGTTACGCGGAGGAACTCGCCGCAAACAAGATCCGTGTCCGCGCGACAAACGGCTTTTTCTGGCCGGAGCGCGAGGCGAAATCGCAAAAGCAAGTGGAAATGGTGGGCCAAGCGTTGCGAATCACGGAAAAAGGACTCAAGCGCGCGATCGAAATTTTGAAAGCGTCCAAGCCAGGCGCCGGAAAACGATTGCGCTGGAACGGCAAAGCGTTGACTTCCGAAATCCTCCGCGCCGAAATTGATTCTACAATCTTGCGCGCGGGCGGCATTCCGGCCGGCACGATTGTCGCCGGTGGCGATCAGGCGTGCGATCCGCATGAGCGCGGCTACGGTCCGCTTTACGCCGATTCGCTGATTATCCTCGATGTTTTTCCACGCGACGCGAAGACCGGATATTTCGGCGACATGACCCGGACGGTGTTGCGCGGACGCGCGAGCGAAGGCCAGCGTAAGCTTTGGGAAACAGTAAAATCCGGTCAAGCGCTCGCGTTGAAGAGAATTAGGGCAGGAGTCGATGGAATGACGATTCACAAGGCGATCCAGGAATTTTTTGCTAAACGCGGGTTTCCGACTGAAGTGCGCAGAGGCCGACGCGTCGGATTCTTTCACGGCACCGGGCATGGTCTCGGCCTGGAAATTCACGAGCATCCGCGCTTGCAGAAAGTTGTTCTAAAAGATCGACAGGTGGTGACCGTCGAGCCCGGCCTGTACTATCCGGGATTGGGCGGCGTGCGGCTGGAAGACGTGGTTTTGGTCACCAAAACGGGTTGCAAGATTCTGTCTCGGTTTCCAAAGCAACTGGAGATCTAGGTGGAACGCATGGTCCCGCTGTCATCCTGAGCGGACCGAAGGATCCCGCCTATGAAGTTTGTGACACGCTCTGGCTCGAGGTGATCCATAATCCTGTTGAGGGGTTCCTCGCTTCGCTCGGAATGACGTTGGAGGAAATGAACGCGCAACCGGCTGGAGCGTCTAATTTGTTCCAGCCAGTAAAGTGACAATTGACTTCGATGCATTAAATTAGGCTCGGTATGTTTTATCCATACGGTTTCGGTCTTGGATCTCACTGGCTGCTTTATATCGGCGTCCCGTTGATCATCGGTATTTGGGCACAGATTCGGGTCACGAGCGCGTTCCGTAAATGGGGCGAAGTGCGGGCGAGTTCAAATATCACCGGTGCGGAATGCGCGCGTGAAATTTTGCAGGCGGCCCAGATTCCTGATGTTGATGTTGTGGAGACGAACGATTTTCTTGGGGACCATTACGACCCGAGAGACAAGAAGCTGCACCTCTCCACCAGCGTGTACAACACGCCTTCAGTGGCGGCGCTAGGTATTGCTGCCCATGAGACCGGTCACGCCATTCAGCACGCGAAGGCGTACGCGCCATTGAAAGCGCGCATGGCGATCGTGCCGGTGACAATGGTTGCGTCGCAATTGCTCCCGTTCATCATTATCGGCGGTATCTTCTTCCGGATCACCGGCCTGATCACGCTCGGCATCTATTGCTATCTGGTATTGCTGGTCTTCCAATTGATCACGCTCCCGGTGGAATTCGACGCCTCGCGGCGGGCAAAAATCATTTTGCAACAGATGGGCATCGTACGGTCGGGGGAGGAAGCTGCTGGTGTCAACAAGGTCCTAAACGCGGCTGCGCTCACGTACGTGGCGGCATTCATCGCTGCGCTGGGGAACTTGCTCTGGCTGATGTCGATCCGCGATCGGCGTTGATTCGACAGCACTAGTGGAAATGGATCCCGCTCTCGCCTTACCTGCTCGACGGATTTCGGATTTGTTGTCGTCCGGTCTCGGGGCTCGTGCTAAGTCTAGACGCGAGACAATGGACCAGCCGCGGGTCGACCCAGATCAGGAGTTGGTAAAGCGCACTCAATCGGGTGATGCCGGCGCCTTCGACGAACTGGTCATTAAATACACTCCGCGTCTTTATGGTCTCGTGTACAACATGACCTCGAACCACGAGGACACGAACGATCTTTTGCAGGATATTTTCGCCAAAGCGTACCGCGCAATCCGCGGGTTCCGCGGCAAATCGTCCTTTTATACGTGGATTCATTCCATTGCTGTGAATATGACGCTCAATTTTCTGAAGAAACGCGGCCGGCGTTTTCAACTGAGCCTCGACGACGTCGATGCCGGCATTCAAAACGACAAGGAGTTCCTGCAAAGCACGGCCACCAGCAGTCCGGTGCGCGAAGCAGACTTGTCCGAGCTGCAGCGAAGATTGAACGAGGCCATGATGAAATTGTCTGATGAACACAGAGCCGTGGTTACCATGTTCCATATCCAGGGGATGCCCCACGCAGAGATCAGTAAAATCTTGCGCGTCTCGGAAGGAACGGTACGTTCCAGGCTCTTCTACGCGAATCGGCAGTTGCAGAATTATCTGGACGAATTTCGGAAAAATCCTGTTTCCTAATCCGCGCTGAAAAATGGACGAGTTTGACAATAACGAAATCGCAAGGCTGCTTCGATTGAAGCGGTACGAACAACCGCCGCCCGGTTACTTCGAGAATTTCCTGCATGAATTTCATCGACGGCAGCGCGATGAAATGCTCCGCCAGCCGTTGTGGCGCATCTGTCTCGAACGCGCTCACGGTTTCATGCTCCGCCTCGATGTTCGATCTCTCGCCTCGTATCCGGCTGCCGTCGCAGCAGTCCTGGTCTGCGCCGCAGTAATTTCATTAAAGATCTATCAGCAACCGGAGACGGCTCGCGTTGCTCTCCAGAGCCCACCGGTTTTGTCGGCGCCGGTGAGCACAGAAGGGGAATGGAGCCTTACATCTCCGGTGGCCACGCAGATTTTCAGGACGCAGCCGGTTCGCCGTTTTAATGAAAGCGCCCAGACTCACCGAGCCGGAGCCCCGCCGCGCTACGTGCTCGATAGCGTCCCCGTGAGTTATGAGCCGACTTTCAGATTTTAGACACGGCCTAGTCCGACTCCCCTCACGCTTGCGCGTCCCTGCATCGCAAGTTAAGAATCTGCGCCTCATTATGCCTCGTAAAGCCGCGTTCGCGCTGATTTTTTGCTTTAGCGCCAGTTTGCTCTTTGCGCAGGAGCAGGTCACCAAGAAAGATAGCGACCGGGTTAAGGACACCTTTGAGCGCGCCATGGCGCAGGCCGCCTCGGCTACAGCAGTTAGCCATCAGGTGAAAGATGTCTTTGAGCGTGCCGCAAAAGCAGTGGTCAAGATTCATGGTGTCGATGAACACAGCCCAATTTGCGGGACTGGATTTTTCATCGATCCCACCGGGACGCTTTACACGGCATACACGGTTGGAGGCGAAGCGGGAAATTTCACAATTGAATTCGGCGGTAAAAAATACCCGGCGCGCCAGCTTTTGGCAGACATCCGCAGCGGGACCGCCATGTTAAAGATCGATGCGCCTACTCCGGCGCTGCAGATTGGTAAATCCGAAGAACTGGAAGTAGCAACTCCTGTCATTGCGGTTGGTTATCCATTGGACTTGCCGGAGACTCCAAATTTCGGGATGATCGCGGGGTTCGATCGCAAATATCTCGGTCGTTATTTCTCGACAACGCATCTGCGCGTTAACCTGCCGACACAGCGTGGGGAAGCCGGTGCGCCGCTTTTGAACATGAAAGGTGAGGTCGTTGGCATCGTGGTCAGCAGTCTTGAGAACAACTCGGCGTGTTACGCTGTGCCAATCGAGGCAGCCGAGAAAATTCGTGGCGATTTCATGCGTTTCGGAGAAGCCAGACATGGCTGGATCGGGATCAATGTCACCATGGCGCGGCAACCAGTGGAAGGTTCGCTTGCAGAAATGAAGCAGATCATGGAAGACACGCCAGCCGCGCGTTCCGGAATCAAATCCGGCGACATTCTCCTGCAAGTCGGCCGGAAGAAAGTAACGCAGCCGGAAGATGTGCTGGATGCCTCGTTCTTCATCACTGCCGGAGACATCGTTCCGATTACTGTGATGCGCGGAAATCAAAAACTGACTTTCAGTGTGCAGGCGACTCTTCATCCAGCCAGCCGGAGCGGGGTGTTACTTGCGTCTCCCGGCACGCCCGCAATAAATCAGCAGGCGATCCCGCTCTCGCTCGGTTCCGACGTGCCACCCACGCCGTAGGTTTGCGATCGCAGATTCTTTTCAGCCGCGCATCCGGATAGCGCGGCAGTCGAGTCACACCATCTTGCGAAACTCGCGTTCATCGATAATTCGCACGCCGAGTTCTTTCGCCTTGTCAAACTTGCTTCCCGGCTCCGCGCCTGCGAGAAGGTAATCGGTTTTCCTGCTCACGCTGCCGGTGACGTGGCCACCGAGCGTTTCGATTTTTTCTGTTGCTTCTTCCCGCGTCAGCGAGGGCAATGTTCCGGTAAGAACAAATGTTTTCCCAGAGAGGGGCAACTCCGCCGCTTTTCTTGCTGAGACTTTTTCGGTCTTAGGGGCAATCCCGAGTTCTTTTATCCGGCGCAGAATTTTTTTCCCGACTGCTGAGGCGAAGAAATCCAGGACGCTTTGCGCAACGACGGGTCCCACTTCCGTGGTGATGCCGCGGTTTTTTTCGGCTTTGCTTTTCGATAGCTTCGCAAAACCGGATTGAATGAGCCGATCGGCAATTTCTTTTGCATCCTCCTTGTCATCCCGCTTTTCGTGGTACTGCAAAACATCGCGGAGCAGCGGCGAATTGGCGACGTCTTCAATCGTCTCGTGGAAACGGGCGAGTTGCGTTGCTGTTGTCCTTCCCACATCTGGAATGGCAAGAGCAAAAAGCCACCGCGAGAGCGGCAGGGTCTCGGCCCGCTCGATCGCGCGGATCGCTTTCGTCGCATTTTTTTCGCCGAACACGCGCGGTTCTTCGTCCGTTCCGAGATTCAGTTTGGCCAGCTGTTCCGTCTTTAACTCAAACAAATCGAGCGGCTCGCGTACAAGCCCGCGTTCCACCAGTTTGTCCGCCACGATGCCGCCGACACTTTCGATGTCCAGTGCGCTGCGCGCCGCAAAAAATTCGACGCGACGCGTCGTTTGCGCCGGACACTGAAGATTTTCACAGCGCCAGGCAACGAATTGCGGGTCGCGCCGAATTGGGCCGCCACACACAGGGCACTTGCCGTGAATATGTCTGGCAAAATCGAACGGCCTGGCATCGCGCGGGCGTTTCGATTTCACGACTTCAACAACTGCCGGGATGACTTCGCCCGCCTTTTCGATTACTACCGTGTCACCAATGCGGATGTCTTTGCGCTTGATTTCATCCTCGTTATGCAACGTCGCACGCTCAACAGTGCTTCCGCTTACGAACACCGGCTCCAACAACGCCACCGGCGTGAGAATTCCTGTGCGCCCTACTTGAATCACGATGTCGTTCAGGCGCGTCTGCACCCGTTCGGCCTCGTATTTGTAAGCGATGGCCCACCGGGGCGATTTCGCCGTGAAACCGAGACGCTCGCGTTGCGCAAATGAATTCACTTTCGCCACCGCGCCGTCGGTCTGATAAGGAAACTTGTGGCGGATGCTGTCCAGCTCGTGAATCGCGTCCAGAATTTCTTCGACTGACTCGGCCACCCACCAGCGCTCGGCGCCTGGCAGGCCCAGCTTCTTGAGCAGCGGAAGAATTTCCGAGTGAACATTGACGTCCACGCCGTCTGTCGCCCCAGTTCCGTACAACACAACACCGAGCGGACGCTTCGCTACGATTGCCGGATCCAGTTGCTTGAGTGAACCGGCCGCTGCGTTGCGCGGATTTGCAAACAGCGGCAGACCGGCCTTGCGCCGTTCGTCGTTTAATTTTTCGAAGCCATGTTTGTCCATGTAAACTTCGCCGCGCACCTCCAAAAGTTTCGGCGCAGCGCCGCGCAGCCGCTCGGGCACCGAACGGATCGTTCGAATATTTTGGGTGATGTTGTCGCCCACGTTTCCATCCCCCCGCGTTGCCGCCTGGCGCAGCCTGCCGTTTTCGTAAATGAGCGAAACCGCGACGCCGTCCACCTTTGGCTCGATTACGACCGGGATCTTTTCGTTAGGCAAAAGCCGCTGGATGCGGGCGTAAAAATTCTTCACTTCCTCTTCCGAGTAAGTGTTATCGAGACTGAGCATCGGGATCAGATGCGAAACCTGCTCGAATGCTTTTAGCGGTTTTCCCCCGACACGCTGAGTGGGTGAATCGGGCGTAACGAGATCGGGAAACTGCGTCTCCAGATCGACGAGTTCTTTGTAGAGTCGGTCGTATTCCCGGTCGCTTATAATGGGCGCAGCCTTTTCGTAGTAGAGCCGGTCATGCTTGCGGATTTCATCGCGCAACTGCTCCATTCGCTTTGCTGCCTGCGTTTCGTCCTTGACCATTGTTGCATCATACCGGCAGAGAAAATCTCGGCAAAGGTGGAACGCGTTGGCGAGGCAAAGCGGCAGTTCTGAAAAACAAACTCGCAGCAACCGAAGCGCTTGCCCTACAATTTGGATGTGAGCGCAGGCGAATGCATCCTCGGCGTCGAAGGAGGCGGAACAAAAACCGCCTGGGTGTTAGTTGAACGACCTGTTGCTGCGAGCGCTGAACCCGTCTCGCAATGGGTGATTCTCGATCAAGGAAAGCTGCCGCCGTCCAATTTGCGCCTGACTACCCCGGAACGTTTGCACGAAATTTTTGCCGGGTTGCCAGGCGAAGTCGACCGCGCGGGAGTTTTTCTTGCCGGTTGTGGCACCGAGGAAGATCGCCAATCACTCGCGCTCATTTGCAGAGACATTTGGCCAAACGCGAAAATTGTGACGGGCAGCGATCGTGATTCGGGCCTCGCGGCGGCGCTCGAGCACGGAGACGGCATTGTCGTAAACGCGGGAAGTGGTTCGTCGGTGACTGGCCGGCGAGGCGACCGAATCGAGAGAGCCGGTGGATGGGGACATATTCTGGGCGATACCGGTGGCGGTTATTTTTTGTCTATTGAAGCGCTGCGTCTGATCCTGCGCGAGCGCGACTTGCATTGCGGTGAGATGCCGTTCACCGCGAAGATTCTGCACGCACTTTCGTTGAACAATCTTGACGAGCTCGTTCGCTGGGCGCAAACGGCGGACAAAAACGAGATCGCGATGCTGGCCCCGGTAGTGTTTCAAGCTGCAGCTGGTGGCGAGGCGCGTGTGAACGAGATTCTGGAAGAAGGCGCGCGTGTCCTCTGCGAATACACCGAGGCTGTCGCGTCTCGTCTGCATCTGCTTGCTCCCAGAGTCGCGCTGATGGGCGGCCTCTTCTACCGCGACTCGCTCTATACGCACGCGTTTCGACGCAGACTAAAGAAGAATCTCCCCGACGCGCGCGTGACTACAGCGGAACGACCTCCCGAACTGGGCGCGGCGTGGCTTGCAGCAGAGACGCCCGATGCTGTTACGGTTCGGCCAAAGCTCTCTGAAAAAGAAATCGAAGATCTGGCTGCTGCGCTTACCGAGCAACGCAATCCCCGCTCGGAGAACCTGGAAAAGATGAGCGTTCCTGAACTGGTCGAACTTTTTGTCGAGGAAGAGAAATTCGTTCAAGATGCGTTGCGCGCAGCAAGTGCGGAACTCGCCAAAGCCATTGAAATGGTGACGGGATCGCTCCGGAATGGTGGCCGCCTGTTTTACGTCGGCACCGGCAGCAGCGGTCGCATCGGCGTCCTCGATGCGAGCGAAATTCCGCCGACCTTTGGCGCGTCGCCCGATCTCGTGCAGGGAGTAATTGCCGGCGGAGCAACCGCCCTTTATCGCAGCGTCGAAGGCGCGGAAGACGAGGAGAGCGCAGGCGCGCTGGCCATGCGGGAGAGAGGAATGAGAGATAGCGATATTGTTATTGGGATCACTGCCAGCGGCCGGACGCCTTTTGTCCTCGGCGCGCTCGCCTGGGCAAAATCGTTAGGAGCAAGAACAATCCTGCTCACCTGCAATCCAACTTGTAGCCACCGGCCTGTGGCCGGTTCGAGCGACGGCCCACAGGGCCGTGGCTACAGCGACGCCGATCTTGTGATCGCACTCACCGTTGGCCCCGAGGTCCTGACTGGATCGACCAGGCTAAAAGCTGGAACTGCGACGAAGGTGGCGCTTAATATTGTCAGCACAGGCGCGATGGTCGCGCTTGGTAAAGTGCGCGGTAATCTGATGATTGATCTGCACACGACCAATGCCAAGCTGCGCGATCGAGCGTTGCGGGTCGTCGCCGCTTTAGCGCAATGCGATTACGATTCCGCGCGTCGACAACTCGAGGCAGCGGACTGGAACCTGCGTGCCGTAGTCGAAAAACTGTAGCCGTGACGGTTCACCGAACACGCTACAAACGGGTGATACGTGCAGAAATTTCAATTTCCATAAGCGCAGCGGAACCGCATCCCACGAAGGAACATGTGAGTAACCAAAAGGAACCTTATGCTCTGGACAATATTCGTGATCTTGCTGGTGCTCTGGCTGCTTGGAATTGTCAGCTCCTACACGTTGGGCGGATTCGTCCACATTCTACTCGTCATTGCGATTGTGGTGCTGATTATTCAATTGATCCAAGGACGCCGACCATTGTAAGGTCGCCCCAATGAAACCTGCCGCCATTGTCGGCATTATCCTTATTATCGTCGGCATCATCGGATTCGCTTGGGGCGGCTTGGGCTGGACGACACAGAAAAGAGACGCCCAACTGGGCCCACTTGAAATCACTCATAAGGAAAGTCACGGAATTGCGTTTCCGCCCATTGCGAGCGGAATTTGTCTCGTGGGCGGAGTTGTCCTCGTAATCGTCGGCAGCCGGAAGAGCTAATCGCCGGCTTTTAGCACGGCAAAAGTTTTGCTGCCTTTGCGATCGAGGTAGAGAAGGACGCCCCGTTTCGGATCGGCTTTATTCAGCGCCTCGCGGAACGACTTCACGTTAGTGACCGGCTTGCCATCCACCTCGGTGATGACGTCTTCGCGCTGAATGTCCTGGGTCGCAGCGATGCTGTTATCCTCAACATCGGTCACGACCACGCCTTGCTGGACCGGGAGATGAAGACGTTCGGCAACGTCTTTCGTGAGGTCCTGAACCTGCAAACCGAATTTGCCGACGCTTTCCTGCGTCGGTGGCGCCGGTTGGATCGGCAACGTATTTGATGCTTGCGCAATCTCGTTTGGCAGTTCGCCGGTTTTGATGGGGACTTTGATGGTCTGGCCTTTGCGCCAAACACTCAGCTGGACACTTTGGCCGATTTTCTTTTTCAAAATCTCATGCTGCAGCTGTGAGTCCGAGTCGATCGGCGTTCCATCCACATGAGTGATCACGTCGAACGGACGCAAATCACTTTTGGAAGCGGGCGCATCGGCTTCAATCGTACGGACGACGACACCTTTATCTGTGCCTTTAAACAAATCGCGAATCGAGGGGTCGTCGCCGAGCGTTTCGATCCGAATGCCCAACCAAGGGCGCATGATCTTGTGACCGGCGATCAGTTCCGTACCAATTTCTTTGGCCAAGTTAGCGGGGATTGCGAAGCCTAGGCCGCGATTCATCCCGTTGATCAGGGTGTTCATACCGATCACCCTGCCATCGATGTCGCACAGCGGTCCTCCGCTGTTGCCCGGATTAATCGATGCGTCGGTCTGCAGATAATCTGAAATGGAGTAGGCGCCAGTCTGAAGCAATTTGCTGCGGCCTTTGCCGCTGATTACACCGTACGTGAAAGTGTAATCGAGCTTGAATGGCGCCCCTATCGCGAACGCAAACTGGCCTACCCTCACCGCGTCGCTGTCACCCAGTTGAACGACCGGCAAATCTTTGGCGTCGATCTTGACGACCGCAATATCGGTCTTTTCATCCGTGCCCACGACCCTTGCAGGGAAATTCCGGCCGTCCCTCAACTTCACGTCGATTTTATCTGCGCCTTCGACCACGTGAAAATTCGTGAAGATGTAGCCGTCGGGCCGAACGATAAAGCCGGAGCCTTCGCTTTGGATCGGCCGTGGCCCGCCCGGGTTGCGCCGTTGATTATTCTCATCGGGCGCCCCTTGGAAAAATAAGTCGTCTAACGGCGAACTTTCGGTGATATCGTTCTTCTTGGAAACCTCAATAATGACAACGCTCGGTGCGACCGTTTCGAAGACTTTTGCAAATGCATTGTTCAATTGATGAACGACATCTTTGCCTGCCTCGGCCACAGCGGCAGGAACAGTGGGCATGGGGACAGCCTCAGGTTGCGCGGCAAGCGATGTACTTAGTGCAACGCACAGGGTGAAAATGGACAAACGCATGGGTTTGAATTTGGACAGCACAGAACATGCAACGTTCAACTGGATCCGTCCAATCCCTGCTTGCTCGAAGGTAGGCTCGCAGTTTAGTCCAGCCCCTGTGACAGTGCCGGACACAGGCCCCATAATATCTCGGCCAACCCTGCATATGCGCGTGTTCAAGAGGCGATTCGTCTTTTGGATCGGCGTCGTACTTTTGATATTGTTGTGGGCGACGGTGCTTGGACCAGAACCTTCTGCGCGCATTTCCATTTCGCCAAGCGAACTTGTTCGCGCTGTCACAATTCAGCGGGACTCGCTGATCGAATTATGCCTGATCGACCACGTCGATCCGAACGGGCATGATGCCCAGGGCCGAACGCCGTTGCTGATCGCAACGTCGCAACAAGATTGGAAAACGGCGCAGCGCCTGTTGGGCGCCGGAGCGCTCGTCGATCTTGCTGACAAAAATGGTTTCACGCCACTAATGGCCGCTGCCATGCACGGCAATCTCGAAATCTTTCGGGAGGTGCTGGCTCGCTCCGGCAATCTTCACGCGGAAGCGCGCTGCAAGGATGGCAACGACTTGCTGGGAATGGCGCTCGATGGCGGCAATCCCAACATCGTCAAGTCTGTTCTGGAACGATGGCCTGCACTTCCTCAATGGCGAACCAGTACGCGGCGCGCTCTTCAAGCAGCTTTGATGACCGGAGATAAAAGCGAAATTCAGTTGCTGCTCACCAAGCACTCCGCGCCTCCAACGCCCGAGGGGAAGAACGTGCCGCTGCTCGCGTATGCCGTCGCTGGAAACGACGCCTCCCTTTTTGGCCCCCTCCTGGCTTGTGGCGCCGATCCCAACACCGCTCTGCCATCGCGCTGCGATAAGGATTTTCTGGCGATGCTCCCGTCGAAATCGTTAAGCAGTTATGTTGAAGGAGACAAGGGTCTCACGGTGCTGATGCTGGCAGCGGGTCTCGGTCGGGAAGATTACCTCCATGCTCTACTTGCGGCAGGTGCTAATCGGAACCAACTGACCAGGCGCGATAAAATGTCTGCGCTGGACATCGCCGCGGAGACTGGGCACTGGCGTTCCTCGCAGATTCTTCTCGGTGGCGGGCCTTCTCCGGACCAATTGCGCATCGAAATTTCTCTCGCTTTGCAACGCGTTGCTCTCGTCAAAAACGGCGTAGCCGTATACCGCACACAATGTTCGACTGGACGGCAAGGTTACTCGACGAAGACCGGCGAATTTGTGATTACAAACAAGGAGCGAAACCATCGTTCTACCATCTACCACGTGGAGATGCCCTATTTCATGCGGTTGAGCTGCCTCGACTTCGGAATGCATGCCGGGATCGTGCCGAATTATCCGGCTTCACACGGATGCATCCGATTGCCCGAGGAAGCTGCGCGCAAATTCTTCTCGGAGATCCCAATTGGGACGTTGGTGACGGTGCAATAAAATGCGCTGTCGCAGCGGTGGTCTATGAACCGCCGATTGAGCGCATGAAACCATTAATCTTGCTTGCCCCTGGAGCAGGCGCACCGTCGTCACATCCCTCGATCCAGAATTGGAAAGATCGCTTGTCTGAGATCGGCGACGTGGAGACGTTCGATTACGCCTACATGTGCGAAGGCCGGAAACGCCCCGATCCATTGCCAAAGCTTATCGCGGCGCATCGAGAAGCGTTGAGCGACGCGAGAAAACGACATCCGGCCGAATCAACGATCCTAATTGGCAAGAGCATGGGCGGCCGCGTTGGATGTCATCTTTCGCTCGAAGAGAAAGTGGACGGCCTCATTTGCCTCGGATATCCGCTCTGCGCGATGGGAGATCGCACGAAACTGCGCGATGAAGTTTTGCGGGCTCTGAAAACACCGATTCTGTTTGTGCAAGGCACGCGCGATCCGCTTTGCCCCTTGGATCTCCTCGATCGTGTGCGTACCGAAATGAAAACGCAAAACATTCTACACGTCGTTGAAGGCGGCGACCATTCCTTGCGCGTGCCGAAGCGCCAGCTTCAAGCGACAAGTAGAACTCAGGATGATATCGATAGACAGATCCTCAAAGCCGTTGCTGGATTTGTTGACCAATTGCCGTTGACCGCAGATTAATGAGGATGCGGAGGAAAACGAAGGAGAAGACGAAGCGAAAGAGGAAACCGACTCCCGTTTCCATTCGCGCCGGCCAAGTTGAGTTTGTCAAAGTCAATACCGACGCGTGGCGGTGGCGCGATGTCTATCGCTGGCTGCTCGGTTTGAGCTGGCCGCAGTTCGCCGCGTTTGTCGCCAGTCTTTACGTCGGACTCAACCTTCTCTTCGCCGCGCTCTACAGTTTCCAGCAAGATAGTATTGCGGGCACCACTGGCGGGTCTTGGTTTTTTGATTGCTTCTTTTTCAGCGTGCAAACACTGGCGACGGTGGGCTACGGCCATATGTATCCGCAAACTCTCTATGGCCACATCGTTAGTACCAGTGAAATCATGTGCGGCGTCTTTTTGCTCGCGGTCATGACTGGGCTGATCTTTGTCCGCTTCTCGCGACCCATTGCGCGCGTCCTCTTCAGCAACTCAATTGTGATCGCGCCACTAAATGGAAAGCCGACGTTGATGGTGCGCATAGGAAATGAAAATCACCACAGCATGGTCGAAGCGAAGTTTCGGATCATGTTTTCGCGCGATGAACCGTTGCTAGAAGGCGGCGAGTTCAGGTACTTTTACATTTTGAAATTACAATTCGATCGGCTCACAGTTTTCCCGGCCGCCTTAACCTTGCGGCATACGATCGACGAAACGAGTCCGCTGTTTGGCGCAAATCCCGAGTCGCTCGAATCCAGCCGGGTCCTCTTTATCGTCTCAGTGGTTGGAATCGATCCGGTCATTGCGGCCGCAGTTCAAACGCAAAAGGATTACAGCTGGCGCGACGTCCGTTTCGGCGAACGTTTCGTCGAGATCTATACCGAGCACGGCGGCGGCCGGCTGACCGTGGATTACGGCCGCCTTCACGATACCGAACAAGTGGAATTCGCAATTGACGGTAACGGATATGATGAGTCTTCCAGTGACAACTAAGTGAGTGGGCGCTGGCTCCCGAATTGACTTGTTTATGTTAGCTCCGGCTCCGAGATTGGCGCGTCTTCGATCTTTATTCGAAGAAATAAACGCAAACTAAAGGAGCATTAAAATTATGGGATTATTCGATTCGATACTCAGTGCAGTCAGTGGAAAAAGTGAAGCTTCTGGCGAAGCCGCCCCGCTCATGGGGATTCTCAGCGGTCTCCTCGCACAGAGCGGAGGCTTGCAAGGCCTTGCCAACAAATTTTCACAGAGCGGTCAGGGTAACGCGTTCTCATCATGGGTTGGCACGGGTGAAAATCAGCCGGTTTCCAGCGATCAAATTCAAAAAGCGCTTGGTTCCGATCAAATCAGTGCGCTCGCGGCAAGGATGGGGGTGGATCCGGCCCTTGCCTCTAGCTTTCTGGCTGAATATCTGCCAAAGATCGTCGATAAGCTAACGCCAGAGGGAAAGGTAGATCCTACCGCGGACCATCAGCAAGGGTTGGCTGCGCTGCTACCGTCACTCTTAAAAAGCCTTGGTGGCCAATCTTCCGGCGATCAGCCTGCGCAAGCTTAGAACATTTCCGCCTAAGGCGCTACCGGTGGCTACAGCTAAGGTAGCATGAATAACTGACCACCTGGTAGTGTGGATTGCTGTTATGCCTCAGGCGGCGGTGGAATAGTGCGTGCAGCAGATTTGTGAGGCTCGACGTTCGGCGAGCCATTGGTTTTGGGAACTCGTCTCAGGGCGCGGTAAATCCGCGGTCGAATGCCCGTGTACCGCTCGAAAGCCAAACTGAAAACATCTGGGCTTCGGAATCCCAGAGAGGAAGCAATGCTCTCAATGCTATTGCGAGGAACCAATAATAGCTGCTGCGCTTCCGCAATACGGGCCTCAGCGACAAATTGAGCAGGGGTTTTGCCAAAGACTTCATGGAACAAACGAGTGAAGTTACGGCGGGACATGGCCGCTCGTTGGGCGAGAACATCTATGGAAAGATCGTCGCTGAGATGAGAGAAGATCCACGCGGGGAGATCAGCGAAACGGTCAGACGATTGGATCTGAAATTTCAGAGCCTCAGAACACTGTTCCTGTTCGCCGGACCTCTTAACCTGAACCACCAGCTCGCGAGCTAGAGCCAGCGCGACGCGACGACCGTAATCGTCCTCAACCAAGCCAAGCGCGAAATCGACCGCTGAGGTCCCACCCGCACAGGTATAGAAAGGGCCGTCTTTGACAAAGAGATTGTCGGGCTTAATGCAGAGCTTGGGAAATCGCGATGCAACATCTTTCGCGAACCGCCAATGGATCACCGCCTGCCGCCCATCCAGAAGCCCGGTTGCTGCAAGCGCGTAGATACCTCTTCCAAGAGCTGCGATGCGTCGGGTATTCGGCGCCCGTTGTTTTAGCCATTTTATGAGCTTGCTGCTGAGTCTTTCACCGTGACATCCGCTGCCGCTGCAAACAAACACAGTATCAAGCGGCGGCGCGCCTTCGAGGTCAACATGTGGGCTAATCACGATACCGCATTCTGTGGCGCATGGTTCTGCGTTGATACCAATCATCATCACTCGGTAACAACGGGATTCGCGCGCTTCCGGCTGGTCACTCCTTCGAATTGTTGCCCGTGAAAAAACTTCGGCGATACCCATGAGATCGGCCGCAGCTATCTCTTCGGCTACAATCAAACCAACCGTCTTCGGATTCATGGCTGCAATGAACGCTTCAGCCAAGTTCTCGATCGCAGTTTTCTTTACAATGTCCAGTCGGCGCGGTTCGACAAGGCCACTTTGGCTTCGCGGCGTTGAAGCGTTAGAACGTTGAACCGTTAAAACGGACAGACGCGACCTCCGGAAGCGTTAACGCTATGCCGTTTCGATGCTTTAACGACTACCGTCGGTGAAGCGATGAGTATTGACGCATGACCAACGCAATGGGCAGGCCTACGCAGAACAGGTGAATGACCAATTGCGACCAGTCCATTGGGGGCTTGAATAAAATCGGCGTATGCAGATAGAGACTGCGAACCCACGATAAGAACGGCGCCGTAGCGAAGTTATTGACCGCGAAAACCGCCGCTCCATAAAGCATTCCCACCGCCACGACTCCCAAAAGTTTCCTGGGAAGGGAAAACCGCCGAGTTAGCGCGTAGAAAATCGCCGCCACCGTCAGCGCCATCGTAAAATGCATCGCGAGACCGAGAGCAGCTGTTGCGAATCCGCCAGTATAAGTGCCACGTCCCAGCAGACCGCCAGCCACACTTTGCAGCACATGCAATGGTGGGAAGCCCGCTAGAACGCGCGCATTGATGCACGCCGCCGTGATGTCGAGCACGCCAACAAGCGCGCCTGCGTACATGATAGGTTTGAGGGTTTTCATAACAGCGAGGATGGGGCCGAATCGTGAAAACGCCTGCCATCTTTTCACAAAGCGGTGAGGTAGGGATCGGCGTCCTGAAATTGGCCGGAGAACGGCGCGACCTCCGGCTGCGACCAACTGCCGTCCTTGTAGCGCGAAACGAAGATGGTCCACCGCGAGAAATTGGGGGCCATCTTGAGAAAATATATCCCGTGGCCATCAGGCGTGAACGTCGGGTGCGATTCATAGTCGCCGGTGGAGATGATGCCGGGCGCAAACAACGTCGCGTTCGGTAGCGGCTTTGCCGAATCGTAGGGTGCGGTCTGCGCAACCAACGAGGCGCTCACGATCGTCAGGGTTATTGCAAAGGTGCGTGTGACAGGAAGTACGGTTATTGCCTGGTATGTATTAGTCATGGGTTTACTTGCCTTTAGCAGATAGCCAACGCATAAACTGATTAGTCCGCTAACAGACTAACAGTCCTGTGCGAATCAATTGCCAGGCCATCTAACAAAACTTTTACTGCCTTCCCATCCAGCCGGATGCGTTAATCTGGAATGTCAGCTTCGACGAGCTTCGATAAAAGAATGAGCGACTCTTGCCAACCGAGGTAGCACGCCTCCGCTGGTATGGCGCCAGGCACTCCTTCCTGCACAATGCTCAACTCCGTCCCGCAGGATACTCTTCTAAGGGTGATCGTAGTTTGCATTTCTCCAGGCAAGTTAGGGTCATCGAATTTGTCCGTGTAACGGATGCGTTCGTTGGGTGTCAGGTCAAGATATTTTCCGCCGAAGGAATGGCTTTTGCCCGTAGTGAAATTGGTGAACGACATTTTGTACGTGCCGCCGACCTTCCCATCCATCTGGTGAACCTTTCCCGTGAATCCATTTGGCGGAAGCCATTTCGTCATCGCATCTGCATCAAGAAATGCGCGATATACTTTATCAGGCGCGGCACGGAGCACGCGGTGAAGCCGAATCGTGTTTGTAGTGCTTGGTGACATAATTATTGGTCGATAAGGTTGCTTTCGTCTTTTGAATGATCGTGAATTTCAAATCGCCTGGCTCACTTCTCTTCTGGAGGTGCGACGCCAATCATCCATCCGACGCCGAACCGGTCTTCGAGCATGCCGAAACGCGAGGAAAAGAAGGTTTTGGTTAGTGGCAGACGCACTTGTCCACCGTCAGCCAGGGCGGCGAAAACGCGATCTGCTTCTTTCTCACCAGGGACAGAGAGCGAGAGAGAAAAACCTTGAAAGCTAACTTTGTCCGCGGAGGAGGCGTCTGACGCCATGACGGTTGTTTGGCCAACGCGGAAACTAGCATG
>DASZGW010000129.1:0-8406 GCA_035938475.1 Candidatus Udaeobacter sp.
CAGTCGTAAGTGTCACGGACAGAGGTCATCGATGAGCCTGAAAAAACAAACTCTTTGGAGTCTGGCACCGCTACTGGTTACAACAGCCCTCAATCTCGTATCCGTTCCGCTTTTTTACCGTTATCTCGGAGCGGAAATGTATGCGCTTTGGTTTTATGTGCTCACTTTTACTGGCGCGTTTGGATTTATGGACTTGGGCTTCGGAGTAGCGGTGGGCCGGTACGTCGGCGTTGCCCTTGGGCGCGAGGATTTCCAAGCGGTTCGGGAATATTGGGGAACGGGCAACGCAATTGCGATTCCGTTGCTGGCGGCGATGGGACTCATCTTTGCGGTCGTCGGCGTGACGTTCGGACCGCGATGGTTCAATGTCGATCCTGCATTGGTCAGTCTGTTGCGCTGGTCATTTGTGGCCGGTGGCGTCGGTCTCTTCCTCTCCTACTATGCCCAGTTCTGGTTCATCCTTTCGCAAGCACATCTCGACTTTAAATTTCTCGGCATTGTTCGAATCGGGCTCAGCGTGCTACAAATCATTCCCTCCATCTTTTTAGCAGCGCTCACGCGAAATCCGCTTGTCCTAATCGGGTGGGGAACGATCACCGGCACCCTACAACTTGCAGTCTTCATTTGGCATGCGCAAAAAAATTACCGGCTAAGGTTTGACTTCGCGCACGCCGCCTGGCATCGCGCGCGCGAGATGGCGGCCTTTACCGCGAAAACTTTCGCATCGCTGATCGTCGCTTCTTTCACCAGCACGGTCGATCGTTTGCTATTAGGAAAACTTGCGCCTGCCTTTGACTTCACAAACTACTCCATCAGCTCAAACGCCGGGCAACGAATTGTGGGCTTGAGTGTCTCTGTGATGGGTCCGGTGTTCCACAATACCAGTCGTGCCGTTGGTCGCGGGAGCAACGAATCCGCCGCAGCTGTTTACAACGAAATCTTTAGTTTCACGTTCCCGTGGTACGCACTCATCGCAGTCTGGACCTTGCTTTGGCACCCGGTTTTGCTGCGACTATGGCTCGGTCAACACATAGGCGCTGCGATTTCGCCGATGTTTGTTCCAATAATCGTCGGCTGCTGTCTCACCGCCATTAGCAATATATCCGGTGCACAATTAGGTCCGCTCAACCGTGTTGGTATCGGATTAATTTTTAGCATGCTAACCGGGGCCCTGCTTGTAACAGGAGTTTTAATTGGATGGCACTGGAACGGCATCATCGGAGTGGCCTGGGGATTTTTCTTCAGCCGAATCGTCGGAGTGATCCAGGATTTGTATGTAATTCGGTTAGTGAACGCAGGCGGATGGTTAGCGACGGCAACCTGGAAACAACTTACCCTCCAAATCGCGATCGGCGTGGTATTTTCGGCAACGATACTCCTGTGGCCGCGACAATCATTTTGGCAACTCGTTCCCACCTTTCTGCATGGGGCCGTCGCCAGCGCATTGCTTCTGCGTCAACCGATTCGAAATCTCCTTTTTCGATCAAGTGCCACGACTGCGTCGGGCGTGCTCTGAGTCGGAATTAGCATCACGTCAGTAACAATGAGCATTCGATTGGTCCGGCTGCGCGATCTGGAACCCAGTGACAAATCCACACTGGAAGAGAGATTGACGAAATTCTATCAAACGACGCCTGCCCTGTATTATCAAATCGCCGATCAGGCGGCCGAACAATATGTCTCCGCTCTCCTGCCGTTTCATTGTGATCTCGTAAGCAGAATCGCGCCCGGAACGAAAGTTGTAGAACTTGGGTGCGGTTCCGCACATCTATGTCGACAGGTTGAAAAAATGGGTGGCGTGTACCTGGGCATGGACCACGACGAGCACCTGCTGCAGCGAAATCGTGAACGGTTTCCACGCGCGAGATTTCTCCCTCTTAGCGCGAAACTAGATGAACAGTTCGACGTTGTTGCCAGCCTCTATACTATCGAACACGTTGTCGATCCGCCAGCGTATCTCGAAGCCATGTGGAAATTTTGTAAGCCGGGCGGATTGATCGGTATCATCTGCCCGGATTTTGTCGACGGTGAAGGCTTTCCGCCAAGTCTTTACTACGGCAAAACTCCAAGACATTTCCGAGCAAAATTCCAATCGTTCGCTCTTACCGACACATACAAGCATTTGCTGGATTTGTTTTGGTTCGCACCGCGCTGGAAGAGGCGCGCGCGATTCGCACCGCCCGGCGCATTCTGGATCAACCTTGAGCCACGAGCTCTTTGCGGCACGGCGTATTCAATCGACACCGACGCGGTCCATTTTCCTAGATTGAAAGACCTGGTTTGGTGGTTGGAACAACGTGGTGCCGTGATTGTCCGAACGTCGCAAGCAATGCCAGACGTTGATCCTTCTGTCCTTCGTTACAATTGCTATGTGCTCGCCTCCAAGCCAGCCGGTTGATTGCGCCGTATGAAAATTGTCATGTTTCTAAACCAACTCGGCCTTGGTGGAACGGAAAAGGCCGCGTGCCGCTGGGCGCGAGAACTTGCCAGGCGCGGCCACGCGATTCACGTGATTGCGTTGAAAGACGGACCGCGTCGCGCGGAGTTGAGCACGATCGGACTCAGCGTCGATGTCACCGGATCGCGCGCACAATCCATCGCGCAAAAGTTGTCCGAATTTGCTCCGGATGTAATTCATGCGCACATGCCTGGAGATCCGCACGAAGGCGATATTCTGGGAGACGCGCTCGCTTCAGTACCGAAGATTCCGGTCGTGCAGACAAATGTTTTCGGACATCTCGATAATCCAAAAGAAGATGCGTGGACAGATTTTCGATTGTTTATCTCGTGGACAAGTTGCGTTCAAGCTGCGCGACGTTCATTTCAAAAACTAAACAAAGACTTCTTTCGTCGAGCCAGTGTTGCTGTTTACCCACTCGACGCCGACGACGGTCCCAGCAGTTCGGAGAGACAACGATTTCGCGAACGACACGGAATCCAGCAGGATGAGATTCTTTTTGGCCGTCTCTCGCGCCCCGAACCCAACAAATGGACGGATCTTCCGATTGCCGCATTCCGCATCGCCGCAACCCAAGACGGGCGTCTCAGGCTCCTGCTTCGCGAGCCCCCGCCAGCTGTCGCACGATCAATTGCCAGAGCCCCTGATCGTGAACGATTCGTTGTTCTTCCGGCGACAAGCGACCCGGCTGAGCTCGCAGTGACAACGGCAACCTTGGATGTTGTGTTGCATACTTCGAGTGTCGGCGAGAGTTTCGGCTATGGGATTGCCGAGCCAATGAATTATGGCAAACCAGTCATTGCAAATTCAACGCCGTGGCAGGACCAGGCGCAGATCGAATTGGTCAGACATGGCGAATGCGGACTTATCGCAAGCACGGCTCGAACAATCGCTGACGCCATGCTGAAATTAGCGAACGACGTCGACCTGCGCACACGTCTCGGAAGCAATGCGCGGATTCATATCCGCGAACTCGCCAACTCTGAGGAATCGACCAATCGCCTCGAGACCGCCTTCGAAGCCACTGTAGCGGGTCACGAAAACCCGTATGCTTCCGAAGACTTGGCGAAAGCGCAAGCCACGGCCGTGTATTTGGACAACGAGCAGTTCGGGCATTCGTGGCGAGAACAAATCGCCCTTCGTCCACTGCATTACAGGGTGCGCTTTCACGAATGGCGAACAACGTTTTGTAGGCATCTGAAATCGGCCAACCTCGGTCCACGGTAGCATGGACTACTTAGCGAAGACCTACGCTAGAATGGCAAGGGATCTCGACCCTCCTGACGATTACTTCGAGACTGATTCACGCTTCATGACGCTTGAACGTCTGCTTCGAGCGATCCCGCGCGGGAAAATGTGCGATATGGGCTGCGGACGTGGCGCTTTAATGCAGCGATTACGAAATCACCACGAGGTTTTCGGATGTGATTACGAGGTAACTGCTGTTGAGGCATGCGCGGCAAGGGGGTTGACCGCCGCACACGTGGATCTGAACAGCGTTGATTCATTACCTTTTCAAGAAAAGTTCGACGTAATTGTCCTCAGCGAAGTGTGCGAACATCTCTTGGATCCGAGGAACGCTGTTCGCGTTGCGAGAAGGGCATTACTTCCACAAGGAATCTTAATCGTGACAGTCCCCAATGCAGTTCCTCTCTTTGCGAGAATCGCTATCCCTCTTGGACGAACAGTCGGTTGGTTGCATTATCCGTCACAGGACACCGCCGACACCGGCCATATTCGTTTTTACACGATAGGATCAATGTCGCATCTTTTGAGAGAAGAGGGGTTTCGAGTAAATGAAGTGCGCGGCGTGTCTTTTCGCATGAACGGGCGTTTTTGGGCCCGTTTCTGCTTTTGGATAGCGAGGTTTTTCATGACAAAAGGCAAGAGCGCATCAACGGAACTTGACGCTTGGCTCGGAAAAAAAATGCCAGGCATATCTCCTGGCCTTTTGTTTATTTGCCGGGCTGCTTGATTCAATGCCCGGCATCTCTCTTGTTGTTTGCGTATCGAAGGAGCAAGATTTGCTGAAGCGGCTTCTACGCGACACGGCGGATTGTTACGACGATCTCGTTGTTGTTCATGATGGACCCGAAGCCATTGATCAAGACACGAGGGTTGACCAACTCGTCGCTGAGTATGGAGGACGCTTCTTTGTCAGGCCGCGCTCATTTCAACAAGAGTCGCACTGGCCTTTCGCTTGGAAGCAAGCCCGAAATGCTTGGATTCTCCGTCTCGATGCGGACGAGGTGCCGAGCACTGAATTAAAAAATTGGCTGCAAGCGTTTTGCGCTCGGCCGGAACCGGATAAATCAACCGCAGGCTATACCTGCATCTGGCCCCTATGGGACGGTCAACGGACTGTTACTAAGTATTGGCCAAATGGCAGAATCTTCTTGTTTCATAAGGATCGAGTGCGGTTCTTTGGCATGGCCGAGCAAGTTCCAATCCCAGACGGAAAATTCGAGGCGCTTCAACTCATTCTTGAACACCGACCAACACGCAAGTCCTTCGGATTCAGTAACCTTCTCCTTCGCAAACAAGCCTATCACTGGCGTCGAGTAATTGCACAATCGTTGCTCGGTAAGCCGACTGATCTACAATGTTGGCGCTGGACTAGTGAACAGTGGCCCGAAATCTGGGAAGAGATTCGGCAGCGACCTTTCAGGACTGCTTTCTACAGACTAATGATGTGGCCGCTTTTTAATATGCGGCAGATGAAACGCGTTGAAGGGCGGGTCATTCTTTCTGCCATCGCCTTTACCGGAATCCATCATTGTCTAGTGGCACTGATGTATTGGTATCTCCGACTCTCGCGGTCCAATACATGAATCGTTCTTGGCCAAAGCTCTTAGTCGTTACTGAGTTTTCGCCTAATGCTTTGGGTGGCGGGCCCTCCGTCGTCCGGCAGATGCTTAAGGGTTGGCCTACAGAAAGATTACTATGGTGGAGTTGCCTGCCTGATCCAGAACCAAATGAATTCAAGGTTAATGCCCACTTAACCGCAACAATTCCGAGAAAACTCTATCCGCATTCAAGATTAGTGAGACCGAAGGTGTGGCTTCTTGATCATTTTTGGTCGAAGTGGGCTACGAGTCACCTCAAAGTTGCTATCAAACAACATCAGCCGGACGTGGTCTGGGTTATTCCTCATCAATGGTCGATCTTGCCGCTGGCAGCCGCCTTGCCAACGACGAAGCAACATTACCACATTTCCGTTCATGATTATCCAGTTCATCACGCCGAGGGCAAAGTCGGCCTGCGAATGACAATGCGTTTGGCCTCGCTTCTCGACGACCTCTATCGCCAAGCGGCTTCCCGCGACGTGATCTGCCAGCAGATGGCGAGTGACCTGCAACACCGAACTGGTCGAGGAGCAGACGAAATTCTGAATGCGGGCGTTGAACCAGAGGATTTTGTCTACCTTGAGGGGAAACGATCGATCAACAGAAATACGATCAAGATTGCGCACGCAGGAACGATAACTGCCGAAGCTGATTTCACTCGGTTTGTAGAATCTTTAGCCCGCGTTCGAAACAGATTGCAGGCGGCCATTGAACTACACTTCTTTGGTGCGCATTCCTACCGCGGAAGGCCGTGGTTCGCGGCTGATTGGATGATCGAACACGGTAATGTTTCCGATGAAACATTCCGAGCAGAGCTGCGGAACTGTGATTGGGGGCTCTCACCCATGGAATTAACGAACGAGAACCCTCGCTATAACCGGTTCAGCCTTCCTTCTAAGACAGTCAGATATCTCGCCGCGGGCCTTCCAATTATAACAGTGGGGCATAAAGATTCGACCATTGTCCAGTTGGCACGCAGGTATTCAATCGGTGTTACGATACAGAGCGTTGACTCGAAACCAATGGACGAACTGTTGCTGGAAGCATTTGGAGAAGAGAATGTATGGCGGCATTACCGCGGCGAAATTCTGCGGTGTGCGCGCAAGGAGTTTGATGCTGTCCAGATGCGAACACGATTGCACTCCGCGTTGGAACGCAAAAGTTGAAGTCGACTCTGAAGCAGCAGAAATGCGCATTGCCATCTTAGCAACGGATCTTCGCGAGGAGCATCGAAAATACGAACTGCCGAATCCCTATTTTCACCCCGCCATTGAGGCCTTCCTTCAGGGACTTGCCGGCCTGCCGGAGCCGGACATCCACGTCATTTCGTGCGCCCAGCAGCCGATGCGATCTCCACAAAAAATTGCCGACCACATTTACTTCCACAGTCTTCATGTTCCCAAAATAGGTTGGCTCCGTACATTCTATCAGGGCTGCATTCGAGCCGTTCGCCGAAAGCTACAAGAGATCCAACCGAACCTTGTGCATGGTCATGGGACTGAGCGCGACTGTGCGATCTGCGCGATTTTTTCGGGTTTTCCAAACGTGGTTTCTATTCATGGAAACGTCGGCCGAGTCGCGAAGTCTATTAGCGCTTCTATCGGCAGTTTTTGGTGGTGCGCAGCCCTCTTGGAACGTTTCACCATGCCACGGACGGGCGGCGTCTTGTGTAACTCCGCTTATACCGAGTCCGTGGTTCGGATACATGCCCGTCGAACGTGGCGCGTACCGAATGCGGTGCGACGCGAGTTTTTCGAAACGCCGATTTCTAAAAAACCAACGACGGCGAAACCAATACTACTGAGTGTCGGCGTGGTTTCGCCGTATAAACGACAGCTCGAATTGTTGGAACTCGCGCGCGACTTACATCGGGAGGGTAATGTCTTCGAACTACAATTTATCGGAGCGGCAGACCGTAAGAGCCGGTACGGTGCGCTTTTTCTTGATCAAATCGCCATCGCCGAACGCAACGGCTTTGCGCGCTATCTGGGAACAAAATCTCTTCGCGAGCTAATCGCCGCTCTCGATTCAGCGTCGGCTCTAATACACGCACCCGCGGAGGAAGCCTTCGGACTCGTCGTCGCGGAAGGTCTAAGCAGAAACCTGAAATTCTTCGGAACGACCGTAGGTGGAGTATCAGATATCGTCAGCGGTGTCGAATACGCCGAACCGTTTTCGCCCGACGATCAGCTGGCGTTACGTACCGCGATCGCAAACTGGCTACATGCAGGATGTCCCCAACCGCGATTAGCAGCAGAGGAGATGCATTCGCGTTATCATCCCGAGGTCATCGCGAAAAGGCATCTTGAGATCTACCGGGAGTTCCTTGGCAATCGTTCGAATTAGCGTTTGGCTTTACGCAGCAGTTTCTTTTGGCAGCACCTCGGACGTTGAAACTTTTCACACGAAAACCCTTGAGATTCCGAGTACGCCCAAGGAGCGCGGCAAAGATTACCAATAGTCATCCGACCGCAAATGTCATAAGCTCCGGCAACCGATCACAAGCGGACCACAGTGAAGGCGCAACGTAGGGATTTTTCTTCTATTCCGCTACGTCGGTGTCGATCCGAGCTTCGTAGTCGAAATTCGCCGATTCATGGTTAACCCAGCAGCAACTCAAAAAATAAAGACGTTTCTGATCTGCGTCGCTGCTCTAGTGGTGGCAATTTTTCTAGGAACTCAAATCGGCGGCGAGCACTACTCGGAATTGGTCGTTGGAGCTGCGGTCGTTCTACTGGCTTCAGTCACTCTGCTTACCGGTCGCTTCTATTGGGTCCTGGTGATCACTTCATCTTTCCTTGGAGGCACATTCCCGATTCTTGGAGGACAATTCACGCCTTTTCAAATCTTGATGGCGATCGGCGTGGCAAAGTTCTTTGTCGGAGACGTCGCCTTGCGACGCACAAAGCTGAAATTGGGCCCGCGATTCGACGCCTTTCTCATCATAGGCTTCATGGCAGTGCTGACCTGGCACGGTATTCATGATCGTTTCGGGATGAAATTTCTTGGCTCGAGCATTTGGGGCGGCAGGCAGTACGTCAACGTTTTCGTTGGTTTGGTCGCGTTTGCTGTCATCCAAAGTGTTCCGGTATCAACCAAGCT
>DASZGW010000130.1:0-11583 GCA_035938475.1 Candidatus Udaeobacter sp.
ATGAACGCGAGCAGGTCGGCATTGATGACGTCGGCTTGCGTCGTGATCATGCCGTGCGGGTAGTCCTTGTACGTCTTCAGCGTGCCGTTCTTGAGGAGCTTGGCTGAGAGTGGGCCGGCGGCCTGATAAGGCACGATCTGGTCGTCCTCGCTATGCATTACAAGAACCCGCACCGAAATCTTCTTCAGATCCTCTGTGAAATCGGTCTGCGAGAACGCGACGATGCCGTCATAATGCGCCTTGGCACCGCCCATCATGCCCTGGCGCCACCAGTTCCAAACGGTAGGCTCGATCGTTTTCACCCCCGGACGGTTGAAACCGTAGAACGGGCCGGCCGGCAGATCGTAATAGAACTTGGACCGGTTGGCGAAGAGTTGGGCTTGGAGATCGTCGAACACCGATTTGGGCAGGCCTAGCGGATTGGCCGGGGTCTTCACCATCAGCGGCGGCACGGCGCTGATGATCGCCGCCTTCGCCACGTTCTTATCGCCATGACGGCCGAGATAACGCACCACCTCGCCGCCGCCCGTCGAATGGCCGACGTGAATTGCATTTCTCAGGTTGAGATGGTCGGTGACGGCCTTCAGATCGTCGGCATAGTGGTCGAGGTCGTGGCCGTCGGCTACTTGCGTCGAACGCCCGTGCCCCCGCCGATCATGAGCGATGACGCGGTAGCCATGGTTGAGGAAAAACAGCATCTGCGCATCCCAGTCATCGGCCGACAGCGGCCACCCATGGCTGAATACGATTGGCTGTCCCTTACCCCAATCTTTGTAATAGATATCGATGTTAGCTCCGTTTTCTTTTCCGACAGTTATGTATGGCATTATAATTTCTCTTTCTTGTTAGTAGTTCACTATCTTTCTAACCGCTGCCGATCCTCAATCAACCGCTTGAAATTGAGGAGATATTCGTTGGCAATTGAGGCGGCTATGGAAGAGTCGAAAACGGAACGCAATTTTAGAGTGACTTCGGTTGCCTTCTCGGAGCGTGGCTCAAACGAGACTACACCCAGCCCCAGGCCATCCGCGATCGTCCGCCAGACTATTCGCCGCTCGGGGATTTGCTGTATGACCTCGATGACGCCGCGGTGCTCCTTGCCGTCTCGAATATTTCTGAACGAGAAATGCGTGCCATCGATCCGTTCAACGTTACCGAGTGATTTGATTAACTTTGGGAGCTCCTCGAAACGCAACCAGTGTTCATAAACGTCGGCGACCGGAGCATTCACCGTGATCGATTTTTCGGCTGCCTTCGAAGCAATGCTCAAAGTTTAGACTCACTGGCTAGGCCCACGACCGCGCATAATCGGACTTTGAAAGCGTTCGGCTCCATCCATCCGTGTAGTTAAAGAGCCTCATGTTCAGTGAGAGCCAGGGGTCATGAGCAGTCGGGCGTCGAAAGATTCTCCGCCAAAGTTCTGTGAAGCTGTTTCTGCGTTGCTGTTGGGTTTTCATAAGCTTGGGGTTCGGGGTTAGATTAAGTAGCGAGGACTGGTCGATTTAAATGTTGAGAACGCGCAATGCTGCCGCGGGTTCCGAAAACATTTGCAAGGGATCCTCTCACTGAGGTGGAAATCCGTTGCGCGATTCGGCGCGACTGAGAGCACCAACCGGAGTGGGCGTCAGCCAACAACTCTGTCCGCAGAATCTCCGGCGATAAGCGGAGCACTTCGCAGACGTTCAGGAATGAATAGGGCCACCACAAGTCATCTGACGCGATCCAACTGTACGCATCGGCGTAGATCTCACGTCCGACGCTGTCTCGCGACGCTCGGAATCTTCTTAAATCTTTCTTCGTTTGAGCAAGGATGCCCTTCGCTAACCGAACTTCGGGCCTGGAATTTGCCACCGCGTTTATTGTCTCATCGCTGAGATTAAATTTGATCATGCCGAAAGTTAAACCTCCCTGTCAGTCCCAAGCTATTGGGTAAAGGGGGGAATTATTTGCACTGCCTGCGAACGAGACTTTTCTCGTCCTTTTGAAGGAAGCCGACGCCCGGCGTCAGGGCACCGCCGCCTGCTTATCAGGCAAAACTACAACGATCTTTGTGCCTTTGCCTCGCGCGCTCGCAATCGTCAAACTACCACCTATTTGTTCGACGCGTTCTCGCATTCCGGTAAGGCCAAAACCGTTATGTCGGCCGTTCTTCTTAAATCCTGTTCCGTTATCGCGAAGGTCCAACCGAACTTCCTTTGGGTTAAAGCTCAGACGCGTTTCGAATCGTGTCGCGCGCGCGTACTTGAGAGTATTCGTCAAAGCCTCTTGTCCGATGTGCAGCAGGTTTTCTTGAGCTACTGGCGGCAAGTCGCGCATCTTTCCGCGAAGCAGGAATTCGGTCTCAACCGACGTTCCCGCAGTGGTATTTTTGATGACGTTCTTCAATGCTTCCCAAAACGTGGCCTCTTCCAAAGCTTGTGGTCGCAGAGCGCGAACGGATCTGCGTGCTTCACGCAAACCGAGACGAGCTAACTCTTGCGCATTCTGGAGATGCTCGCGCGATTGCTTCTTGTATCCCTTTGAAGATGCGTCATCGGCCGCTTGCAATTGGACGATCACGCCGGTTAGGCCCTGGGCGAGAGTGTCGTGAATATCACGAGCCATCCGATTCCGTTCTTTCAAGACCGCCGCCTGCTGGCTCTGCTCAGCAAACTCATTAAGTTGAATCGCGAACATTGCCTGGTGAGCAAGGGCTTGTGCCAGTTCGACCTCCTCCGGCTGATAGGGCGGCCGGTCGTCATGCCGAATACTGATGAATCCGTTCACATGGCTACCGACTAACATTGGGATCGTGAGAAACTTTTTGGTTCCGCTTGAGCGGTAGTATTCGCAAAGGGCGGTGGAAATGCGCGGATCAGCTTCAATATCATCGAAGACTTGCGGCACTCCGGTAAAAAGCATTTCCTGGATTCCCTGGTTCTCTCGCCACGATGTCGGATCGAGAACGAACGGATGTTGCTGCTCCACCGCCGCGAGGTCGGTCTCCCATGCAGCTGCACGTAGGGCTACTGAATCGCTCGCTTCGTCGAGCGTCCACAGAATCACACTATGCGCGTTTAAAAGCCGTCCGATGGTGCTGAGCATTTGTCCGATGAATTTTTCCGGCGGTGGTGCGGTGGCGAGAATGTCCAGACTCTGCACTAACGCCTCTACCTGTCCCCGCGCAACTTGCTCAGAAGCGCGCAGCGCATTTTCTGCCCGCTTGCTCTCGGAGATGTCCATCGTGATGCCGATAAACTCGTCGACATCTCCAGATTTCTGGACCACGGGGCGACCTAAGGATTTGAAGTATTTGAGCGATCCGTCCGGAAGCACGATCCGGTATTCCATTTCATATGCACGTCGTTCGGTCGTCGCTCTGGCAAGGATTTGCTGGACCCACGCTTTATCGTCGGAATGAACTCTCGCGAGGAACAACTCTACCGTTGGCTCGGTTTTGGTTAGATCAAAGCCAAGCATCCGGCATTGTTCGTCCGACCAGATGACTTTGCCGGTGGAGAGATTCCAGCCCCAGCTTCCGGTGTGGCTTATTCTTTGACCGTCAGCGAGAAAACCTTCGCTTCGCCGGAGAGCCTCTTCTGCACGATCGCGTTCAATCGCAACTCGTGCCAGGTACGTCGCCATCTCCATAACCCCGAGGTCGTGCGCGTTCGGACTTCGTGTTTCGCGATCGTACATGCAGAAAGTTCCCAGGACCTTTCCTTCTGAAGAGAGTATTGGATGCGACCAGGAAGCTCGCAGCCCATGGGTTAATGCGGCCGCGCGATGCTCCGGCACGTCCCAAAGTGGATCGGTCGCAATGTCGGAGACTATGACCGGCGATCCGCGATATGCCGCCGTCCCGCAAGAACCGGCACAGGGTCCAATGGGCAGCTTTTCCATCTGCCGCGCCCATGCTTTGGGAAGAGTCGGCCCCGCCACGGACTCCAGATGAAGACCATCGGGACGAAGCAACAAAACAGAAGCAAGCGTCCCGCTGTGCTGCCCTTCGATAATCAAACATAACGCATCGAGGATGTCTTTGAGCGCAACGCCGGTGGCTATCATCTCGAGCAGACGCTTTTCACCAGTGAGCAACGCCTCCGCTCGCTTGTTATCAGTAATGTCGGTAACCGCTCCGACAAACTCAAACCTGCCTGACTCGTCGGTTGCGGGGTGGCCTACAACCCTAAGGTGTTTGACCGATTGATCCGGCATGAGTAGTCGATGCTCTACGTCGAAACTCTTCCTCTCGCGAGAGACGCGCTCGACTAACTGCTGCACCGCGGACCTGTCTTCCGGATGAGTTCGTCGCACTATCAATTCAATCGTCACCTTGGTTGTGGGTTCGTATTCAAATATCCGAAAGGTTTCCTGGGACCAGTAGATCTCTCCGCTGGACACATTCCAGCCGAAGCTGCCGGTGTGGCTCAATCGTTGCGCTTCGGCCAGGTAAGCTTCGCTCCGCCGAAGCGCGTCCTCGGCGCGATTCAGTTCCGTTCTTTCCTGGGCTTCCCGCAACGCGCGTTTTACCGAGGGTACCAGCCTCGATAGCCGCGTCTTTAAAACGTAGTCTGTCGCGCCGACCTTGAGCGCTTCAATCGCCACATCTTCGCCCAAAGTTCCAGCAACAAAGATGAATGGCACGTGCGGCCACTTTTCCCGGGCGATCGTCAATGCAGAAAGGCCGTCGAAAGCGGGAAGGGTATGATCTGCCAGAATCAGGTCGAAGCCACCCTCATCGAGCGACCCGATGAAATCAGGCTGGGTCTCCACACGCGCTACACGGCAAACAATACCGTCGGTCTCGAGCGTTTCTCGAACCAGCTCTGCGTCCCTCGGATCGTCTTCGAGATGCAGAATACGCAGAGGAGATTTCATCTCCGGCTAGTTCTTTTTTATGCTACCTGGTGGCGGCTCATTTATAAGGGCCCAAAAAACCCCGAGTTCCTTTACCGCGTTCACAAACTCGTGAAAATCCACCGGCTTTACGACATAGGCGTTCACTCCCAGCTTGTAGCTGGTCACCATGTCGTTTTCTTCATGAGACGAGGTGAGCACGACTACGGGAATCATCTTAAACTTCTCGTCGGACTTGATCTGCTGTAGAACCTCCAATCCGTCGACCTTGGGTAATTTCAGGTCGAGCAGCAGGACGGCGGGATTGTCATTTGAGCGCGTCTGGAACTTTCCGCGGCAATAGAGATAATCCAAAGCTTCTTCGCCGTCGCGAGCAACAACAACCTCGTTGGCCAGTTTGTAGTCATCTAGAGCTGTAAGCGTAAGCTCGACGTCCTTCGGATCGTCTTCGACTAGCAAGATACGACCAAAAGCGCTCATAGATCACGCTCTCCCGACTTAGACAGTGAGAAATAAAAGGTTGCGCCTTTATCTAGCGCCGCCTCAGCCCAGGCCCTGCCTCCATGTCGATGCACGATCCGCTGAACGGTAGCGAGCCCAATTCCGGTACCTTCAAACGCCTCAGGCGCGTGAAGACGTTGGAATACACCAAATAATTTATTTACATATTTCATATCGAATCCTACCCCATTGTCTTTAATAAACATTACTATTTGGTCCGGTTTGTGGTTCGTCGATCCTATTTCGATTTCTGTCTGCGGACGCGTCCGCGTGAATTTCACAGCGTTGGAAATCAGATTGACGAGGACAAGCCGTAGCATGGAACGGTCTCCGTAGCAGGCGGGCAATTTGCCAACTTTCCAATTAATATCGCGCCCTTCCGTCTCCTGCACGAGTTCGCTTTGAGCTTCTTGGACGAGCTGCTGCAAGCTGACCATTGTTTTGTGCGTCTCCGCACGTCCGATTCTGGAAAAGGCCAGAAGATCGTCGATTAAATTGCCCATCCGTTTTGCTGATTCCAGGATCATCGACATATGTCGTTGGCCTCGGTCATTGACGACTGTGGCCACATTCTTTTGCAGGAGCTCCGTGAAGCCAGAGATATGGCGAATCGGCGCGCGTAGATCGTGCGACACAGAATAGGCGAACGCTTCCAGTTCCTTATTAATAGCTTGAAGCTCTTCGGATCGTTTTGCCAGTTCTTCGTTGAGTACGCGACGCTGGATTACTTCTTTCTCAAGATCGTCGCGGGATTGCAGAAGATCTTGCTCGACGCGGCGCCGAACCGTGCTGAACCAGGCGACGAGCGATGCAAATAGAATGAAAACGATATAGTACGGAACATCCGCGGCTGTCACGTACAGCGTGTAAAACGGCTCTGTGAAGTAGTAGTTGAACGCGAAGCTTGAGAGTACAACTGCCACTATCCCGGGCTTTGTCCCGGCGTACCAGACGGTTAAAGCGATGGCAAACAGGAAGAGCGGGAATTCCACGCCGTGGATGTTGAAGCGGACCACGAGAAGCGCCAGACCGAGCGCAACGGAAACGGAAAGGACGGCAAGCCCATAGCGTTGGATCGCAGATCGCATTGCGCTCGGAAAATTCAAACTGCGCATCGTCGGGTCACCTTAAAGGCTTTCGGACTGAAACTCCAGCCCAAGGTTTCCACATCGCCAGACTGAGCTAGTAAGTTGGAACTGCTCCGGAGATGATTGACACATAAACTTGCTCCGGCGCGTGGGCCGGATGCTCTGTCAGAGTTGGTGGCGCTACGGCTTTGTCAGGCTCGATGAATATCGGGTGCAGCCCGAGCTGCGCGAAGTGCGCTTCTACCAGGTCCGGTAAAACCAAATGCGGGAACCAGGGGGACAAATTCCACGCGTTCCGTTCTTCTCTGTCGACCACGTACCGGATAATTTCGCCGAGGTCGGGATAAGCCTGCTCGTATCGTTGCTCTAGCCGTTCGCTAAGTTTGAAAACCGCCTTCATCGACGCCTCGAAGAAACCACGTGCTGTTTCGGCCTGCGCATAAGTTTTCATGCTGTTGGTACTCCTGTTAGTTGCTTCCAGTGAAAGAATTCTAATGAATCACGACAACAGGTTAACTTTCGATACGACGATCACCATTGGGCATTGGACGGAATTATTTCCACTGCCTCGGAACGAGAGACGCATCGTCCTTTCGGAGGAGATCGAAGTTCCCGCCGAATGAAAACTCGATCCTAAAGTTGAATCAGACCACGCCGATTCGCCGCAGCGATCGCTTCAGTCCGACTCATGACGTTCAGCTTGGTAAAGATGCTTCGCATGTGGCTCTTCACGGTGGTTTCACTGATGAACAAGTCCGCGCCGATCTCCTTATTGCTTCGGCCGCGGGCCAGCAACTTTAACACATCGACTTCACGCGTTGTCAGCGCTTCGCCGCTCATCCGCGACGCCAGCTTTGCCGCCAGAGTAGGCGGGATGCAGGTTTGCCCGGCGTGCACCTTTCGAATCGTATCCAACAATTCTTCCAATGGAGCGTCCTTTAATAAGTAAGCTTTCGCTCCCGCCCTGACCGCCTGGTAAATTTCCTCATCCGTATCGTACGTTGTTTGGACGATGATGCGGGCAGCGACATCCAAGTCGCGAACCTCGTTGATCACTCCAACTCCATTTAACATTGGCATTCGCAAATCGAGCAGCGAAACGTCCGGGCGATGCGTCTTCCATAGTTCGACTGCTTCGCGACCGTTGCTCGCCTTCGCCACAACCGCCATGTCACTCTGCCGGCCGATTGTCGCCGCCAAGCCCTCGAGGATGAGCGCGTGATCGTCGGCAATCAGAAGCCGAATTTTTTTCGTCAGAGATGCTTTGCCGGTTCCGCGACGGGGCTTAGTTCGATTTTGTGATAAAGCGGCGGAACTTTTCTTCGTTTTAGGCTTTCTCTTCATTTTATCCTTAACCGACGGAGGAGCATGGTCGCTCACCCATCCGATTCATCGCTGCATCTGGAAGCGATGAAGGTTTTGACTGCCGCTTCCGGCGAATTCACCGCGCCAGTCTCGGTAACAGTCGCGTAGCCCAAACTGTCGTTTTCTCGATATGTGAAGGCGTAACAGCGTTTGACGTTTGGATTGCAAGCAACGTCGAACGTTTCCACAACACCCTCCCACACAAGGTCTCCCTCAAATATTTCTATGACGGCAGTTGAAGTGACGTGTCGCGCGATGCCACCGATGTTCTTTTCCACAGCGCACTTGATGTTAAGTATTCGCTCGGTCATGACTCAATCATCTGCGCCACATCACGAACTGTCCAGGAGGTCTTTGGATGACGGCGGCCGTCGCGACTCAGGGCCACTCGTTGTCGTTAATTTGTAACACGCATTGCTCTCAAAATCTGTTAGGGAGATGTTCGTGCACATGACTGCACAGCCCCACGAAGAATCTGTTTCCGTCCCTGTCGATTTTCGACCGCCGGTGCGAGCCGAATCGATCGATTTGCGCGCGCTTGTCAGTCATCGCACCGCGACTCAGAGCGTCGTGTCTATGGAGAGCGTTTCTGAGATCTTTAAGAGTGGAATCGCAAACTTTGTTGCGGTACTCGACGGCGAGCGCCTGCTCGGGATGTGTTCTCGACAAGAAACAGCGGGGTTGCTCGGTGGACGTTATGGTTTTTCGCTCTGGGCGCGCAAGGCGATCGGGCAGCATCTTTGCAAGCACGAGACGCGCATCGAGGTCACGATGCCAATTGGGGATGTCTTGCGCGCGGTATTCGCGCGCCCGGACAAAAATTTCTACGACGACGTCTTGTTAGTGGACGAAAGCGGCGGATTTCTCGGTTTCATCGCTACTGAGACGCTCTTCAAAGTACAAAACGCCCTTTTACTAACGAACATTCGTGAACTGGAAGAGCGCGACCGCGTGATTCGCCACAAGAATGAACAGATGGAAACCGATCTCCGCATGGCAACGGAGTTGCAGCAGGCGCTGATGCCGAACGCCTATCCGAGTTTTCCATCGGAGTCTAAGGGAGTGACGGCGCTGCGTTTTTATCATCGTTACCTGCCAGCCAGTATGATGGGCGGTGATTTCTTTCACATCGCACGTCTTTCGGAGGACACAGCCGGTATTTGTATCTGCGACGTGATGGGACACGGAGTGCGCGCGGCGTTGATCACCGCGATGTTGCGGGCATTGATCGAAACGCACGCGGCTGAAGCCGCCGATCCGGGTCGATTTCTCACGGAGCTGAACAATGAGTTCACGAGAATTATGAAGCAGACCGGCACGCTGGTCTTCGCGACTGTGCTTTACTGTGTCATCAACATCAGAGAACGCGGCGCCCGGTTCGCCCGGGCCGGTCATCCTGCGCCGTTGCGTGTGCGCCGAACCGCGGGCGAAGTCCAAACTGTGGCATCTGGCGAAGATTCCAGCGGACCTGCGATGGGCCTCATCCCCAATGCACAATTCAAGACAACCGAAGCGAGGCTTGCGCCCGGCGATTTGCTTCTCTTTTTCACTGACGGCGTTGTGGAGGTGGAGGATAAGGGGAGTCGTGAGTTTGGCATTGAAGGTTTGCGGCAAAGCATTCAGTCCAATCTTGGTCAGCCCACCGAGTCTCTCCTCGAAGCCATCATTGGTGACGTTTACAGGTTTGCCGATTCGACGGTCCTGACAGACGATGCTTGTCTGGTTGCAGCCGAGATGTAAATGAGTGCAAATGCGATCCGATGAACGTGGAAGCCCTATTAAATCGGATTCTCACGCTGAATCTCATCGCAACGACGGTGGTTTTCTACGTCGCAGCGAGGATTTATCTCCTGCCACAACTTGGGCGACTGCGTCCCCGCACGGTGTTGATTCCAATTTTGTTGCTGCACTCTTTGCGTCATCTCGGCTTAATGTTTTTGACTCGAGGCGCGACTTACCCAGGCTTGCCACCACAGTTTGCGTATCCAGCGGCATTAGGAGACTTGCTCACCGCGGTTTTGGCATTCGTCGCTATCTTTTTCGTTTCTCGCAATTCGACCTACGCACGACCTTTGGTTTGGGTCTTCAATGTCTTTGGCTCACTAGATTTGCTCGATGCGATCACTCTGGCGACTATCTACAACGCGCCTGAGTTTATGGGACCAGCCTATTGGATTCCGGCGTTTTGGGTTCCTGCTTTATTGGTTACCCATTACATCACATTCATTATCCTTACCAAGCACTGGAGCAGGGTGGGGGATTGAACTCCCCGCAGCATAACGCCGCTTAAATCTTGTTCGCGTATTGATCCGCGAACAACGCCGGTTGTCCGCCTGTGTGCAAAAACAACACAGTTTCATCCTTCTTGAAAAATCCTTTCCGGATTAAATCAATCATTCCCGCCGCGGCGCGTCCGGTATACACCGGGTCTAACAAAAGACCTTCGCATGTTGCGAATAAGCGGATGGCCTGCCGCTCCTGTTCGGTTAACACCCCATAACCTGCTGAGCAGTAGTTGGCATTTGCCAATACCTCGTCCGGTGTGAATTCAATGCGCTGTCCCAGCTTCTCACTAGTTAAAGACGCCAACTCCGACACCTGGTCCTTCAACCAGTTCTCTGATTCATCAATGCTGATTCCAAGAACCTTGCCTTTATATCCAAACACGCGTTGACCCAGAAGAAATCCCGCGTGCGTGCCACCGGAGGATGTGGCAAACACGATCCAATCCGCCTTTAGGTTTTGCTCTATGAGCTCTTTCATCGCGAAGGCATATCCCAACGCGCCCGTGGGACTCGATCCACCGTACGGAACGAGATAAGGTTTCATTCCCTCTTTGGCAGCGCGATCGAATGTCTCCTGAAGAATTCTGTCTCGATCGTTGCGCTCCGCGACATATACGATTTCCGCTCCAAACAACTTATCGAGCAACAAATTCGCAGACGCTTGGTTTGGCTTTTCGCCTGTTAGGACCAGAATGCATTTGAATCCGAATCGGGCTGCTGCCGCGGCGGTCTGACGGCAATGATTGGATTGCAACGCTCCGCCGGAGATCAAGGCCTGCGCGTCTTGGTCGCGAGCTTCCGCCACAAGAAATTCCAATTTACGCGTTTTGTTACCGCCGAAGGCGAGCCCGGTTTGATCGTCGCGTTTGACCAGTAGACTTGGCCCATCCAGAGCCTGAGAAAGACGCGGCAGCGTTTCGATCGGCGTTGGTAAATGAGCAAAATGCAATCTGGAAATATTCATCACCGGCCCTCGATTTTCTGTTTCAGTCTGGATTTTGCCGCACGAATGCAACCAGTCCGGCGTGCGCCGTGCCAGATGCGCACGCTATCCCGGGTGACTAGCCTTGTCGAGCCGACTTCAGCTCTAGCGGCCGAGTCGGCCGCTCGTTCCGCAATTCACAATTTTCTTGACCTTGAGTTGTCGAAGAAAGCGTCGAAGCTTACGCCACACAGCCCGTATCGGAACTTCAATTCAGACACCGGTGATTTAGTGAAATGTTAAATGTTTAGACGCGACCCCATTTTCTTCCACCGGTCAAGGTGAAGCTGCCACTGACCCAGGCTACCTCATGATCACGATCAACCGCGTCGCCTTCGTAGGAGATTATATGCCCAGGCAGTGTGGCATCGCGACGTTTACGACCGACATTTGCGAGGCGGTCGCAGCCGAGTACCCGCGTTGCGAATGCATCGTGGGAGCGGTTAACGATCGCCCCGAAGGCTACGACTATTCGGCACGTATCCGTTTTGAGATCGATGAAAAGGAGATCGACTCATACAGG
>DASZGW010000131.1:0-3797 GCA_035938475.1 Candidatus Udaeobacter sp.
TCATAAGTGCGGGTGAGCTTAACCACTTGCCCGCACTCTTTACATGTCATCTAATCGATGAAGCCAACGGCCCCATTGCGAAGCACAATGCGCATGTTTGCCACGACACCCTGCCGTGGCTTATCTCTGTCTCGTTAGACGGCAGTTGACGTTTGACGCAGAAACGAAAGGATAGAAATATGAAAGCTCTGATTCTTTTTGTTGGATGGTGCATTCTGTTCGTGCTTTGCTGGCCCATCGCGCTGCTCGCGCTGATTCTATTCCCTATCGTTTGGCTTTTGTCTTTACCGCTGCGCCTCGTGGGCATCACGGTGTCGGCTGTGTTCGCATTGCTTCGCGCAGTACTGTTTCTGCCTGCCCGTTTGCTGAGATGGAAAAGGCATGAGTGTCATGCAGTCGCCGCCTAACCATGCGCTGCAGCGAACGGCGGCGGGCTCACAACACGCGCGTGATGCGGATGGCGCATCATTAACGAGACGCAAGCTCAGCCACGCCGAGCGAGAAACGAGCTCTGCAGCGAGCTAACGAGCGACATCCCGAGCCCCTCCCCATTGGTTGGACCAACCCCGGGCGAAGGGGTGACTCATCTCCTCTTCCGGTGCCTGCGCGACGTGCTGCTGCACACAGAGCTGCTGATACCGTCGATGTTCCGGTTCTCCGCCGATGTAGGCCACGCCGGCTTTCTCGTCTTTAAAGACGTAGAAGGCTTTGCCCTTCACTGTAGCGCGCTCGACTTTGTTGCTCGGAAGCTCGGCATAGAGTTCCTTTTGTTTTGCGGTCTGCGGGGTGCGCGTACGGAAACCCGCTTGGGAGAGCAACGATGTGGTGTTGCCCGTTTCCATGCTGGTGCAGCCGCCAAAGAAAATGATGCCACATGCGGGCAAGATTAGAATCAGGCTTGAATTGGTTATTCTCGTTTTCATCGTTCGTTGTGCGTTGAGTGCTTGCGAGCCGTAAGTAGAGAGTGTCTAGACCGCTCAAGTCAATATTCTCTTTCGTCCGTCACAAAAATGTAACAATCGCGCGCGGGAAAACCCTTGTCACCGCCTCGCAACTGCTCCCATGAGCCGCTCCCATTCGTCGAGGCTCCCGCGAAAGCCAAGCTCGCAGGCAGTATTGAAACCCAACCGGGCGGTCATCTCGCGGCGCTTTCCGCTTTTTGTATCGTTGACGTTTCGATAATGGCGGCGCGAAACAAAGATGTGTCTATGATTTCGCGACGTGGGCATTCATCTACAATTCGATTGACCGCATGGGCTTGAGCACCTACGTCGTTCCCAATATGGAAAAGAGCGCCGACGGCAGCGTCGACGTTTATTTTGGCCCGACAGCGCCGAAGGGTCTCGAATCGAACTGGAGCCTGCGCGCGCCTTACGCTTTGCTACCGTACTTGGTCAGCAAATCTTGGAAACGCGAATCGTTTCGCAACGGGTCCCAAATCGGATTTATTCTCAGAAGTTGTGCAGTGACAGCGCTTGGCCGGCTCAACAATCCATCGAGAACTTCGATCGCGCGGTCCTTCTCGCCCACGATCGCGTAAACCTGGGCCACGCTTTCCATCACCTCCGGACCGCCAAATGCATCCTTGCTTTCGGGCCGCAGCTCGCGCGCCCGTTGCGCTTCGGCTAGCGCGGCGTCCCTTTCGCCAAGAAACGCGAGCGTTTTTGCCAACTGAATGTGCGACTCCTCTGCATCAGGGGTCCGTTTTACTTGTTGCTCGGCAGCTGCTTTCGCCTTTAAAAACGCAGCTCGCGCGCCGGCCTCATCATGCAGGCCCTTTCGCGCAAATCCGATGTAAAAATATTTGCTCCACAGATGTGGTGTGAAAGCCGCGAGGTCGTCGTCGGGGATGCTTTCCGCTATTTGCAATGCTTCTTGATACTTCCGTTCCAAAAGGAACACATCTATCTGCGAACCGGCGGTCTTAAGTTTCTGCTCCTTGCTCATGGGGACCGATTTCACGGCGTCGAATGCTTTCTCCGCGATGCTGAAGTCCCCGTTCTCCGCGATGGCCAATTTGGATTTAACTTCCAGGGCTTCCAAGCCAGTTGGATTCAGGGCAAGTGCGCGATCGATGGTCTTGTTAGCCTTTTCGTAATCTCGTAGCATCTGATAATTGAACGTGAGATTTTGCAGCGACCAGACATCTTTCGGATTTAAATTAACCGCCTTCTCCATACTCGCCGTGGACTCGGCCCATTTGCCCTGACGACGCTGGATTGAACCAATGTACAAATAGATTTCCGATTCGTTGGGCAGTCCGCGCTGCGCGATCTCGAATTCTTTCAGCGCCGCGTCGTAGTCGTTGTCGCCATAATAGTAGGAAATGCCACGGGCGAGATGCGCCTCCGGCAGATCCGGCTGCAGTTGCAGAGCGCGCTCCGCCAGAGTGCGCGCTTTTTCGCGGCGCGCCGGCGTGGGGTCGAACGTGTGAACGATCCAGCTTTCCAATTGTGAGTAGCGCGCGATCGCAAGCGCGAAGTTCGGATCCAAGTCGATGGCGCGCTCGAAAAGTTGCTCGCCCTGTTTGAGTTTGTCGAAATCCTCAAAAGCGCAGGAAAGATCGTGTGCCTGGACGAACGCCAGATAAGCTTCGCCGTTTTCAGTTGGCTTGCGTGTCATCTGCGACTTTTCCCCGGGCGACAACTTCGCCTGGAGGGCTTCCGCGATCTTTTGGGCTAGATCGCTTTGAATCGCAAAAACGTCAGTCACATCGCGATCGTAATCGTTAGCCCAAATGTGCTCGTCAGTGCTGGCGTCGATCAATTGCACGTTGATGCGCACCTTGTTGCCGGAGCGGCGCACGCTGCCCTCAAGAATGTTGGAAACGCCTAGAGCTTTACCGATTTCCCGAAGGTTTGGCGCCTGGCCTCGATACTGCATTACAGACGTGCGAGAAATCACCTTGAGGTCGCCTATTTTCGACAGGTTGGTAAGCACGTCGTCTTGAACCCCGTCCGCGAAGTAGGTGTTTTCCTTGTCGTCGCTCAAATTCTGAAACGGCAGTACTGCAATCGATTTATCGACCTTACGCGCCGACGCGCGAGGCAAAAGAAAAAGTCCGGCTATCAACAACGCCGCGACCGCCGACCCGGCAAGCAAGAAGGCGTTGCGGCGGCGGCGCCTTCGCAGTTCGACTCCAGTTCGCTTCAATCGCGGAGGATTCGGGTTGCCGAGCTCTTTCGTGTAGAGGTTCACGATGGAGATCATTTCCCCGTGCTTTACCTCGCATTGACCGACATCGTGCAGGTTGGATCGCCATTCCGAATAGTGTTGAAGGTCTTCGGCGACGTGCTTCGAAAGAAGGATGTGCCCGGCGTCTCCGCAATCCATCACCCGCTGCGCAATATTAATACCGGCTCCCGCTATGTTGGCGCGGTCATTTACATCGGCGACCTCGTTTACGGGGCCGCTGTGGATACCCATTCGAACCCGAAGTTTGGGATAGTCCCTGAGCGCCTGACTAATCTCCAAAGCACAGCGCACTGGTTGTTCCGGGCTGTCTCGAAAGACCAAAGCCATCCCGTCCCCTGTAGGTAAGCGCACCAACCGATCATCCGCTTCGGCGGAGCGGAACTCTTCCGTCTCACGAACTGAATTATTCAACGCAACAAACAGCTCGCTTTGCTCGCTATTTAGCCGGCTGGAGTACCCTACGATATCAATAAACAGAACGTGTCCGATTGCGAGCCGAACAGCGGCTTTGGATTCAGCAGGCATAGGGCACGGGCGAACACAAGTTCGCTAACAATAAGACAACGGCAAGACCAACATGTTCGCTAAAAAATCCGTGCAAC
>DASZGW010000132.1:0-61760 GCA_035938475.1 Candidatus Udaeobacter sp.
GCCCGGCCATTCGGGAATTTGGCAAGGTCACGTATTACAACTGCGGTGATTGGGTGGAGAGTTGTTCGGCGCTTGTTGAGGGCGACGACGGCAGTATTTCGCTGGTCAGCTATGATCCATTCTCGGCAATTCACGCCGGAGGAGGGCGAACAGTCGATTCACCGGGGCGCAAAGAAAGTATGCTGACTAGTTAAGCCGCTCGATTCTTGTTATCGCTTCCCCGCTTCAACGTTTAACTGTTTAACGAACCACGCACCCTTCCCCGGTTGTTACTGGATCGTCACGCCCTTTTGACAATTCGTAACCTGACGCATTGCGCGCATGGGTTTATCGAATGTCTAGTTATGAATGTGATTACAGTGAGGAGAACGGTATTCAGAAGTGCAAACAAGAGATCGAGGAGGCGCCCGTCGTTCCGCGAATTAACCCGTGCCTACTTTGCGAGGGAAAACAGTTTGGAGTTTGTAGTTGAGGCGCTGTTCTTTGCGATAATCGTGGCTATCTCAGCCTGGCCAATCCTTGCAGCCGCCAGCGCACTGCACGAATTCCTCCAGCGCGCGGTGACTTAATCGTTAAGGTGGATCGGCTTCTCCTGAAAACGATGGAAATCGCCGAAGGCGCTAGTTGATTCCCGTTAATACATCGCCGCTGTTAAGACCGGCGGCAGAGGCGCTCTCCCAATGGGTTGAGGACAACGCGTTCCATCTGCGTTTCATTGCCAACGCGAAATTCTCGACAGCAAGCTCGTCGCGTTTAGCATGTTGGCCTTGTGCCAAACAACGGTCGAGTAGCAAACAATCGGGAAATTGAACGCAAATTCTTGCTTAAGCGACTGCCCGATAAACTGAGGGGCTCGCGGTGCTATATCATCGAACAAGGTTATCTGGCGAGCGAACCCGCAGGCAGACAGGTCCGTCTCCGCAAAAAAGGCAGCGCCGCAACGCTGACTTTCAAAGTGGGCCGCGGCAGCCACCGGGAAGAGCGCGAGATCAGGCTTAGTCCAAAGCAGTTCGCAGCGCTTTGGCCAGGCACTGCCGGAAGACGATTGCGCAAGGTGCGCTGCGAAATTCCCTGGAAAAATCTAGTCATTGAGATTGACATTTATCAGAGCAGACACGCCGGTCTCGTAGTAGCGGAAGTGGAATTCCCCGACCGCGCCACCTGTCGAAAATTCAAGCCTCCCTCCTGGTTTGGACGAGAGGTAACCGGCGAAAAACGTTACAGTAACGTGCGACTCGCCAACGAGTAAGCAGAATAGCCTATGGGCTTCCGTTTGAAATTACGCGAACCGTTGCCGGAGGGACTGAAAAGAGTCTTCCGGGAACAAATCGAGTCTGCTCTGGAGTTGTGCCGGCACCCCGCAAAACAACGCGGCGTCACCGTGCACGAAGTGCGCAAGCATCTCAAGAAGCTGCGAGCGGCGATGCGCCTTGCCATTACCGAAGTTGGTAAAGCTCGGTACGCGCGCGAAGATTGCTGCGTGCGCAAGATCGGACGGTTGGTCTCCGATTTGCGCGATTCGCAAGTGCGGCTGCAAACACTTATTCAATTGCGCGACGAGACGGCAACGGGGCCAGAGGACAATCCATTCCCACGTATCGAAGAATTGTTGTCGCTGGAACGGGAAAGTTTTTCCGCGGCGTTTGCCGGCTGGCAAAAACAAGCGATCCCGCAACTGGAACGCGTGGAAGCGCATCTGTTGAAATGGCCGCTGGAGGGTTTGACCTGGAAGCAAGTCTGCGGCGCAGTGGGGAAAATCTACAAACGCGGTCAACGCGGGCTCGCGAAAACGATTAACGACCCGGATCCGGAACATTTTCATGCCTGGCGCAAACGAGTGAAAGATCTCTGGTATCAGTTGCGCATTTTGCAGCCGCTCAATCGGATGGTCCTGACAGAGATGGCTCACGACGCAGAAGTTCTGGGCGAATTGCTCGGGCGCGAGCGTGATTTGGCTTTCCTTTGGGCGCGCCTGGAGAAGGAATGCGGCGATGAAACGCTCAGTGACGAACTTGCACAGCTCGAGAAGCTAATCCGTAAGCGAGGCAAACGATTGCGCACAAATGCACTCGAACTCGGGCGACGTTTCTATGCCGAGCCCGCGAAGGCTTTTGCCAAACGGATCTCGATCTTCGTGGGTAAGCGGACATGAGCGAGACTGCTTACCGGTCTGGGTAACAGTCGAGGTACTTGATTCCGGACCCGGTGTTGAAAATGACGACGCGGTCACCGGAACCAATTTTGCCAGCGGAACGGAGCGACTTTAGAGCAGCGAAGCACGCGGCAGCTTCGGGCGCAACGAAGAGACCTTCGCTCGATCCCACTTCGCGGGCGACACGGATCATTTCGTCGTCGTCAATGGCGATGGCACCGCCGTTACATTGACGGAGGATGTTCAGGATCAGGAAATCGCCGATCGCTTTTGGAACCCGCAGACCAGAGGCGATCGTGTGCGCCTCGGGGAATTCTCTAGCGGTTTTTTCTCCGGCTTCAAACGCGTGGACGATTGGCGCGCAACCAGTGGCTTGCACCGCGAACATCCGGGGACGTTTTTTCCCGATCCAGCCGAGCTCTTCCATTTCATCGAACGCCTTCCACATTCCGATGAGCCCGGTCCCACCCCCGGTGGGATAAAGAACTACTTCGGGCAATCGCCAATTGAATTGCTCTCCTAATTCGTATCCGAGCGTCTTTTTTCCCTCGACGCGATACGGCTCTTTGAGCGTGGACATGTCAAACCAAAGTTCCTTCGCTTTCCGCCGAGCGATCTCAGCCCCGCAATCCGTAATCAATCCGTCAATCAACGTCACATAGGCTCCCAACTCGCGGCACTCGATGATGTTTGCCCGGGGCGTATCGCGTGGCATGAAGATGTGCGCTTCCAAGCTGGCCCGCGCCGCGTACGCAGCAAGCGCTCCGCCAGCATTGCCGGCGCTGGGAACGGCGAGTTTGGTTGCGCCGAGATGTTTTGCCATGGACACGGCAACGCTCATCCCGCGCGCCTTGAAACTCTGTGTTGGATTTAGCGATTCGTCCTTGATCCAGAGATCGATGTCGCCGCCAAATTTTTGTGCGCGCAATAGTGGCGTTCCGCCTTCACCTAACGAGACGGGCTCAACATCGCCTGGCAGCGGCAACACTTCGCGATAGCGCCATAATGATTTCTCGCGCGTTGCCACTGTCTCGCGCTTCAGCGTCCGGCCCGCAGCGGCGAGGTCGACAATCGCAAAGAGCGGTTTGTGACAGGAAAGACAAAGATTCTGCAGGCGCGACCACGGATACTGAAGGCCGCATGCGCTGCATTCAAGGTGCGTGACAAACATGGGACAATAAAGCGTAGCACGTTTGCGGCTTGTGGTAGATTTGCCGAGATGGATTTGATGACACTGACTGAAATTCGCAGGGCGGCACAGAACGGCGCGGTGCCGGCGCGCGTCCATGTGCAAGTGGAAAGCGCAGTGCCCAGGCTCACGCGGGAACAACAGCCGTACTGCGAGCTTACTCTCGCTGATGCGTGCGATCGCATGACGCTTCGTGTCTGGAGCGATCATCCTGCGTACAAGACTTGCAGCGTGCTCACGACCGAAAGTTTCATCGAGCTCTCAGGCGAGTTTCATCGCCACCAGCAATACGGCCTCGAAGCGCGCAAATGGACGGTCCGACCGCTTACCGATCAGGAAAAAGGTGAATTGCTCCAAGGCCCCGCGGATTTGCGCGCCAAACAGGACGCCGACTGGGAGTTTATTGAGAAAGCGATCAAAACAATTAGCGATCCGCGCTTGCGCTCCTTATGCGAGGTGTTTCTACAAGAATGGAGTGACCGATTTCGTCGCACGGCTGCCGCGCGCAATTATCATCACGCACGCCGGGGCGGACTGGTCGAGCATACGGCTCAAATGATGCGCGTTGCGAAGGAGATCGCGCCGCTTTATCCGCAATTGAATCTTGATCTTCTGGTTGCCGGAATCCTGTTCCACGACTCTGGGAAACTTTGGGAGAATTCTCTGCCCGAAAATGGATTTGTGATGACTTACGACGAGCGCGGCGAGTTGATAGGGCACATCTCAATCGGCCTCGAGCTCGTGAACGCGTTATGGAGAAAGATAAACACCGAAAATGGGGAGGTCTGGAAAACTCTCCTTCCAGCTTCGGAAGATGTTCGCCTGCACCTTTTACACTTAATCGCGGCACACCATGGCGAGATGGAATTTGGTTCGCCGGTCGCGCCGAAAACGCCGGAAGCGATGGCGCTGCATTACATTGATAATCTGGACGCCCGTCTGGAAATGTTCGCCGCGGGTTACACAACAGCTAAACCGTTGGCCGCTCGAATTTTTGATCGCGTGCGTCCGCTCCCCGGAAATTTAGTCAAATCGTTGGAGAAATTTCAGCAGTCAACCGCGCAAGAACCAAGAGACGAGCTTTTGTGATGCAATACGAACACACGCAGATCGGTTATTTTACAATCTGCGTCCTATTTGGCGCGGCTATTTTTGTTGCGGTCACGGGCATCCTTACGTCGGCTCGGGGCGGTGTCCTGATCAGTGCAATGATCGAAGTGATCCTGCTCATTTCCGCGATCGTGTTTAGCAAACTGACAATCAAGATCGACGGCGACACTTTGAAGGCCTGCTTCGCAATGGGACTAATCTGCAAAAAAGTGCCATTGGCGGAGATTGCCGCATGCGAACCAATCCGCATCCGTTGGTGGTACGGCTGGGGAATTCACCTGACACCGTACGGCTGGCTTTATAACGTTTCTGGTTTGGAGGCTGTGGTGATCACGTTACGCGACGGCCGAAAATTCGCGTTGGGCACGGACGATCCTCACGATCTCGTGGACGCGATCCGGCCTCTCTGAGCCGGTCGTCCAGCGTGAAGTAACCGAAATGGAGGGCGGAGCTCTGCGACGCCTAACGAGCGTTCGATCGCCCCAATTCATGCAGAGGCCTCGCGGAGCTCGCCCCTCCACTCACAAGTGCATTTACTTGCTACTTCGCCAGTTCGCGAAACCAATGCAACGCGATCGAGGTTTGCGCGTCATTGACCTCATGGCCGCCACGAAAAGTCCCGATTCGAATCCGCTTAAAACCGGTTCGCTTGATCAAACCCACGACGGCGTATTGCTGCTCCATGGTCGCGATTCTATCCTCGTGCCCGGAACTAAAGTAGATTGGCGTATTAAGAAAGTCCGCGCCAGGCTGCAATCGCGCATATCCGTCACTCAGGTGGTCTTCATTCGCACCGGTGATGTAAATTCCGGCGATGTGGCAACCGTATCTCGCGAGAAACGGCGCAACATAACCGACCCCTTTGCCTCCCCCGGAGAACCCCGCGCATGCCATCGGCCACTTCTCCGACCCGGGAAAGCTTCGGTGCAGCGCGTCGACGGCAGCCATTGTCATGGACTCGCGCCATGCCACATTGTCGTTCTTCGCATGTTGCGGGCCGTCCCCGGCGAGTAACACCCAGCCTTCAGAGAGTCCGGCCCTCTGGTAAAACTGAACGAGATCATTTCGATTCTGACGTTTAAAATCGCTCGTGGAGCACGGTATCAAAACAGGCCAGCTCTTCGTTGGATCAAAATTTGCTGGCGTTAACAGCACAGCCACTGCGTATGGCGGCACGGGATTGCCGCCTTGCCCGGCATATGATTTTTCGAGTGCACTCAAAGGAACATTAGCCTGAACATTTGAGCCGGGAGAAAAGGGAACACCCCCGAACATGAAAGATCCTCCGGCTGCAGCTGCAGGTAACATTAAAACGACTTGTAGGGTCAGGAAGACCAGGCTCGCTATGATTAATTTCTTCACAAAATTGCGAATCAAACAAAAGCTTCTGGCTTGGTGGTAAAGTGTCAACGGTCCAGTTAAAGAGAAATGGCAATGCCAGTTCGATGAAGCCTGCGGTTACCGGCAGTTCGCTTAATGAGCACAATCGAATCGTGAAACGAGTCGCGGAAAAAGTCACTGAAGAAGCGTCGCCGTCATTCGATCGTGGCTTTCGAAATGATTTCGGCTCGCTCTCGCTGCGAACGAACCGCTTCATGAACAGCTTTACCGTCGGATTCGCGATGAATTGATGTCGGCAACTTTCAACAACAACTCTTCCCGCCTTATCTCCTCTCGGATCGAATAAAAAACATTCCGGATTAACGGGTGGAAAACAGTGTGATGTCGGAATTGCCGGCCCGCCCGGCTCACCTTTGTCGCCGCCGTCGCGGCGCTTGACGATTTTCCGATTGCAACATGGGATCGACTCGAGGCGCAAGTGCTCGCGGATCTAATGTGCAGTCGGCCAACTCCGTGATTCTGTCGAGCCGAGGCGCCGCTTCGCCTCTGTGAGATACGCCTTGTCGATTTCAAACCCAATTAATTTTTTTACGCCGCGGCGCTGCGCAGCGACTGCTGAATTTCCAATACCAAGAAACGGATCGAGCATCGTTTCGATTCGCGAGACGCCGTGGAGTTTGATGCACCATTCGGCGAGTTGAACAGGAAACGTCGCGGGATGCGGCCGCTCCTTTGCACGGCTCTGAATCGTCTCGTAGGGAATGAACCACGTGTTGCCGCGGCAGCGTAGATCGCTCCCACGAGTGTGCGACCAGCGCGCGATGTTGCTTTTGTCCTGATACGGAACGCCGAGGGCAAGCCGATCGATTTCAACTCGTCCGGACTTCGTAAAGTGAAAAATGTACTCATGGCAATCGTTAAGAAACCGGTTCGAATTAATTGGCTTGAAATGACCAAGCGTTTGTACCGCTGCTTCGACCCTCACCTGGCGCTTCGCGTCCGCCTCTCTTTGGCGAGGGAGAGGAATGCGGTGAGGGTCGTTCTGTTTAGTGTCGATCGTAATCGATTTGATCCAGTGAATCGTGTTCTGCAAAAGAAATCCGCCCGAGACGGACGTCAGTTCGATCACGATTTGGTGGGGCAGCATCGGATTCGATGGCGCGGAGCCAACGTTCGGAAAAAAAGGTCCGTTCGATCGTAGAATTCGTCGAATTTGTGCTGCCCATTTAGCGCACCACTTCAAATACGATTGTCGATCCTGACGGTCGGCATATTGTCTGTAACCAATTCCGAGGTTGTAGGGGGGTGAAGTCACAACAAGATCGACACTTTCATTGGTAAGGCGCGACATTCCTTCGATGCAATCTTCCTGGCGAAGATCAAACTGAGTCATTGACTGAGAATTTGGCGTGATTGAGCCATTGTACAAGCTGAAAATGGTGGGCTTTCTGTAGTGGCAGCCGTGTCGGCTGCGAAATCAAAGGTAATATAGGCGGCAGGCCCGCCTCTACAGCCTGCCCGACGTAGCCTGCGCTCCCAGATCCACGCTCGCACCTTTGCGCGAATTCGTTTATTCTCTATCGATGTCGGATAAGCCCTCGAAACTGAAGATCGCCGATCGCGAGTTCACCTCGCGTTTGCTGGTTGGCACAGGGAAATTCGCGTCGAACGAATTGATGCGCGACGCGCTCATTGCCAGCGGGACGGAGCTGGTGACCGTGGCCCTGAGGCGCGCAGATATCTCCGGGCAGCACGATCCATTTGCAAACATTCTCGATTTCATCGATCCAAAACGTTTTCTTCTTTTGCCCAACACGAGCGGTGCGCGCAACGCGGACGAAGCGGTGCGCCTGGCGCGACTGGCCGCGACCGCGGGCTTGCCAAATTGGATCAAGCTCGAGATTCACCCGGACCCGCGTTATTTGCTGCCCGATCCGGTGGAGACCCTCGCCGCTGCGGAGATCTTGGTGAAAGAAGGATTCACGGTTCTTCCCTATATCAATGCCGATCCAGTACTCGCGAAACGATTGCAGGACATCGGCACCGCCACCGTAATGCCGCTCGGCTCGCCGATCGGCAGCAATCGCGGGATCGAGGCGCGCCGGCAAATCGAGATCATTATCGAGCAAGCGACCGTGCCCGTAGTCGTGGACGCCGGGATCGGCGCGCCAAGTCACGCCGCTGAAGCGATGGAGATCGGCGCCGATGCGGTTCTGGTGAATACAGCAATCGCAATTGCTTCCGATCCGATTCGCATGGCCAAAGCGTTTAAAAAAGCCATTGAGGCAGGTCGCGAAGCACGCGAAATCGGATTAGCCGAAAAACTGGACGTCGCGGCCGCGACCAGTCCGTTGACAGGATTTCTGACTCGATAATTTCCACAGTCACGCAGCGCGACTAAACCCCGCTACAGCGTCGTCTCACTTACCAGCGCTTCTCGATGTCTGATGCCGCGTCGCGTCTCCTTCTGTAATCGTTTCAGTCGGCTCGACAATGCGGCCTTTGCCGCGGAATTCATGCGATCGATAAATAGAATTCCATTGAGATGATCGCCTTCATGCTGAATCGCGCGTGCAAGAAATCCGCTCGCTTCGATTTCGAATGTGCCGCCTTCCAAAGTTTGCGCGCGGGCGATCACTGACTTCGCCCGTTCGATGTCGCCGGTGATTTCCGGAAAACTTAAGCAACCTTCTACTCCCACTTCGTTTGCGCCACGTAGCTCAATTTCCGGATTGATTAACACAAGCGGCATCGCCGCCTTGGGATCGACGTCTTTGGCGTCCAATTTCAAAGTGCTCGGCCGATCTTCGACCAGCGAAACGTCGAGCACTGTGAGCTGCAAAGCTTCACCGATCTGCTGGGCTGCCAGACCTACGCCATTCGCCGCGTGCATCGTCTCGATCATATTTGCGGCCAGCTCGCGAATCCGATCGTCTATGTTCTCGATCGGTTTGCCTTTGGCCCGCAGGATCGGGTCGCCGTAATCCAAGATCTGCAGGATCACTTCTCTTCCCGGGTAAACGCCGGCAAATTTCTCACGCCGGCCAGCTTTAACGCGTCCATGACTTTGATAATCGTGCCAAAGGAAGCTTTCTTGTCCGCCTGGAGCGCAAGCGTGGACTTGCGAGTCTCAGGCAGGTTACGCACGGCACCTTCCAGTTCATCCGCGCCGATTGCTCGTCCGTCCAATTTGATCTCGTCATTTTGATCGATGCTTACGATAGCGTGTTCAGCCTCAGCAGGCTGTTTTTTTGCCGTTTTGGATTCCGGCAGATTAATCTGAACTTCGGGCTGGTCTTTCTTGAAAGTTGTAGAAACGACAAAAAAGATCAGCAGGATGATGAGAATATCGACGAGCGAAACGATGATTATGACGGGCGCCCTTCGTTTTCGTACTGCAAACTTCATGGCGTGAAATGCGCCGCGCCTCTTACGCCACCGGCGTCGAAATCGGCATCGAGCTGCCCGTAGATGCTTTCGCCGGCACGAATTCGCGCGAAGAGCGGCCGTAATAGCATTTGTTAATCAATTCCACGACCAGCGTTTCCATCTCCACCGACATCACTTCAACTTTCCTCGAAAAATAGGTGAACCCGATCAGGGTCGGCACAGCGATCGATAGCCCGAACACGGTTGCATTCAACGCTTCGGCGATGCCGCGCGAGATCTGACGCGTATCCGATGCGCCCGAGCTCAATCCGAGCTGAGAAAAGACATGCACCAGTCCCGAGACCGCACCGATCAGGCCGAGCAGTGGCGCAATGCCCACGATGACTTCGAGAATGATAAGACCTTTTTCCAGCCGCACCATCTCGTGACGCGCACGTGTTTGAATCGCTTCTACGTTTTCCGAGCGTGGACTGCGTAAATATTGCAACGCGACGCGAGCGATCCGCGCCAGTGACGAACCATCGTGGTGCACGATGCGCGACAGCCGCTCAGGGCTTTCACCTGGGGCCAAACGCTCTATTTCGCTCTCGATCAAAGGCGGCAGGACCTTAGCGCGCCGCAAAGCGAGGCCACGCAAAATCATTATTGTCACCGAGACAATAGAGCAAGCCAGCAGCGGCCACATGAAAAGGCCGCCCTTCGCGAAGAATCCAAAGACAGTATTCACGGTTTCCGGCGTCTCGATAGTTATCGCGGTAACGATCATCGGTTCGGAAAAATAATAAAACCGAGTCCATCCACTTCCAAGCCCTCGGGAGGCAAAGTGTTCGCAACATCATCGGGAATCGGGGGAAGGTGCGCTTCGAGCACCGATTGCACGCAAACGTTTGCGAACGCCTCGTTCGAACTGTTCTCGGTAACTTTAAGGTCCTTCACTCGTCCACTCCGATCAATATTAAATCGAAGCCGCAGAGTTCCGATATTGACCAAGTCCTGCTTCTGCTCCACAAACGCATACCAGCGCGATCCAATTGAATCTGCTACAATTTTTTGGTAGCGGCCAAGCGGTGTGCCCAAGGCATTAACGGAGGAAATACCGCGATTGGTGATGTTTCCGGAGATGTGGGTTCGCTCCTTCAACCGCCGGTACGCAGATCGCGCTTGCGGCGACGCGACTGATGGTTCGGCTGCCGGAGTGGGCATTTGAGTTAACATCGCGAATTGCTCCGCTCCGGTAACTGGATCCGGTTGCGTCTGAGGCGCGGCTGACGGGTTCGGATTTTCCTGTGGCGCGGCACTCGGTTGTGGCTGTGCTCCTTTCATGTCGAGCGAGTGCTGTTGTGTCTCCAAATCCATAAACGGCCGATCTTTGCCTGTCTGCGACGGCAATGGCATTTCCCCAGCAGCAGCTAATTCGCTTGCTCCAATCGAATTGGCGTTCGATTCAAATGTTTTTTCTTTTGGTTCGGGTGCTTTTTTTGATTCGTCGTTCTCTATAAACGCGGAGTTTTTTGGAGCGGCTGATGACAGATCGACAAATGTGAGCTCAGCAGGTTTGTCCTCAACGGGCGTCGCGGGCGAGAAAATGCCGCCGAAGGCAGCGAGGAAAAACGCCACCAGCAGGTGAATGAGAATCGCCACGAGTATCGCCAACAAAACCGTCCGCCCCTCATATTCGTGATCCCGAAGACTTTCGGGGCTGCCCGGCTGGGCGAACATAATGTCAGCCGTCGTCATGAGAGCGGTTTCTCAGTGTCAGAAAGTATTGGTCTCGGAGGTTTCAGTTTAAGGCTGGAACATTATCTCAGCCCAAGGGTGCTGACAACTTGCGCTGAAGGACCGACCCGTTGGCTTGCGCTATTTTTGAGTTTCGTTCATTCGCGCATCTACCCTTTTGTCATTCCGAGCGGAGCGAAGCGGAGTCGAGGAATCTCTCGATACTCCTGACTTCCGTAAAGCCATTCGCGCATGGTGAAACAAGTATTGCTGCGCGTAACCGCCGTGTTTGCCAAAATATGTTTCCGAAAATTCGCGCAGCCGTGGTTCCGTGATTTTCTTCCGCGGAAAATATTGTTGTTTCAAAACTCTCTCAATCCAGACGTCGATTGGAAATGCGCGCAGGCGCTCGTAGGCAAACAGCATTACGCAGTTGGCTATCTTCGCTCCCACGCCTGGCGACGAGCACAACTTTTCTCTAAGATCGGGATCTGACAGAGCCGACCATGATTCCAGTTCACATTCACCTGAACTGACAAGCCGAGCAGTCGCGAGCAGATTTTTGGCGCGATAACCTAGCGCGCATTCGCGCAAATCAGTCTCAGTAGCTCGGGCAATTCGTTGCGCTGGCGGAAATGTGTAAACCACGTGATCACTGACTTCTCGTCTGTCACCAAAGCGTCGACGGAGCGCGAGCGAAATCTGACGAATATGTGCCACCTGTTTCATCGACGAACAGATGAACGTGGCCAGACATTCCCATTTCGGCTGGCGAATGATTCGCAAACCGCGACAAAAGAGCCGCGCCGCGTTCATTGCCGGATCGTCCGGGAATGACGCGCAGATTTCTGCCAGTGGATGATCAAGCGCGAAATAGTGGGCGATCGTGGCATGCGCATCCCGCGCACATTTCCCAGAGTATTCCCTGGAAGCCGATGCCACTTCTGCGCACAAAACGTTACCGCGCTGCTCCATGGATACCGGCAAGTCGCCGATCATCCCCACAAATTGTCTGCCGACTTTCTGCCAATGAAACACCTGACCGGAATCGAGTGTCATTGCCAGATCGAAATCGGCTGCGGGAATCTTGATCAATTTCATACGGTGGATTGCGTGGTCCCCAACGCGATGTCAGTCCAGGCGCCGAGGAGCAACCATCGTAGCATCGTCTTCAGGAGAAGCCGATCCACCCTTTGCCTTCCGATGAAAACGAGCGCTTCGACATTCGACATTCGTAATTCGTCATCGATAAATACCGTCGGCATGGACAGCCGGCTCGCAATCGATGGCACAGTCTTGCTGTTCTATTTCGTTCTCATCATCTCCATCGGCCTTTACATGGGCCGGAAGGAGGAAAATCTCAAAGACTTCGCGCTCGGTGGTCGCGGGATCCCGTGGTGGGCTGTGCTCGCTTCACTCATCGCTGCGGAAACAAGCGCCGGGACTTTTTTCGGGACACCAGGCGAAGGATTCACGCTGCGGAATTACACCTATTTGCAGCTGGCGCTCGGCACGATTATCGCGCGAATCCTGGTCAGTTACATTTTTATCAAGCCGTATTACGACTACAAAGTTTACTCGATCTACGAATATCTCACCGTCCGCTTCGGAGTGCCGACCAAGAACGCCGCGTCGGCCGTCTTCCTGTTTACGCGCCTGCTCGCGTCCGGTACGCGGCTGTACGCAGCTGCTATCGCACTTGCGCTCGCCTACGAAATGATTCGCGGCGTTCAGCCCGGGCAAAAAGAAACGCTTTTCATTTACATCGGCTCAACCGTTGCCATTGTCGTTTTGACCGCCATCTACACAACGCTGGGCGGGATCAAAGCGGTCATCTGGACCGACCTCATTCAAGCGTCGATCATGATCGGCAGTGCGCTCGTTGCGCTCGGGTTACTTTATTTCGCCATACCCGGTGGTTTTCATCAAATCGTTCAAAGTCACGGCGGCTTCGGCCTTTCCGATTTCTTCACGACCGGTTTGGATCCGGCTATGCATGGATGGGCAAAATGGAAAGGTATGTTTGCGATTGAGTACACGATTTTTGCCGGCTTGATTGGCTCAACCTTTATGACCATGTCGACGCACGGTACTGATCAGGACATGGTCCAGCGTATGTTGACTGCACCTGACATTCGCCGGAGCCGGCGCTCGCTGATCATGTCAGGTCTGGCCGATATTCCGATCGCGTTCACGTTTCTGAGCATCGGTCTGCTCCTCTGGGTTTTTTACCAGACACATCAGGACCCGGCATTGCCGAAAACTCCGAACGAGATCTTCTGCCATTACATTCTTTACGAAATGCCGGTTGGCCTGCGCGGCCTGCTCATCGCCGGCATTTTCGCAACCGCAATGGGCTCGCTCAGCACAGCGCTTAACGCGCTCGCGACCAGTTTCACACGCGATTGGTATGAAACTTATGTCAACCCAAGCTCGACATCGGAGCAGAGTTTAAGCGCGGTGCGTTGGGCAACCGTTGGCTTTTCGGTACTAATGATCGTCGTCGCTTCTACCACAGCATACCTCGTCATCGTTTACCCAAACGTTCGGATCATTCCGATTGTCATCAGCATTTACGGTTATACCTATGGCTCGGTGCTGGGCGTTTTTCTCGCAGGCATGTTAACCAAATCGCGCGGCAACGACTTCGGCAATATCATCGCGATGATTATCGGCTTTATCGTTGTTGCGATTTTGAGCGGCTTGCCTAACAACATCGCCGGAATTTTCGGCGGCAAACTTTATACCCAACCGACCTGGCTGCCCGTCATGAAATTTCCATGGTGGATCTGCTTCGGCACCATCGTCACGTTTTTTATCGCGATTTTGTTCCGAACCCGCGGCGAGCATCACTCACCGGGCGTCGCTTTAGGCCAATAGTAAAGCAGGAATTGACTGACCGTAAGTCGCTAATTACTTGACGCGTAACGGCGATCCTTTATACGCAACATTCAACCATTGAAATCCCATGCCCCACATCGTGACCGATAAATGTAACGGATGTAAGTTCACCGACTGTGTGGAGGTGTGTCCCGTCGCCTGCTTCTACGAACTGGATAACCAGGTGGTCATTCACCCGGAAGATTGCATTGATTGCATGGCTTGTGTGGATGTATGCCCGGTGCACGCCATCTACGCTGAAGATGACCTACCGCCAGAGTTCACGAAAGATATCGAATTCAACGCGGTTCAGTCCCACCAGTTGAAGGACTCAGGCGCGGAAGCAATCACTGCCCGTAAGGATGCTTTGCCCGGCGCTGCGGAGCGAAAAGCGGCCCTGGGTTATTGAGCGACTCAGCCCGGTGCTCGAGATTTGCCTTAACAATTCCAACAAATATGCGGCAGACGCCGCTACAACTTTTTATCTTTCTCCAGCTTAAGCGACAAATCCCGCAACTGCCGGGCATCGACTTCGGCTGGTGAATTCGACATCAGGTCCATGCCCCGATTGTTTTTTGGGAATGCTATCACATCGCGAATGCTCTGTTCGCCGGCGATGAGCATGACCAAACGATCGAGCCCGAGTGCGATGCCGCCATGGGGCGGCGCGCCAAGATGCAGCGCACGTAACAAGTGACCAAACTGTACCTGCCGGTTTTCCGGGCTGATGCCGAGAGCCTCGAACATTTTGTCCTGCAACTCCGGCTCATAAATTCGCATACTGCCGCCACCGATCTCGACGCCGTTCAAAACGATGTCGTACGCCTCGGCGCGCACATCGGAAAATTTCTTTTCGCTAAACAGCGCCATGTCCTGCGCTTTCGGCCGTGTAAATGGATGATGCATGGCGTTCCATTTCTTTTCTTCCGGGCTCCATTCAAACAGCGGAAAATCGGTGACCCAGAGAAAATCCCAGATTTCGGCAACAGACATAAGCTTTTGCATTTCTGCGATGCGCAACCGCAACCGCCCAAGAACTTCACAAGCAATTTCCCATTTGTCCGCACCGAAGAAAACGCAGTCGCCTTCCTCGATTTTCAGTTTCGATCGTAGCGCTGCTTTTTCAGTCTCAGAAAAAAACTTCACGATGGGCGATTTCCATTCGCCATTCTCAACCTTGATAAATGCGAGCCCTTTTGCGCGGTACAACTTCGCAATTTCCGTTAATTCGTCTGCCTGCCCAATGGTGATCCCGGCAAAGCCCTTCGCGTTAATTGCCTTCACCACACCGCCAGATTCCAGCGAACTGCGAAAAACTTTGAAACTGCTCTCGCGAAAAATTTCTCCAAGGTCGACGAGTTCCATCCCAAAACGGCGATCGGGTTTATCGCTCCCATAGCGATCAACGGCTTCGCGGTAAGTGAGTCGCTCAAACGGGAGCTGGATCTCGATGTTTCGCGACGCATTGAAGATTGCAGCGAGCATTCCCTCGGTCACCGTGAAAATGTCCTCTGGGGTGACGAACGATGCCTCAATGTCAATCTGGGTAAATTCCGGTTGCCGGTCCGCGCGCAAATCTTCGTCGCGAAAACATTTCGCGATCTGAAAATACTTTTCCACGCCGGCGACCATCAGTAGTTGTTTGTATTGCTGAGGCGCCTGCGGGAGCGCATAAAATTTCCCGGGCGCGATTCGACTTGGCACTAAGAAATCGCGCGCCCCTTCCGGGGTGCTCTTGGAAAGAATCGGAGTCTCAACCTCGACGTAACCCTCGCTGTCGAGATAATCGCGCGTCGCCTTCGCCGCGATGTGTCGCAACCGCAGATTGCGCGCCAACCGGGCACGGCGCAAGTCATAATATCGATGGGTCATCCGCAAATCTTCGTTATGCGGTTCGGCGTCGATTGGGAATGGCAGATCGTCAGCCCGATTCAGAATCTTCAGTTCGTTGGGAATGATTTCAATGTCGCCGGTGGCGAGATTTGGATTTTCTGTGCCTGGCGGGCGCGCAGCGACGTGACCGGAAACCTGAATCACGTCTTCACCGCGCAATGTATGCGCCTGCCTCGCAAGCTCGGCGTTTTCCTCAGGCCGAAACACGATTTGCGTCAGGCCTTCGCGATCGCGGAGATCAATGAAAATTACACCGCCGTGATCGCGGGTGACATTTACCCACCCGGCCAGTGCGACTTGCCTGCCAATGTCGCTCTTGCGAAGAGAATTGCAGTCGTGCGTGCGATACATTGCGATGCCCAAAAGTACCGCGTCATTCTGAGCGAAGCGAAGAATCTCGCAAGCGATTAGCAACAATCGGATTTGTGGAGCGCAGGCTGTCAGCCTGTGGCCCCCCAGAACTGCGCGATCTAGCGCAGGATAGATTCCACATGCGACATTAAATCGTCTTTTGAGACGAGTTGCTGCTCGCCGGAGCTCATGTCTTTTAGCTTTATTTGCGGCCATTCGTCTCCGAACAAGACCGCAACGCGCGCTCCGAGTTGCTCAGCGGTTTGGAATTGTTTGCCGACCTTTTCGCTCGTGAGGGGATAATCCACGCGATAGCCGCGGTCGCGAAGTTGTTGAATTCGCCCTAGCGCATCAGCGCGGCACTGTTCCTTTGCGATAACAACGTAGATGTCGATCTTCCGACTGTTCGCGATTGCATCCTCCAATTTCTGGCGCACATGAGCTGATTCACTTATTAACTCGCCGAGCACAACGTCGCCCATTGCAAAACCGAGTGCCGGCATCGAAACAAGGCCATCACTTAGTTGCGCAATTAGGTTGTCATAACGGCCGCCCCCGGCAATGGCACGAAATTTCCCAGCGCGGTCAAACACTTCGAATACCATGCCGGTGTAATAGGCCAGCCCGCGCACGATACCGACATCAATGGAGACGAAATCTGCCAATCCTCGCGCACGAAGGCCGTCGACAAGTCTATCGAGCTTCTCACTTTTTCCGCCGCTTTTTAGAATCGCAAAGACCGGATCGGCGAGCTTGCCAAGTTTCTCGGCTGTTTTCTCGCGCGGCTCGCGCCCGAATTTATCGATTGCCTGTAGTAATTCGTCCCATCGGTCCGCAGAGACATCTTTTTCGCGGAGAAAATCGGTCCAGAAATCACGGTCGCTGACTCGTACCACAAAATCTTTTTCGGTGAATCCGAACGCTCGCAGAATATCGATGCAAAGCGCCACGAGCTCGATATCAGCGGCAAGGCTTACTTCTCCGATAATGTCGCAATTGAGCTGAAAATGTTCGCGTAATCTTCCGCGCTGCTGTTTTTCGTAACGGAAAAATTGGCCGATAGAAAACCATTTGAGCGGCTTCTTAAATTCGCGCTCATGCGCGGCGACTACGCGTGCAAGCGTGGGTGTTAGCTCCGGGCGCATCGCGACTTCGCGTTTGCCCTTGTCAGTGAAATTGAAAAGTTGATCGACAATTTCCGTCCCGCTCTTCTTTTTGTATAACTCGGTCGCCTCGAGCGGGGGACCGTCCCATTCTACAAAAGCATGGCGCCGCGCGACTTCGCGCCAGCGGGCAAAGACGTAATTCCGCGCTGCGCAATCGTCGGGAAGGAAATCGCGGAAACCGGGTAAAGCCTGCATAGACATCACGTTACGTTCCTCGAGCACAAGAAAACGGACTACCCCCATAGATGCGACCACGCGAGCCGCAATTTACGATACTTGGGCGTAACTGAAAGAGTTCCGGCAGTAAGGAGCCGGAGATATACACAATGGAGAACATCCATTCAATCAAAGCAGAGAGACAAATATGAAACAAACGAGATTAGTGAAAATGTTGGCGGCTGCAGTGGCTTGTGTAGCCGCGGTGGCGACAGCGCTAGCGCAGCAGACCACAACAACTACTACGACAGCCGACCCGGTGACCGGTACAACGACAACTCAGGCGACAACAACCAACAGTGCCGGTACGATCGTGACATACACGCCGGATTCGGATTACTTTATGTTCCGGACAGCGCCGAGTGCGGCGCCAGTGCGTTACTACTACACTAGAGACACGGCCATCGTCGATCCGGAAGGCCACACCGTAAGTTGGTCAGCCATTCGGCCAGATATGCCGGCAACGATCTATTACACGAACGTTGGTGACCGGGTAGTCGTGCGCAAAGTGGTGTTGAGCCAGCGACCCGCGGTAATTAGGCACGAGGAAACAACTACTACGACGACGACAAGACCTTAGACCAAAACGAAGTAAAACATGGGCGCGCGGTCACATCGACCGCGCGCTTTGTTTTTGGACCTGCAGCACGGGACCGAGGTCCGCGACCTCGGCTACGGAGCGCTCTTCAGTTTTGGATCGCGACTGCGACCTTGTGGCCAGCAAGGCGGAACGAAGCGGGTTTCCAGCCGCTGCTTCGTGCGTAAATTCGCAGCCGGATGGCTGCATCAAAAAAAGAAAAGCCGGATTTGCAGAAAAAGGTACATGAAGTGCCGCACAAGCCTGGTGTATACTTGATGCGAGATCGGTTTAACCGAGTGATTTACGTGGGCAAAGCGCGTGACCTGCGCAAACGAGTGGGTTCATATTTTTTGCCGTCCAAGCTGGCGCAAGCCGATTTGAAAACGCGCGCCATGCTCGACGCGACATGGGATTTTGAGACACACACGGTTCGCAGCGAAGCGGAATCCGTTTTACTCGAAGGCAAACTAATCAAGGAATATCGGCCCCGTTACAACGTTTCCTTCCGGGACGATAAGCGGTTCCTCCTGGTCAGAGTGGACATGTCGGAGGAGTGGCCGCGTTTCCGCCTCGCTCGATTTAAAAAGGACGACGGCAGCCGCTACTTCGGTCCGTACGCACATGCCGGGGCACTGCGGCAGACATTGAATTTCATGCGCAAGAAATTCGGGGTGTTGACCTTTGGGCGAGGCTCGCCCACGGAGCGCGAGTTGAAATCAGCGACCTACCAAGTGCCCGTGCGTTTGAGCGAAATAAGCGCAGAGCAATACCGCGAGCGCGTCCTCCAAGCGTGTGAGTTCCTGGAAGGGAAATCGAGGGAAATGATCGCGATATTGGAAGAGGAAATGCGCAAAGCGGCCAAGAAAATGGATTTCGAAAAAGCCGCCGAACTACGCAACATGGTTGATGACTTGCGCAGCACGACAAGGCCAATGCGTCGATTTACCCGTGGCAGTCTGCCGAGCTCGATCGATTCAATGGCCGACGTGCGCGCGTTGGCTGATGCGTTGCAACTCCCGCAGGTGCCGCGCGTGATGGAATGCTTCGATATCTCAAATATTTCCACGACGCATGTAGTCGCTTCGATGGTTTGTTTCCGGGATGGCGTACCGGATAAGGACAATTACCGCCGGTATCGAGTGCGAACGGTTGAGGGACAAGACGATTTCGCCAGCATGGCCGAGGTCGTCCGGCGCAGGTATTCGCGTGTTCTGCTGGAGGCGCGTAACGCTAACTCCGATGCCGCGGAGTTTTCGCAGGAGAATTCGGCGGATGCGCTTGCACGAATTCACCGTCATCCCGAGCAAAAGCCTGCCCTGAGCGATAGTCGAATGGGTCGAGAGATACAGTTGCAAAACCCACAGGTAACTTCGCGCGACTCCTCGACCCCGAAAGCTTTCGGGGCTCAGAGTGACGAAGGTTTTGTTGCCGTCCGTTTGCCAGACCTGATCATTGTCGATGGCGGAAAAGGTCAGCTTTCCGCTGCATGCCGCGAATTGCAGCGATTAGGCTTGCACGATCTTCCCATCATCGGCCTGGCCAAGGAACGGGAAGAAATCTACCGGCCGGGCCGGGCGTTGCCGTTGCAACTTCCAATGGATTCCGGCGCCTTGCGAGTGCTTCAACGTATTCGCGACGAGGCGCATCGCTTCGCCAACGCATATCATCAATTGCTCATGAAAAAGCGAGTCGGCGAAAGCATTCTTGATGATTGCCCAGGTGTGAGTCAGAACCGCAAGAATTTTCTGCTGCGGAGGTTTGGCTCGGTGAATCGCCTGCGCAGAGCGACAGTGGAGGAAATCGCTTCCACGGAAGGGATTGGCCGAAAGTTGGCCGAAGAAGTGCATCAATTCCTGCAAAGGCATTGATTTATCCGTAGAATTCGCAGATTCACTTTTCAAATGGGATCACTCTGGGGAACTTTGAGCGGCTTGTACATCGCGTTCTCGATCCAAGCGACGTCGACCTCATTATTTGCCCAGGCGCTGGCACCGTCTGCTGTGCCGAGCACAACCACACCTCCACAAACCGAAGAGGAAACAATTGTGCCGACGTTTGAAACACAAAAACTCGCGCGCACTTACATCCTTGATGTTCCGGCGCCGCGCGGTCAGATCACAGACCGCAACGGCGAATCGCTCGCGCAAAACAGGCTCAGCTACAATCTCGCTATCAATTTCCCTACACCGCTTGATTTTTCCGATGCGCAAACACTAAGCTTCGCCAGGGAAAAGATCGACAGGACCGCCAGGCTCATTGGTCGCAAACTTAAGATTTCCGACGAAGCGATTCTTCGCCATTACCACAACAGGGGAGTCATGCCGATGGAGATCGCGCAGAATCTTAGCCAGTTGGAGTACGAACAGATTAAAAACGATCCGCCGCCTGGTGTGATTGTGCGCCCAATCTACGTGCGCGTTTATCCGAATGGAAAAGTGGCCGGCCAAATTATCGGTTACACCGGCAAGACCGGGCGAAATCCGGATGGGATTGTTGATAATCACGAGACGCTGTGGCCTGAAACCGAGGGACGCGAAGGACTGGAGCAAACATTCAACGAAATGCTCACAGGCAAGCATGGCGAATACAAGCTCACGTTTGATAAAGACGGTCGGAAGACCTCCGAGAAACTAATCACTCCGCCTGATCCCGGGTACAACGTGGTTACCACGCTTGACCTGCGCCTCCAGCAACTCGCTGAAAAGGCGCTGGAAGCAAAGGCAAAACGCGGCGCCATTGTGATTATCGATCCAAACAGCGGCGACATTCTGGCGTTGGCCTCGTGGCCTACCTACGATCCAAACTTGTTTGTTCCTTCGATATCAGCCGAGCAACTCAAGTTGTTGCAAGACGACAAGGACATTCCGCTTTTGCCGCGAGCGTATCGTTCGTCTTATCCGCCGGGTTCGACCTTCAAGATTGCGGTGGGCATCGCCGCGCTCGAAAGCCGTGCCATCCAGCCGGACGATCGATATGAATGCGTTCCGTCAATTCAGATTGGCAACGTCACTTTCCATAATTGGAAAAAGAGCAATCGCGGCGCATTGAATTTCGTGCAAGCGCTCACCGAATCGTGCGACACATGGTTTTACCAGGTGGGGATCAGGACCGGCGCGCAGCCGATCATCGATTGGGCATTAGCACTGGGCTTCGGCGCGAAGTGCGGCATCCCTTTGCGCGGCGAGGCGGAAGGCCGTGTTCCCAACGATGAATACATGAAGGCAACGCACGGTCGCAGGCTGCTCAACGGGGATATCGCAAACATGTCGATTGGCCAGGGCGACACGCAAGTCACTCCGTTACAAATGGCCCAAGCCATGGGCGTAGTAGCAAACGGCGGGACACTGTACCAAACACGGCTGGTTCAACAGGTGCAGACCTTCGATAACCAAATAGTTACCGCATATCAGGTGCGAGCGAAGAGAACGCTAAACGTGTCGTCCGAGACGCTGGACGAATTGCAAACGGGAATGATCGATGTTGTAAATGGCGGAGGCGGCACCGCGCACCAAGCCAGCCTCGATAATGCTGAGGTCGCCGGTAAAACCGGCACAGCACAATGGGGACCCAAAAACAAAGAGCGCACGGCGGCATGGTTTGCGGGGTTTTTGCCAGCCGATCAACCGCGATATGCATTCGCAGCTCTTTACGAAGGCGACGTCGGCAGCAAAGTCCATGGCGGCTCTGCAGCTGCACCAATGATTGCCGATGTTTTCAAAGAAATTTACAAGAGCGAAAAGGTAGTCGGCCAACAACAGCGTCGCGCGCGCGAAAAACCAGAAATTCGCCGTGCCGAACCGGTAGAGGAAGAAGACGAGTCAGATTAATCGTCTCACAAGCCTGTCATCCCGAACGAAGTGAGGGACCTCACAATCGCAGTGCACGGTTTCTGATAACTTGTTGATCAAGGTATTTGTGCGAGATCCTTCGCCTTGCGCTCAGGATGACGCGCTACGCGGCTGCAGTTTCCTTCGGCAGCTCCATCGTGCCTTTGAACTTCGGTGGTTCCTCTTCGACACGGAAATTCTCAGAATAGAGTCCCTCGATCTTCCCCATATCGTCGGCAGTAAGCGACGAACATTCCGGTGCTTTGGCGAATTCAACGAGCTGTTCTTCGTTGTAAATATTGGGCAGCGTCGAAGCCACACGATCATCGGTGAGTAACCACTGCAATGCCGCCTGCCCGAGTGTGCGCCGGGAATTTTCAAGGAACCGCAGTTGCTCAACCTTTTTTATCCCATTGAGCAGCCAACTGCGCGGACGATGGCTGCGATGATCGGTGGACGGAAATTTCGTCTCTGCAGTGTATTTTCCTTCTAGCATTCCAGACGAATGCGTCACGCGAATAAGGAACATCGTGTCCTTATGGGCATCGGTGGCCGCATCGTGAATAGTGCGCCCGGGATGCTGCTCGAGCATGTTGTAAATGTGTTGCACGCTCGTGATGTTCCGCTCGCGAATACAATTCACGCCCTCATAAAGCCAGCCGACGGCCGGGCCGAGCGCCATGCCGTAATAGCGAATCTTCCCGGCACCCTTTAGTTTCTCGAGCGTTGTCCACAGCGCATCGTCGTAAACCTGTTCCATCCGAATGTTGTGCAGTTGCAGAAGATCAATGCGGTCCGTTTTCAGGCGCGTGAGGGCTCCATCTGTCGCGCGTATCACTGCTTCCGGCGAAAAGTCCTGGGGAATTTCCCGCTGCCCTCGCCCGCGTGCTTCGCCGTAATGAACAAAATCGTAACCGACCTTGGTCGCAATTACGATTTCATTCCGCTGGTTCGGGAACGCTTTCGCGATCAACTCTTCGCTCAAGCCGTTCCCATAGGTATCAGCCGCATCGAACAGGGTGATACCGAGGTCGAATGCCTTGCGCATGAGCGCGACTGCTTCGCCTTCGGTGAAATTTCCCCACCAGCCGGTAGAAATCGTCCACAAACCAAAGCCGACTTCGCTAACCATGAGGTCGGTGTTTTTGTACGTGCGAAAACGCATACATCTGAGTCTAAACGTCCAACGCTCAACGCTCAATGCCCAACGCTCAATTAAATTGGACGTTGAACGATGGGCGTTGGACGTTGAGCGTTTAACGGTGATCGACAAATCAAAGGCAGCACTCCTCATCGTCGCGCACGGCTCGACGGTGAACCCGGATTCAAGCGCACCGACACTGGCGCACGCTGCCGAGATTCGGCGTCGGAAAGTTTTTGCAGATGTCGGTTGCGCCTTCTGGAAAGAGGAACCGAGTTTGCGCGACGCGCTCTTTTTATTTGATCCGGAACCGATTCGCGAAGTTTACGTTGTGCCGAATTTCATCAGCGAAGGCTATTTCACTCAAACAGTAATCCCGCGCGAGCTTGAGCTGGACGAAGTGACTACGAAACGAGCGAATGGCCAGACCTGGAAATATTGCGAGCCGGTTGGAAATCATCCTGCGATGACTGAATTGCTGCTCAAACGCGCATTTGAGATCGCACCCGGGGTCGATCCTGTCGAGACCGGCCTGCTGATTGTCGCGCACGGCACCGATTTGAACGAAAACAGCGCGGTCGCCGCAAAACGCGAAGCGGAAAAGATCCGTGGGCTCGGAAAATTCGCGGAGGTGCTGAACGTTTACATGGAAGAGCCGCCGTTGGTCTCCGATTGGCGGAAATTGACGAAGACTGGCAATGTAGTCGTGGTGCCGTTCTTTATTTCAGACGGACTTCATAGTTACCAGGACATACCCCAATTGATCGGGATCGCGAATGGGAGATCGACACCCACTTCATACGCGGGACGCGGTGAGATTTTCCAGGCCAATCCGTACCGTATCGACGGTCGCTCCCTTTTCTATGCGCCGTCGATCGGGACCGATCCCGGTTTTGCCGATATCATCATCGAGCAAGCGTTGAACGCAAAAAGTTGAAATCCCGCTCGCGCTTGGTTTCTTTTTGCGCAAGATTGCTTCCCCGCGAATGAAGGAGACCACGTGCAAGAAACTGCAGGAGATCGGGGCATTTGCGCTGGCTGGCGGCTGCACCCAAAAGCGAATGAAGCAAGTTGTGGAAATGATTCGTGCGGCGCGCAATTACCGGTGGCTGGCAGTTTACAAAATTGTCAAAGATGAATTTGTGATTCTCGCGGGCACCGGCGGCGAGCCGCCAACCTACCCACGCTTTCCCATCACCCAGGGATTGTGCGGCGCTGCGTTGGAATCGGGAAAACCAATCATTGTGGGCGACGTGCACAAAGATCCGCGCCATCTGCCGGCATTTCATAGCACGCGGTCGGAGATCGTTGTCCCGATGAAGAACGAGCACCGGCACATTCTAGGCATTTTGGATGTGGAGAGCGACAAGTTGAACGCGTTCGACGAAGAGGATCGCCAATTCCTCGAGCGTGCCGGCGGCCTAATTGCGCATTGTTTGCACTAGCACGGCGCGCCCGGCGGTCGCACCCTACCGATGGAACAAGCCGTCGAGCAGGCCCTCGAAACTGTTCCTTTTTTTTTCGGCCAAATTTTGGTCCGAGAAACCGGTGACGATCTTGTTCTTTGCCATCGCGATGACGAGGCACAAGATGATCTGGAAATCTTTCAAGACCCAGAAGACGCGATCGAGATCGCAAGGCATGACGACGCGCGGAATCACCGTGCATTAAAAACTGCGCCCAATCTGCGGCACGGCTGGCGCATGGAGCTTCGGACATCGGACGACTTGAAACGCGCGCTTGATCATTTTTACCCGGGTAGACTGGCCATCTTCATTGCGTGGAAAACTGGACGGCTGCGCACCACGCCGTTGCGCGAAACGTTGGATCGGCAATCCGGAATGTATCGTATAGCCGCCAGGATTTCGGATGCGCAGATTGACGATCTGGTCGCGGATTTTTGCCGATCCAAAGACGGTTGTTTGCGAACAATTTTGTGGAACCGCGACCAGCGCCGCGCAACTGCGTCAACAAAGTTGCCAAAGGAAAAGTTTGATCCGACCTGGGATCAGGTCCGAACGCCGGTTGAGCCGGGCGCATCCGCCATCCCTAAAGCTACTGCGGACCAGGCGATCCTGTCTACGATTCCGCTGCTCTGCCAGGAGCCATGCAATCTTTTGGTGGCCGCATGCCGGAAAGTGGTGAAAGGCGAATGATCGTTCGTGCGCGTGTTGTCGCGACAATGGATGGAGCGCCAATCGAGAATGGTGCAGTCGCAATTTCGGCAGATCGAATTGTCGATGTTGGAAAATTTCCCGAGGTCTCCGCACGATACTCGGGGCAGGCGATTATCGATCTTGGCGAGCAGGTTCTCTTGCCGGGTTTGATTAATGCGCATTGTCACCTCGATTACACGTGTTTGCGCGGGAGGATTCCCCGACAAAAATCGTTCACCGATTGGATCCGTGCGATTAACGCGGAAAAATCGAAACTTTCGACGCAGAATTACATTGCCTCGATCAAGGAAGGATTCGCGGAGGCAAAACAATTCGGCACGACAGCCATCGCAAATTTAACCGCGTTTCCGGAACTGATCCGGCAGCTCCCGGGGCCGCCAATTCGGACATGGTGGTTCGCGGAATTAATCGATGTGCGTTCCCCGACCCGGACAAACGAACTTGTCGATTCTGCAATCGAATCGTTGAAGTCTGCGCAAAACTGCGGATTAGCGCCGCATGCACTGTTTACGGCATCCAAAAATTTGTATCAACGATGTGAGGAAGCCGGCGAGGATGTCCTGCTGACGACGCATCTGGCGGAATCGCGAGAGGAAATGGAAATGTTTCGCGATGGGTCAGGTCCCCTTTACGACTTCATGGAAAATATTGGACGTGACATGGGCGACTGTGGGCATGAAACGCCGCTGGGGTTGTTCGTTGGCGCGCCCGGCGGTCGCGCCCTATCGAAACGCTGGATCATCGCGCACTTAAACGAATTGGCCGAAAGCGACTTCGACTTGCTTGAAAAAGTGAAGACAAAATTGCATGTCGTGCATTCACCGCGCAGCCATGATTTTTTTGGTCACAGCCCATTGCAATCCGAACGATTGCGCCGGCTTGGGTTCAACATTTGCCTGGGGACTGATAGCCTCGCCAGCAATGAGAGTCTGAGCTTGTTTGCGGAGATGCGCGCGTTTCAGCGCGGTGAACCGGAAATCTCACCCGAGAAGGTTTTTGAGATGGTGACAGTGAATCCGGCGGCGGCGCTACGTCAGCAGAACATGCTTGGCCGGATTCGGCCCCGATTTCGAGCCGATCTCATAAGCATTCCCTCCCGTGAGGGCCGAGACCTATTCGGGGAAATCGTGGCGTTCGATGGGGAAGTTGATTGGATCACGGTAAACGGACGGACGCAGAACATCCAATCACCTGCGGCTGATTCTGTTTGAATCCGAAATGGTTCTACTCTGATCTGCTTGCTCGTGGTCTACGACGCCGGTAAACTCGGCGCATGGCCGGACCAGGAATGCAGACCCGACTGCTTGCCGGGCAGAGCCTTGCCTTACAGCAGGTTCTCTCGCCGCAACTCCAGCACAGCCTGCTCGTCCTCCAGACGCCGCTGCTTGAGCTGCGCAACCTCGTTCAGCAGGAGATGGAAACAAATCCCGTTCTCGAGGAATTGCCGGATGAGCCCGGCCCCGATGCTCAGGGCGAGGGGGAGTCTTCCGTTGACGATAATTTCGAGAACGAATTCGAAAAGCTCGCGGGCCTGGACCAAGAATGGCGCGATTACATGGCGCAGTCGGCCAGCTCCGGCGCGGACGCCTTTCGGAGTTCACGGGAAGCGAAAGACAAGCGCGAGTTCTTTTTCGATTCCATTGCCGTGCAGGAAACGCTTCAGCAAAATCTGCTGGGACAACTGAATCAGACCGCTCTCAACGCCAGCGACCGCAAAGCTGCGGAGCTAATCGTTGGCAACATCGATGACAACGGATTTCTCCAAAGCCCACCGGAAGAAATGGCGCTTAACTCGGGAATCCCCGAGGAAGATTTCGAGAAAATGCTGGCGTTGATACACGGTTTTCATCCGCCAGGAGTTGGCGCGCGGGATTTGCGCGAGTGTTTGCTCATTCAACTAAGGCGAGAAGGAAAAGAAAACAGCCTGGAGTACAAAATCGTGTCCGAACACATGGAGGATTTGGGCAGGCGGCGCTTTCCCGAAATCGCGCGTCGGATGCGGATCAGTGTGGAGGACGTGCAAAAGGCGGCCGACAATATTGGACGGTTGAATCCGCGTCCCGGCCAGGTCTTTGCCACTGCGCCGCAGAACTATGTGCTGCCGGATGTGACGGTGGAAAAAGTGGATGGCGAGTACCAAATCACTTTGAACGACGAGCAGATTCCGCATCTGCGGATCAGCAATCTATACAAAGATATCATTGCGTCGGGCAACACCCAGAGTGGCGAAGTCAAAGATTATATCCGCGACAAAATCCGAAGCGGCAAATTCCTGATTCGCTCGATCCACCAGCGCCAGCAAACGATTTCCAACATCGCGAATCAGATCGTTTCGAGGCAGCGCGATTTTCTCGAGCATGGGCGATCGCATCTGAAGCCGATGACGATGGCAGAAGTCGCCGACGCGGTCGCCGTGCATGAGACTACGGTCAGTCGCGCCGTTTCCGGCAAGTATATGGCCACGCCACAAGGTATTTTCGAGATGAAATACTTTTTTACGCCTGGCTACCAGACTGCCACCGGCGAATCGCTGAGCAACACCAGCGTGAAAGAAGCTATTCTAGATCTGGTGAAGCGCGAGGATGGCAATCAGCCGTTGAGCGATAACGAGATCGTTGAGATTCTGAGCGAGCGCGGTATCCCGATCGCGCGACGCACCGTGGCCAAATACCGCAGCGAGCTGAATATTCTGCCAAGTCACATGCGGCGGAAATATTGATGCTCGCCTCACGTACCATGTCGCCTTCTCTTCGCGCCGCCGTGATCGCCGAATGGCGAGGTCTTCCTGAGAGAAAAATGCGAGGCGACCGCTGGCAGTCACCGGCGGAGTTGGTTCCAAAATTGATGCAGCGGCTCGGGTTACGCGAACGTTTGCATGAGACGGAAGTGATGGACGCGTGGGGAAGAATCGTCGGTGAATTTATCGCTACACACTCGGCACCCGTAGCATTGCGGGAAGGCGTTCTCTACGTCCGCGTGCTCCAGCCGGCATTGCACTACGAACTGGAACAGATTTCCAAGTCCGAAATTTTGCGAAAACTTAAACAGCGTTTCGGCGGCAGGACGATTCGCGACGTGCGCTTTCGCGTCGGCTGAATCTAACCGCGAAGCGGCGGAGCACCAAGGGCTGATCGCCGTGAAATGCCCGTGCGTTGCACTCTGCTTCGGCCCACCGCAACCTCGGCAGAGACAGGTCGCTTCCCGCTCATTCCGATACCGAAGGCCGCAAGATTCAAAACGATCATCACAAGGGCGAAAAGGTACATTCCCATTGCCAGTCCAATCGTCGCGTGTATTGCCAAGATGCACACCAACCAAAACAAGCTGGTCTTCCTTATCCAAATGAAAAATGGGTAACCAAGTTCGATTAAACAGATCGAAATTCCTAGGACCGGTAGCGCGTATTTGAATCGAACAAGAATGTCCGGGGAAATAAGGTTGAAAGGCGGCCGGGTCAGTGATCGCCAGAGATTGGAGCCATCCCACCAACCGTTGCCCAGACATTTCGCCAGGCCGCCGATAAAGTAAACGAAGCACATGTGGACCTGCAAAACGCGCCGCCAGAAACCTAAAAGTTGTGGATCTCTTAGTTCTACTTTTAGCAGCCGTTGATCGAATGAGTATCGATCTGGCAACGGCGATAACATCAAATAAAAGAGGCCGGTGGTCATGAAGTTATCGGCGCCGTACGCGAATAGCCCACCGCTTTCCGCTGCGCAGAGGTGAAGAAACCACGCAATGATTGCGGCCGGGCGAGAGAAAAGGCCGAGTAGTAACAACAGTCCCATACAAAGCAAACCGGCCCAGGCAATGGAAAGCACGGCGTCCTCGCCGATGTGAGCGTAACCGCCAAGAGCAACAAGCCAGCCAAGCTTGGGAAGAAGTGGACTGTCGAAGGATGTAATGGCTTCTCCCAGTTTGCGGCTGACAAGGCCTCTACCGGTACTGGCAAACAAGTGGTGCCAGTCAGTTCTTAAGAACAGCGCATAAACGGCCACTTGCAGTCCCATACCGATACGCAAAGCGCCAAGCCACTTGTCCGTTTCGGCGGGGAACAGAAAACCCATGAAATTCCCCGACCACCGCCGCAGCAGGGTCGTTGCACCATGTTCTTTCAAAATTTGTGATTTAGACACGGATTAAACGGATAACAGCAGAGAATTAGGAAACGCAAAGCGTAAATGACGAAGTACGATCGATGTTGCGATTCTTCGAAGCGAGGATGCCTCCGTCTAATTTGCGCCATCCGGTGCAATCCGTGTTCTTCTATTGCTTCTGCTCTTCACGCAGGCTGAAATCGTAACTGAACATGGGCTTGAACGATTCAGCTTTACCATGCTCAAAGTCACTAATGCCAGGCGGGCTAACCGTCCCGAACGTGGCTCGAATTCTTTTCACGTCAGGACGCTCTTGCCAGACAGAGAGCGCAAGCATCTTAACGACCACTTCCCGTAACGGTTCGTAGCGCTTGTCTGCCAGTCGATCTAATAAACTCTCCAGATGCAAAGTGGCTGCTTTGCCACTCAGCCGCGGCGATTCATATTCTACTCGCCCGTCTGCGTAATTTAATTCGAAGGTCAACTTGTGGTAACCCGGAATATTCGGCGCAAAAAAACTGTATCCAGCCTGAATACCGGCAGCATGCAAATAGGTGGCGATCCCCCGCCGCACAGGACTGGATGCAGCCGCTTCCTTTCCCAGGACAAATGCCGCAATCAGTTCGGCCCTGCGCGCGCACTTCTGAAGCGTTGATGGCAACATGGTCGCACCCTCCGCGACCAGCGAGAATATGCCGGCAAAGCATACCGCGGCGATCAGGAAGAAATGGACGACAAACCAGGTCGCATGAATGCGCTTCGAAAGCATCGCGTTAACCCTAAAGTCATTTTCCGCCTTCGGCGATTGATTTTCAGTCCCACGAATAACCAAGACGAAAGCGCGGGAGTTTAGCACGCACTCAAGACGCAAGCGCGCGACAGGCGAGCCGGGCTTGGAACCTACTTTGCGGCCCGAGTCGGTACACAACACGGCCAGCCCCGAAACCTTCGGGACTGACCCATTGATTCGTTAGCTAAACCGGCGAGCGACTTAAAGTGTCGCTGCTACCAGTTTCAGGTTGTCAGTCGCCGCCTTACTCTCGCTGGTTCCCGGCAGGACCATCTCGACGCACCAATTCCGGTCCGCCCTTTGATCCGCGTAGAACAGCGTGGCATTATCCGTTTGAATGTTCTTCAAGGAACGCGTCAGCGAGTTTGGTTTCTGGGTGGGCGCATGCATTGTGATGGCACTAAGACCGATAACAGCCATAGCAACCAGCATTGCCGCGACCAAGCGTGTAGTGATTTTTGCTTGGAGCTTGTTCATAATTTGCGACGGTTACAGGCGATGTGAATAAGTGTCAACTAGAAAAATCAAAAAAATTTATAGTGGCATTTGAAGGAGGGTAGGTCAAGTTGGCCAGATACCTGAAGCACGTGTAGGATTTTTCCCTAGGGCAAGCGCGGGCTGTTTAACAAAATCCTGGTGCGAAGCGCACAGAGCATGGCGTGCCTACAACGGCAACAATTCACTTTTTCCCAGAAACGCCTTACGGCAAAACAAAGGAAACAGAAAGCGCCGGTCGTTTCTCCGTTGTGCAAAAACAATCGCTGAGATTATGAGCGTTGCTGTGCAATCGGAAAAGCGGTGGAACGTCGCCGCACTCCGAAAGCACTTTGTGCGAAACCTTACTTCGGCGCGAGAGAAGCGACGATTGCTTCAAACCGCGGGTCGGCCCGCAGCGGGTCCCAAAACGGATTGAGACGCAAGTGGCCGTAAGTCACATGGCTCCCTGGCAGCTTGGCTGCTTCGGCCAATCGTTCAATTGCGCGGTCCTTGTCGCCGGTCCAGGCATAAATGACGGCCAAGTATTGGACTAACATTGGGCCCTCGATGGCGCTTTTGCTAACGGGCATTAGCTCAACTGCTCGTTCGCCCTCGCGGATGGCGTCCTTCTTGTTTCCCAAGGCAGCCTCAACCACACCCAGCGCGCAAAGGCCCGCTGCATAGTCGGGCTGGTTACGGACAGTTTGCTCAAGTTCGTTTCGCGCCTTGATGAACGCGCCGCGGGCCGTCGGCTCATCGCCGCGGAACCGGGCGACAAGACCCTCGCACCAACTGTTAGGGAATGGGATGGTTTCGTCGTAGCCGCCGTCTGCCGGCATGTCGGCCAGTGCGCGCTCGGCGGCAGGTAGGTCGCGCTCGCTTAGAGCAAGCTCGAGCCATTGGAAAACGAAAAGAGGCGCCGCGTTTGGATCCTGGGCCAGGATCGTCTCAATTGTGCCGTGTAGCGGTTTTGCATCTGAGCGCCATTGAAAATCAACCGAGGCGCGCCGCACTTTGGTCGTAATATCTTTCGGCGCGATGGCCAGCACGCTATCAAGAGTGGCGGCCGTCTCTTTGTAGCGGCGCAAATTTTGGTAAGTAAGGGAGATTTGCTGGAGTATGGAAAAGTCGCGCGGATCCAATTCCAACGCCTGTTTCATTTCCTCCAGTGATTTCTCCCAGTGACCCTGGCGGCGATCGATGTAGCCAGACAGAAGCGGAATTCGCGATTCGTTTGGCAGCGTGCGACGGGCAGTAGCAAGTTCCTCTTTAGCTCGGTCGTAGTCCTGAAATGCCCAATAAAAGTGCTGAGCGCGGGCCAAATGTGTTTCTCCAGACTGGGGACGTAACCGACGGACAGTTTGAATGGCTGCTTCAGACAATTTAAGGCGCGCATCGGTATGATCGAAACCGAGGAAATAAATTCGGTCATGTGCGCCAGCGAGCTCTCCATAGGCCAAAAAGAAGAATGGGTCACGGGCAACAGCTTGATCAAGCAATTGCACGGCCTGCATAAGGTCTTCTTTTGCTCGGGTGCTAAATGCAATTCCATTGATCAGGTCTTTGCCTCGCAAATAGGAATCGTAGGCAACAAGATCTGCCGTTGGCGGCTCTTGTATGGCTGCTTTTTCGGTCGATGAGACCTCAGCTCCGAGCTGATCTGCGATCTTTTGCGCAATCTCACTTTGGAGCGTGAACATGTCATTCAAATCCCGGTCATATCCTTGCGCCCACACGTTAGCGTCGGTGCGCGTATCAATTAACTGGGCGTTCAAATGGATCCTGCCTGCTTCCCTACGCACGCTTCCCTCGAGCACGTACGCGACATTCAACGCACGACCAATCTCCTGTGTGTTCCGCGCTCCGCGATATTTTGCCACGCTGTTGTGGCTGATCACCTTTAGATTGGCGACTTTCGCCAGTTTGGTGGAAAGACCGTCGTAAACGCCGTCGGCAAAAAATACATTTTCTTTGTCTGAACTCAAACTTTCGAAAGGCAGAACAGCAATGCCACTTGCCGATGGCCGGCCCGCCATCTCGCCGTTCCAAATCATCGCACCAACTGTCGATCCCAACACCAGCAGAAGCGCTGCCATTCCGGCGACAACCGGATTCCGCCGCGTCCAGCGCCACGCGCGCGCAGCCGGCGAAACAGGACGCGCGATAATGTGGCGGCCTTCGAGCCAGCGCTCGATGTCTTCGGCAAGATCGCCAGCAGAGCGATAACGCGCACTTGGTTCCCTCTCCAAACATTTCGCGCAGATCGTTTCCAAGTCCCGATCCAGCCCCGGCACCAATGTGCGCAGCTTCGGCGCCGGCTTCTCGCTCGCTTGCTGGATCACCTTAAGCGCGTGCTCACCTAAAAATGGCGGACGACCCGTGAGCAAATCGAACAAAATCGCACCCAAACTATAAACATCCGACGCCGGACCAAGTTTGCCCACAGATCCGTTTACCTGCTCGGGTGCAATATATCCGGGCGTGCCAAAAATAGTAAGTGTGCGCGTCAAGTGACTGCTAGTGTCCAGCCATTTGGCGAGACCGAAGTCGCTCACCAGCGGTTCGCCCCGTCCGTCCAGCAAAATGTTCCCCGGTTTCAAATCTCGATGCAGGATCCCTTGCCCATGCGCGCATTGCACCGCCCGCGCCACCTTCGCCACCAACGCGACCGCTCGCCGCGGCTCCCCGCGCAATGCCGGCGCCGCATCCAGCAAACTGCCCCCACCGGCAAACTTCATGCTGAAAAACGGCAGCCCATCGTCACACTCGCTCACTTCATAGATTGGCAGAATGTTTGGATGATCGAGGCTCGCCGCAGCCTGCGCTTCACGCCGGAAACGCGCCAGCGTTTCCTGTGAATCGGCGTGATAAGACAAGATTCGTTTCAGCGCCACGATGCGGCGCGAATGCCGCTGCCGCGCCCGATAGATCACGCCCATCCCACCGCGCCCGATTTCTTCAAGGATTTGATAATTGCCTATGCGCCAATCGGCGTCGCACACATCGAGCTCACCGAGCAGGTCATCAAGCGTTTCCGCTTTCGTCGAGGCTTCGTCGGACAAGTCGCCGTTATGTCCATTGGCGCCCACGCCTGCGGAGAGCATACAGCTAAGACAAAGACTTCGTCCGACTCGCGATGCTGATCCGCACTCGGGGCAGACTCCCGGCTCCTTTTGGAGGTCGACCGGGTCCGAAGTGGAGGGCACGTGCATGAAGGTCAGGATGGTAGATGAGCTTTAGTGAATTGCCAACTAAAAAATGGAAAATTTTTGTCAAAGTTATTCACATGATTTGAACATTTTTTCGCATGGGAACGCGTGAATCTCTTCGTCATTTATTTGCTTCCTCTTTCGGCGCGAGTGAAGCCACGATTTTTTCAAAGCGTGGATCGCCCCGGAGTGGATCCCAAAACGGCAGGAGTTTTAATTGACCATAACTGACCGTGCTTGGCGTACGAACGGCGATGGCCAGCTGTTCGCAAGCCAAATCTTTATCTCCGGTCCAGGCAGCAATCATCGCCAGATACTTGATCATGGTCGGACCAACCAGTGCATCTTTTTCCACTGGAACGAGCTCGACCGCGCGCCGGCCTTCGCGCAGCGCTTCTTCTCTCCGGCCGATACCTGCGTCGATCAAACCAAGCGCGCACAGCGCCGGTCCGTAATTTGGTTCCGCTTGAACCGTTTTCTCATCTTGACCGCGGGCGGCCGTGAAAGTAACGCGAGCGTCGTCATCATTTTTTGTCATGCGAGCGATGACGCCTTGGATTATCAGACGATCAAGGTGAACCGAGTAGTCCGTTAGCGGCGTGTCGCGGATTGCATCTAACACGTTCTTTGCTGCAGCAACGTCGCGTTCGGCGAGCGCACAACTCAACCCCTCGTCAGCTGCGCTCAACAAGGCGCCAGCTCTCGCCGCTCCAATGGAATCGATTGTCTGATGCAATGGGTGGGTATCCGCTTTCCAATGAAATTGGACGGCCGCTAGCGCGACTTTCGTGCTCACATCATCCGGCTCGATCGCTAGCGCGCGATCCAGAACGGATTTTTCTTCAGCGTAACGCCGGAGAACTCCGTAACTGAGCGCGATCTGCTGAAGTGTTTCAATGTTGCGCGGGTCGAGGTTGGCTGAGCGCTCCAGGTTTTGCATGGAGACCTGCCAGCGTCCCTGTCGCCTCTGGATGTATCCCATCATCCGGAATATCCGCGCATCATTAGGCAAGCTCTGCTGAGCAACTTCCAATTCAGCCAGAGCGCCATCGTAATCGAGGTGCCCATGGTAAAGAATTCGCGCATTGGCTAAATGCGTTTCACCTGCGTCTGGACTAAGGCGAAATGCCCGCTCGATAGCCGATTCAGCCAATGCCAGTCGCATCGGCGTATGGTCGAAGCCGAGAAAATACAGCTGTTCATGTGCGTGGGCGAGTTGGCAGTACGCATGGAGAAAGGAGGGATCTCGTGCGACGGCCTGGTTCAACAAGTCGACAGCCTGAAGTAAATTTGCTTTGAGACCGCTGCTAAGACGGAGCGCGAGAAGATTCTGGGCGCGGTTGTAGAGGTCGAAAGCGATGAGATCCGTTGTTTTCGGGTGTTCAACGGCCACTTTCTCCGCAGTCGAAATTTTCGCGCGAAGGCGCTCGGCGACCGTACGCGCAAGCTCACTTTGGACTGCAAACAGGTCATTCAAATCGCGCTCGTATTCCTCGGCCCAAACGAGCGTGCGAGTGTCAGCGTCTATCAAGCGAGCCTTGAGGTGAAAACGCGCACTGCCGCGACTGCGGGACACGTCGCCTTCCAAAATGTGAGAAACTCCAAGCGCTTTACCAATTTCACTAATATTCCGCTTTTCGCGATACTTCATCACACTGGTGCGGCTAATCACCCTGAGATCGCGGATGCTGGCGAGTTTGGTCAAAATGTCATCCTGAACGCCATCGGCAAAAATAGCGTCCTCTTTATCGTCGCTCAAACTTTCGAAGGGAAGAACAGCAATGCCGGTTGTTGTCAGGGGGCGTGCCGCGCCAGCCTTCCACATCACCGCTCCTGCAGCCAATCCCAACGCCATCACAAGCGCTGCGACTCCCGTAACGACTGAATTCCGCCGAGTCCAACGCCAGACCAGGGCAGGCGGCGAAAGAGGTCGCGCAGCGATAGGTTGTCCTTCCAGCCAGCGCTCGAGGTCTTCGGCAAGAGCACCCGCGGAGCAATAACGCGCACTGGGTTCCCGCTCCAAACATTTCGCGCAGATCGTTTCCAGATCCCGATCCAGCCCCGGCACCAATGTGCGCAGCTTCGGCGCCGGCTCCTCGCTCGCTTGCTGGATCACCTTAAGCGCATGCTCACCCAAAAATGGCGGACGCCCCGTGAGCAAATCGAACAAAATCGCACCTAAACTATAAACATCGGCCGCAGGACCAAGTTTCCCCGACCCGGCGCCTGCTGGATTGACTTGCTCGGGTGCAACGTAATCAGGCGCCCCAAAGGCGGTGAGCGTGCGCGTTAGATTGCTCGTGGGTTCCAGGCATTTGGCGAGACCGAAGTCGCTCACCAGCGGTTCGCCCCGTCCATCCAGCAAAATGTTCCCCGGTTTTAAATCCCGATGCAGGATCCCTTGCCCATGCGCGTATTGCACCGCCTGCGCCACCTTTGCCATCAACGCCACCGCTCGCCGTGGCTCGCTCCGCAATGCTGGAGCCGCATCCAACAAACCGCCCCCACCGGCAAACTTCATGCTGAAAAACGGCAGATCGTCACACTCGCTCACTTCATAGATTGGCAAAATGTTCGGATGAACGAGGCTCGATGCAGTCTCCGCCTCGCGGCGAAAACGCAGCAACGTCTCCCGTGATTCGGCGTGATAAGGCAAAACTCGTTTCAGTGCCACGATGCGGCGCCTATGTCGCGCCCGATAAACGACGCCTATGCCGCCACGCCCGATTTCTTCGAGAATTTGGTAATCACTTACTCGCCACGCGGCATCCCGCATATCGAGTTCTCCAAGCACGTCCTCAAGCGTTTCTTCTGACTGAGGCGGCGGAACCCGACCGCGCAGACCCTGAGCAAGCAAACAGCTCAGACAAAGGCTGCGTCCTATGCGCGATGCCGATCCACACTGCGGGCAGATTAGCGGTTCCTTTTGCAGACGAATTGAAACAGGAATGCCGCTCATCGGATTCTGAAAACTTAAAAAGGGCTGCAAATGGGAGGGAACCAGGGCGAGAATCGAGTATCGGCTGTCGCCTCCGACGCCTCCTCTATGCTTTCTCCGGAATTGGCAGAGCAGAGTTCTCGAAAAAAGTGTAATCGCTAATCAATACGAATGGACAGTATCCGGACGCGAAGTTACTCGTCGATTAGGACCGACGAATATCCAAGATCCAAATCGAACGTCCGACCGAATTGTTGCAGAACGAAACAGATTTGGTGCTCGAGGTCTGTCGCGAAAATGCGTCAGAAATTCGAGGCGTCTTTACGTTGCTCTACAGATAGCACGCCCTTGAAATGCGTGACGCAGGAGGTGCGCTTTCGGAAAATCAGAAGCTCTCGCCCAAAACCGAATATCGGCCTCTACGAGTTGCGTCAATGGCCGATTCCCAGGTTCGTGACTCTTCCTATTTCGATCTTCCGAGCTCTGATTACGAATTTTTCCTCACTTCTCTGCCGCGCTTAACGCCGCACAGAGATAACGGAGTTCGTCATCGATCTCGTTCGGTCCTTCGACGGTTTGAGCAACTTCTTCGCGGAGCAACGCGCGATAGCGTTCGCGTAACCTGTGCACAAGGCGTTTCACCGCCGCCTCCTCCAGGCCCAGCGTTTTTGCGAACTTCGCGTAGGAGACATCTTCCCGCTCAGCCGCAAGGCAACTGTTCAACACATCAAAAACACGTCGACGACCACGCTTTTCGCATTCATCGCCCAATCGCCGCAAAGCGCGCTCGACCACCGTCGCCGCCCAGCGCACATCGAAAATTCTTTCCGGCGACCATTTGTCCGAGTCCTGCTCTGGAATCGACAAATGCGATGGCGCCTCAGCCATCCAATCGTCCCACGAAACGAATTGCACATCGCCACCACGTTTCCGGGCGTGACGTTTGTCCACGGCGTCGTGTAGGAAATTCTGCAATGCCTTCAGCACAAGCGAACGGAACCTCCCCCGGCTCCGATCTGCGCGTTGCAAAAGCCGGCCTTTCAGCACCATGGCGAAAAAATCCTGTGTCAGGTCCTGAGCGTCGGGGACCGAGTGCCCCTGGCGGCAGATGAACGCGAAGACTGGCCGCCAATAAATTTTGCAAAGCTCGGCAAGCGCGGCGTGAGCCTTTTCTTCGTTACCGTCAGAATCCGTGCACGACAAGACGATGCTCCATCGAGTCGTCATGAAGCGATCGGGGCGGCGTGCCCCGGCCGGAGATGCTTCGGATTTCACAGCCGCGGATCATCTCATTTGTAGGATTGTTAGGCAAGCTCGTAATTTTCCGCCCACTACTGGAATACTGCGCGTTGCGGTGGATCGATCTGCCCTGGAGGCGGGCGCCACAGAAGCGAGGGCCCGGATCTCACGTCGGGAATCGTAACAAAAACCCGCTATGAATATATTGGCACAAGGATTCCGGGACAGGATTCCCCTGCGCCATGAGTTCGCGACGTTGCGGGGAAGCTTTGAGCCTCCCCGCGCAGCTCTACGGCGAATATTTTCTCCGTCAATGGTAGCGCCGTGCTACCCGGTCAGTCATCGCAATGTCCAGGGCCGATCGTTCCCTCGTTGTATTCGGTGAGGGTATCAGTTAGCTCACTAGTTTGGGCTGGTGACAAATAACCATTGCCAATCGGCGGCACAATCAGCCCTCCAATCATGCTGTCCGCGTCGATTACGGATTGCTGGACCGCTGCCGGATCGGCTCCGTTGGCGATATTCAACTTTGCGGCAATCAGCTGGTGCGCCAGAATCACAAGCCCGTTGCCCTGCGCAGGACGATTCAGGATTTGAAGTAGCTGTGATTCATTGTAGCTGACGGCGCCGAGCATCAGATTTTGCAAGAGCCAAACGTCGGAATGGTTTTTCCAGTAGCCCTGCGTATATGTGCAATTTTGTCCCGGATTGCACGGCAGCGTCGCGCAGGCAATGGTATTACCCCACGGGCTTGCATCACAAGACGCTGTTCCGTTCACACGACAACGGAACACATAAGCGGTGTCACACAAGAGCGGGTCGCCCGAGCAATCACTTCGCACACCAAACGAGTCGAACAATCGATCATCACCGATGACCACCTCCAGGGTTTGGTTTGGCGCCAGACTGTTGGGAAAACTGGCCTGGCAAACTTCGTCTGGATTATCAGGCCATTGATTCCCGCGAGCGATAAAGTCGGCCACCGTCATCCATTCAATAACAAATCCATTCGGCGCGCCGGAGTCATCAACAGTCACATCAATTGCTATGTTTGAAGCTGCAGACGTGCTACACGCGATCGACGGATCGTCTAACTGACATGGCGTAGGTGTTGCTGTTGGCGTCGCCGTAGGGTTAGGTGTCGGAGTTGCTGTAGGTGTTGAGGTAGGCGTCGCAGTCGGAGTTGCCGTAGCTGTCGGAGTAGCGGTAGGCGTAGCTGTTGGGATTGGTGTAGGTGTTGCTGTAGGTGTTTGGGTTGCTGTGGGAGTGGGACTAGGAATTGCTGAGCAATGCATTGCGCAACAGAGATCGCCCTTATTGTATTGGGCAAGTTGATTCTCATATCCTTGCACATTACCAAGTGGAATAAACCCGCTACCAATAGGTGGTATTACCAAATTCCCGATTAGCACATCAACGTCTGTGACTGTTTGTACAATACAGTCAGAGTTTGCGCCATTTGCAATATTTAGCTTTGCTGCAATTTGCTCTTTCGCGACTGCTATAAGTCCGTTATCGCCGGTTGACTCGTCCATGATGGATTGCAGTTCTTCCCGATCGTAAGTTACATTTCCTAATTGCAGTTCTTGTACGGGCCAATTTGGAATTGCAGTCCACTCATCACGTGTATAGACACATTGCGCACCTGGAGTACACGTTGGGGTTGCAGTTGGTGTGGCTGTCGGGGTCGCTGTTGGCGTAGGTGTCGTCGTAGGGCTCACGGTTGGCGTTGGCGTTGCACTGGGCGTAACGGTAGCTGTTGGAGTTGGCGTGGCCGTGGGTGTGACTGTCACGGTCGGACTAGGTGTCGGGGTTGGATCCGGACTTGGTGTAGGCGAAGGAGTTATCGTTGGCGTAGCCGTAGGCGTCACTGTTGGTGTCGGAGTTGGATCTGGGGTTGGTGTAGGAGTCACCGTGGGCGTTACCGTAGGAGAAGCTGTTGGCGTCGCAGTCGGGGTAGGCGTAACGGTAGCTGTTGGAGTCGATGTGGGCGTTGCCGTTGGGACGGGAGTTGGATCCGGTCTAGGTATGGGAGTCGGTTTCCGTGGGTGCGGAGTTGGAGTCGGCGTTGAATCAGGAGTCGGCGTTGGAGGATGTGGCGTCGGAGTTGGCGGAGGTGGTGTCGGCGTAGGAGTGGGTGTAGGCGTGCAACATATTTTCACTGTGAATCGAATCACGTACCACGGGTCGTTGAAAAAGATAGTGGTACGCGTCCAGCAAAAGCAGTAGCCGCCAACGGACGTTTCCCCTGACCAATTTCCGCTTCCTCCTCCGCCGCCAGTCAATCCGGAAGGAAAATGCCAGAATGCGGCGTTTTTGGCAGCTTGCGGCCACGATGATTTAGCTATTGCTGCTTTCAGATCGCGGACATTCTTTTGAATTGCAGCGTCAAAGTCCGTTCCTTCTGTCATAGACACACTACCAAGCGTCCCCGGTGGCAACTCCGAAAGGAGCTCGCGAGCATATTGCGCCGCCTTCTTTTGTATATCTCTGGCGCCCAAAAGCTGCTTCGAACGATGGTTGCGATGTTTTTTTCTTCTATTTTGTTTTGCTGCTTCAACTGGCGCAAGTGGCGACAAAGCCACTAGAATGGCTAGTACAGCTGCTATCTGTCTTAAAAGGTTGTTCTTCATGTTCTTGTCTTGGCCTTATTGCGTCACACAAAGGCACGTGATGTTTGTCACCGCTTAGGTCTTTATCCGGAAACGGCGCAACCGGGTTTCCGAAAAAGACTCGGCTGTTGGTCGATCTTGCTATATAAAGCCAGCCGTGTTACGAAACTCATCGACAGGAGCGTTCGCAGGCAACAGGACACCTCAAGCCTTCCTTTAAGGCGAGTAGCCCTGGGTAACTACACGGATGTTAAGTTGTCCAAGCGAGGCTTGTGGACACGGCTCCCCCGCGTAGACTTAGAAGGCCAATGTTCGCGGCTGAACTACGTCCTAGGTGTTTATCCGGAAGCGACGGGTCAAAGTTCCCAATTTTCTTTTCGTTTGGTTGAAAAGCGGGCGCTGGCCATGCCAGGTTTCGCCCGTGCAGTTCCGTAACAGATCAAAGTAGTAAAGGCAGAGCGCCGCGAATCCGCTCTTACTGCAGGATTGTAATACGGCGCAGGCCTTTCAATGGCCAAATTACGTCTTATCGATCGATGACGGCCCGATCAGCAGAGCTGCAATGTTTTAAGAACGGGCCGTCGATCTCCAGACCTCTCATGAGAAGCCGAACGGGGGCACAATGCTTGTGCCCCCGTCCATTAAATCGCTAGGTAAGGAATCCTATCGAACGATGTCGTGACTCAGTGATTGACGCCAGTTATTCGGACTTCCTCGTTTCCTTTGTGTAACACTTAATCATTACAGTGACCAGGACCAATGGTTCCCTCGTTATACTCCGTGAGGGTCTCAGTCAGATCGCCGGTCTGTCCCGGTGGCAGGTAGCCATTGCCAATCGGCGGTACCACCAGTGCTCCGATCATGTTGTCGGCATCAGTTATGGCTTGCTGAACAACTGCCGGATCCGCTCCGTTGGCTATGTTCAGCTTCGCAGCGATCAACTGGTGGACTACTATCACAAGGCCGTTGCCTCGCGCAGGGTTATCCAGGATCGCCATGAGTTCCGCAGCCTGATAGGTCACTGTCCCGAGAGTGATGCTGCTTACCGGCCACGCGTTTGGATGGTTACGCCAGTAGCCTTGCGAATAGGTGCATGAGTTTCCTCCAGCACACGGCAAGGTCGCACACGTAATGGTCTCACTAACCCTGAGCTGCCCCGTGGCATCAAGTGCGGTGGCACGAAATACGTATGCCGTATTGCACAGTAGCGGAGCCCCGGAACAAGGGCTGGATACGGCGCAGTTGTCATACAGGCTATCATCGCCGATGACGACGGAAACGCTTTGTCCTGGGTGAAGGTTGTAAGGAATGCAACCAGACGAAGGCACGATCCCACTAAAGTTTGCCTTGCAGAAGCTCGGAGCTTGCGCGTTGGGAACCTCTAAAGTTCCAGGCCATTGGTTTCCCAGGGCCACGTAGTCGGCCAATGTCATCCATTGCATTGAGAAGCCGGCTGGCGCCCCGGTTTGTCCTGCAGTGACGTTGACAGCGATATTCGACGCCGCGGATGTTTCATAGGAAATCGCGATAGGATTGACCGCGGGATTTGGTGCTGGAGTAGGTGTTACGACCGGACGTGGCACGGGCGTTGATCTAACCGCAGGCAGCGGGCGAGGCCGGTGAGGCAGTTGTGCCGAAAAAGCCGGTTGGTTCGCCACCAAGCCGCCAAGGGTCAATACTGTTAATAGGATTATGCTGTTAGTTTTCATTTTTTTATCTGGGGTTGCTCAAGGCCGTTCCTCCCGCCTCAGGCAGGCGAACTTTTTCACCCGGACTTAGCCGGCGTGCTTGATTTGTTAGGCAGGAACAAGGACTCGTCCCTGCTCCGTTAGTATCTTGTCACTTCCTTCTCCGGAAAACGCGGGATAGAGTTTTCGGAAAGTGTAAGGTTTTCCAGAAACCGACGGTTCCCCCGTCTGCAGGCGTCGTGCAGAAAGCGGATTTGGCCGGCTTGGCACCGATAGGCACTGCGGAGAAATAGGGGCCCTTCAGCTTCCGCTCGGTGGGTTGCCCCAAAACCTTGTGCGACGATGCCAGACAAATCGCCGTAGGCGCAAGATGATGCTCAAGGAACTGGGCTTTGGGTTCGGCGACTCGCAAACAGAGAAGGGCGATTTGGAAACCGCTGCTCCTTACTCACACCCGATCGCCCGAATGTTTGTGCCGATCTTTGAAGGTCAGCTCCGCGATCCCTGATTTATCGAGCTCGCCCAGGCCTTCCGCGATCATGCGGTCGTATTGTTCCTTGGTCGCGCGCGCGAGCGGTAAATCGAGGCCGAGGCTGCGCCCCAGCTCAAGAGCGATCCCGCTATCTTTGGCCGCATGCGCAGCGGAGAAAAAGCAGCTGTGCTCGCGATTTTGCATATCTTCGCCATCGGTTTCCAGCACGCGGGAGGCCGCACCTGTCTGGGAAAAAACCATCCTCAACATTTCCAAATCGAGGCCGAGCGCCGCGCCAAGGGCCAGTCCCTCCGCCAACCCCGCGGTGTTGATGTTCATCACCATGTTGACGAGCGCTTTCACCTTTGCAGCTTCGCCAGCCTTGCCGATAAAGCGCACGTCTGAACCAAGCTCCTTCAAAATCGGTTCGGCTTTGCGGAACGCAGCTTCCGTTCCACCACACATTAAATAAAGCCTGCCTTCACGCGCCTGGGGAATACTCGATGCCATGCAAGCTTCGAGCGTTTGTGCCCCTGCCTGGTGCGCCAGTTTTTCGATCTCGACATGCACCTGTGGTGAGATCGTCGCGCAATTAATGAATAGCTTGCCGTGCGCGTTCACCAGCAGATTGTCGCCGCTCCGTTCGAAGATGTTTCGCATCGCGTTATCATCGGTCACGGCAGTGAAGATCACGTCAGATTCTGCCGTTACTTCCGACAAGTCCTGGGCGGCGGCGCAGCCAAGCTCAGCGGCAAGCGACGTAGCGGCCGCGCGATTTGTGTCGTAAACAGCCGTGATATGAAACTGTCGATCTTTCAATCTGCGCGCCATGTTCGCGCCCATCCGCCCCACTCCAACAAAACCGATGTTCATAGCTCTGAAAAGACCGCTGACGAAGGACGAAGCACGAAGGAATAACAAAACCGGAAGGACGAAAAGAAAGCTTTGCACCGCAACTTTGCCATTTGAGCATTCGAGCTTATTTCGTCATTCGTCATTCGTGCTTCATCATTCATCCTTAATTTGAGCTCGTTAACTTTCCGGCGAAAAATGGATTATGCGCTTTCTCTTGACCCACCGTTGTCATGGGGCCGTGTCCCGGACAAATGATCGTTTCATCCGGCAATGTGAGAATTTTCTCGAGATTATTCCGTAACGCGTCGCGGTAGGAAACGTTTCCACCGCCCATCGATCCGGCAAAAAGCGAATCGCCCACGATCGCGATGGGGCGTGCGAGGCCAGTCACCACATATGTTATTCCTCCTTGAGAATGACCCCAGGTCAGTCGCGTATTAATTTCCAGATTTCCGAGGTGAAAGTGTTTTCCCTCGTCGATGGCCTCCGCGCCGGAAACAGGTTCGCGGGCCGGGACGAAAACATCCGCACCGGTTTCCTCGCGCAGACGCGGCAGGTCCGCGACATGATCCGGATGTGCATGGGTAAGAAGAATCAGTTGCACGTTCAATTTGTGGCGGTTGGCAAATCGCAGCATTTCGCTGCAATCGGCTCCTGTATCGAAGGCCGCGGCAACACTCCTTGCCGGATCCCAGACGAGATAAGCGTTCACGGTCATATCGTGATAACGCGTGTTGAATTGCGCGAACCCGTCGCGCTCATCGATTCTTTCTGGACGCCATTCGCCCTTCGCCAGCTCGCAAAGCGGGCCTGCGGCAAGATCCAGGACCGGCGCGACGCGCAGCAGGGCCTTCTCATCGACGTCGCCTTCGCGTAGTTTGCGGATTGTTTGCAAATCGACGCCCGCTTTTTTTGCCAGTTCGGAATCGGAAACGCCCAAGCCGCGTTGCGCTTTTCCGATGATATCACCAACGTTGTCTTCGAGAGAGATCATATTCTGTTGTTAAAATTCTATTTCTTAAATGTTAATCGGTCGTGCCTCTCGAATAACGCGCAAATCACCGATCCGATTTAGTACCAATTTCTCAATCGAAGCGGCAACGCGGGAAACGGAAAATGCCGCGCCCGTTTCTTTTTCCATGGACGTCATTGCGACATTATTAATGCCGCACGGAACGATATGATTAAAAGGCGAAAGATCGCCGGAAACATTCAACGCGAAGCCGTGCATGGTGATCCAATGGCGAACGCCTACGCCAATGGAAGCGATTTTGCGGTCGCCGACCCAAACTCCGGTGAGCGATTCGCGTCGGCAAGCAGCAATCCCGTATTCAGTGAGAAGATCAATGAGCAATTGTTCGAGCCAGCGCAAATATTTGTGCAAATCCTGACCGCACCCGCGCAAATCGATAATCGGATAACCTATTAGCTGTCCCGGCCCATGATACGTGGCCTGGCCGCCGCGATTGATGGCGAAAAAAGGATGAGGCAAGTGCGCGGCGTCCAGTTCGCCACGGCGAATCCGTCCTGTGGCGAACAAACTGGATTGATCTGGAGTCCGCCCAATGGTGTAAACCGGTTCGTGCTCGAGTAAAAGCAATTGGTCTTCCACCGAACAGTCGTCACGCTTCTTCAACACAATTTCTTCCTGCAACGCGAGTGCGCGTGCGAATTCCATTCGGCCGAGCCAACACACCTGAAGATCTGGAGGGCGGAGCTCCTGCGACGCCATCTTTGCTGAGTGCAACGCCCCTCGGACGCTAGGCTCGCAGGAGCTCGCCCCTCCATTCATATTTGCATTCCCCCTGGAAGCCCTATGGCGACCGCTTCCTGCGAGCGCAGATGCGTCAGTCCGATCGCAAGAGCATCGGCGGCATCTGCGTCCGGCGTTTCCGTTAAACCGAGAAGGGCGCGCATCATGAACGCTACCTGATCTTTCCCGGCTGCGCCGCGCCCAACCGCAGATTGTTTGATTCGTCTCGGGGAATATTCAAAAACTGGTAATCCGTTTTCTGCGGCCGCCAGGATCGCAGCGCCTCGGGCGGCTCCAAGGAGAATCGCGGTCTTATGGCTTTGCACGTAAATGACCGATTCGAGCGCACAACAGTCCGGTTCGTGTTCTCGAATGAGTTCTATCAACCGATCACGAATCGCAACCAGACAGGCCGAGGAACGCAGGGAGGTGGCGTTGTGGATCGTCCCGAAATAGAGGGAGCGTGGTTTGCCATTGTTTGCATCGACGATCGCGACACCGGTGTTGCGCAGAGAAGCGTCAACGGCGAGCACGCGCATTACCTTTAATTTGAAAATTGGTGATGCCAGGTTCAACCCCGAAAACTTTCGCTGCATCTTTAGCTTTGGCCCGCCTCTCCTTTTGAAGCGGGAGGACTAAGGTGAGGGATTTTGAGCACCGTTACAAAAAGCAGAACCCTCACCATAGCTCACCCCTGGCAATAGAGGCGAGAGAATGGGAAAAGCAACAATACTGTCACGGGTTCAACACGGAATCGACAAGTTCCTCCGCAACCGCTTTACTCCCGGCAAAATGTGGAACGCTTTCCATAAACGAACGAAGAACGAAGAGTTAATCAGCTGCGTAAAGATCATCGTCATGATGATCGCTATTCTTTGGAGCGCTCCTTCATCATTCGCTACGACCAAAGGCTTGAGTCAAATCGTGACTCCGGATTTGCAACCGAAGGGGGAACTCTCGTTGAGTCTGCAAATCCAGGACGAGCGGATTGCGAACCCGTATGAATTGCAAGCCGAGCTGGGCTTAACGAAATGGGCTGAGGTAGCGGTGTTTCGCGGATTTCAACCGGACGAATGGATTTTCGGGACGGAAATCGGATTGCTAACGACAGAGCCTTTTCTTCTTTCCGTTGGGTTCATCAATTGGTCGCCTCACCTGGGCGTCGATCCTCAACCATACATCCTAGCCGGCTACTACACCGAGCATCACAAAGTAATCGCCGGAGCCATTCATGCCGGGTACAAAAACGAAGCAATCCTCGGCTATGCCTACGACTTCAATGAAAGGTGGCGTGTACAGGTCGATTGGCAAAGCGGCTCTGAAAACTCGTCAACGATCGGTTTCACCTGCAACGTCACACCAGACTTCCAGTTCAATCCCGCGCTTTATGTCAATAATGGTCCAAAGCACGATCTGTTTGGCTACATAGTTTTCACGTACACCTTTCATCTGTGGGGTAGGAGCCCCCCACCGGACCGCATCGGCCGTTGAGATCAATCACCGGCTAGAGAAAGCCAGTGACAAGGGTAGCCGGCGCAAAATAATGCCTGAAAACCATAAATCTTCGCGAAGTCGAACCAGCGCCGGTTTGCTCATGTTCCGGCGCAGGGACAACGAATTAGAAGTTCTGCTCGCGCATCCGGGCGGACCTTTTTTCACTCGCAAAGACGATGGCATATGGACAATCCCAAAGGGCGAAGCCGCTCCAGAAGAAGATTTACTGACGCGCGCCCAGATCGAATTTGAAGAAGAGGTCGGATTGCGTCCCGAAAGCTTTCAGGGTTGGATTGAGCTCGGCTCAATTAAACAAAAGGGCGGCAAAATTGTGCACGCCTGGGCGTTCGAAGGCGATCTGCCAGAATCGTTCGAGGTCAAATCAAATTTGTTCGAAATGGAATGGCCACCGGGCTCGGGACGGCGCCAAAGTTTTCCTGAGGTTGATCAGGCCAGGTTTTTCACCGAAGCCGTCGCGCGCCGAAAACTTAAGCCGGCGCAGGTGCCTCTTATTGACCGTTTGCGCGCCGCGATAAAAGGCTGATCGGTTCGCCGCCAACACCGATCCGCTCTAGTTGCAGGCGACGATGTCATGAGGATCAGACCTCGCTCCCAGAATAGACAGTCAATCGGCTTCCCATAATGGACGAAACGTCTCGTCAGCGTTTGGAACCTTGAAAATATAAAGGTTGTTAAACGTGTCATCGTCTCAGTGGTCGGAGCAACCGTTCTGCTGATCGGCGTTGCGCTCCAGATTTTTCCAGGGCCTGCATTCATCGTTATTCCTGTGGGGCTGGCTATTCTTGCCAGCGAATACGCGTGGGCGCGGCGTTGGCTAAGAAAAGTTCGTCGAACGCCGAGCGATGTTGTTTCGGGTCGCCGCCGCACGACTCCGGAAGATTCTGCCGTTTAGCTTTACGTCTGTTGCCGGTAAGGTTAATCAAATCCTTCGTACAAACTAACGACGACTCAGTCATGGCAATGCCGGAGGTCTCTAACTCGATACCAACTACTACTCCTTCGGAAGCTGAAGATGAAATTTTCCTGGAAGGACCGCGTTCGCGTTTCGCTGAATTCTTCACCCTCTTGAGAGTGATGCGCGATTTCTTGCGCGGATTTCGTACGCTCCATTTTGTTGGTCCATGCGTGACTGTTTTTGGCTCGGCCCGGATCAAACGCGACGATCCGCATTACGAGCTAACCAGAAAAATGGGCGCTGCCATTGCGCGGCTCGGCTTCACAGTCATAACCGGCGGCGGGCACGGCATCATGGAAGCTGCAAACCGCGGCGCCAAGGAAGCTGGCGGCCGTTCTATTGGCTGCACTATCGAGCTACCGTCTGAGCAACCAACGAACGCTTATCTCGATCGCTGCGTCCGGATGCATTACTTTTTCGCCCGCAAAACTCTGCTGGTTAAATATTCCTACGCCTTCGTCGTCATGCCCGGCGGCGCAGGCACACTCGACGAGTTGTTCGAAGCGCTGACTCTGATTCAAACTGGGAAGATCAAAAACTTTCCCATTGTGATCATGGGAACCGATTATTGGAAAGAACTGCTCCATTTCATCGAAATAATGGCGCAGCGAGGAATGATCGCTGCTTCCGATCTCAAACTGATCTACGCGACCGATTCGGTCGATGAAGCAATCGCGCACATCCGTAACAAAGCGATAGAACCATTCGGCCTCAAACAGGTCATGCGCCACCGACACCCTATCCCGTTGTTGGGTGAAGGATGACAACGCAGGCAGGGGCGATTGACCCGTTCGGCTTCGCTCAGGGCAGGCTCTCAATCGCCCAAGGTTCTGGTAGGGGCCATTCACGTGAATGGACCGGGCGGTTCGGGTGAACCGCCCCTACCTACGAACGCCAACTGTTGATATAATTACCCAATGCACCGTATCGTGCGGAAACCACTGGATCACGCTACGCATTTCGCCGGCCGCTTCGGCGCAATTTATTTCATCACGATTTGCTGTCAGCGACGTGGATGGAATCAGCTTTGCCATGATGAAACGGCCACTGTGCTAGTGAACACAGCGAGCATTTACCAGGAACGGGCGCGATGGAATCTCAATCTGCTGTTACTTATGCCGGATCACTTGCACGCTCTCATCGGCATCGATGCACAAACGTCGCTCGCTCAATTAATTCGCGATTACAAGAGAATCACTGCCAAGATTGCGGGCGTAAGATGGCAAAGGAATTTCTTCGATCATCGCCTGCGCCACGATGAAAGTTTGGCTGAGAAATTTGCCTATATTTGTCAGAATCCGGTCCGCGCTGGGTTAGTTCGCATTGAATACAATTGGCCTTATATCTTCATCCCAGACCAGCAATCCCGCAGATAGGAGCAATCGACGCAATGGCGCGGGATTCTAGGTAGGGGCGATTGACCTTAATCGCCCGACGTCCTGAAAGGAGCCATTCACCTGAATGGATCGGGCGGTTCGGGTGAACCGCCCCTACCTACGGGCGCCAATCGAGGACAGGGTAACCCGCCGCCGATTCCGCCGACGTTCCGTCAACAGTTGGTAAGCGCTCGAACTTGAATGCCTCTGTTTTTTGTAAGATTTCCGAGAACTTCGCTCCGCCACTTCCGTAGAAACGTTATAGGACGAATACTTTCGCGAAAAGCGCAGGTTTACGATCGCGGTGGTCCCGGACCATTTGGTCATGGCGAGGCGGACGCAATCTGCAACGCACTTGATTACGCGGGTTAGAAATTAGAGGCGACGAGCCTCGACCATCTGTTGGTGTCACGCGGTCGGTTATTTGATCTGATGAACAGGATTAAAAAGCGTGGCCGACCCCGAATACGCACGGCTGAATACTGGCGTGAGTATTACACGCGGAAACAACGGGAATGGCGCGCTGCCCACCCCCGGATCAGAACAGGGCGAAAACAAAAACAACTCAGGGCAAATCACTGACGCACACGCAAGCCGGCCACTGTTCGAGAATGACCGTTTACCGATTCTGAATTAGCGGGGATCACGGCGAGATACGGTCCGTGAGAGTGTCGGTATGAAAATCAGTGTGGTCACGCATACGGGACCACGGACTGTCCTTTTTGGTGGTTTGCGCCACAGCTGTTTTTTCACTGGTGGCAAAGTCGTCCCATGAATTGTAGCGAGCGACGGTTAAGAACGTCCAGGGACCGCCTTCCAGATGTTGCATCAACAGATTGCCGGCACTGGTGTCATTTGGGGCTTCGCTGAGCATTTTTTCCAATTGCTCACGATGACCGGCAGCAGGGCGATAGTAAGAGACAGAATAAACCGAGCCCGAAGTCTTCGATGCCGAGCCCCCATCAATACCCATTGCCCGGGTGAACTCCTCCCAGGACGGGCCGTTCACAAAGGTATCATTATGCCACGCACTCAGGTCACGTTTGTCAGCAGGCACAGCAGTGCCAGCAGCTTCCACAGTCGCTTTTGGGCCCAGATGAGTGATGACCACGTAATCCCAGGCGTCGCCATCCTGATGGCGAAGGACAATGAAATGGTCTGGCATTGGCTCATTGGGATTTGGTGTCTTTAGCCAATCGCCCAATTGAGCCGCTTTGCCGAGAGCGGCCTTGGTGAAATGGACATGATAAACGTCGGTGCGTTTGCCAGCCCCAGCGGGTGCGGCACTCTTTTCAGAGGACTTCGTTGTTCCCTGCGCATGAACGAATGTTGCGGGCAACAGGTTGAATAATGTAACAGCGAGTATAGTTGTTAGTGCTTTCATAGTTACTTTTCTTTCTGATGGTAGGTTGGTTTCTTCCTTTCGTCATTCTTTTTCAAATTCGGTAGGGGCGATTGACCTCAATCGCCCTGGGCGGTTCAGGTGAACCGCCCCTACCTTGCGATCGCGGCGAGCACGAGAAAGACGCAGCCGACGACTCCGAAAAGTAAACTCACGATCCAGAACTTGCGTTTCTTTGTAAGCGCCGAGATTGCCGCGATGGCAATCGCGATTTGGAACATAGTCACACCGCGTGCAAACACTTCGTGCTTATGAAAGTTTGATTTCGCTCTGGCTTCCTTGCGCTCGGCGTCCGATTTGATTTCTTCCTGCTCTTTCTCGTAGCGATCGCGCTTTGACTGGTCTGATTCGTTAGGCGCGCCGGCGAGCGACATTTTCGCATCAAGCACTGAAGCCTTAATACTTTTGGCCTGGTAGTAATTCCATTGATCGGACGCTTCGATTTGATTCATCATCGCCTCGTTCGCGTGTTGCCCGGAGAGCAGTCCGGCGATTGCCGCCAGGACAGCGAGAATCGCGGTGCTAAGGGCCACCCACGAAATCCATGTTTCGCCGCTGTGTTCGGCTTTGTGATGGACTTGTTCCTGCAAATGTTCGAGGGGAACTTCCGCTTCTTCCATCGTAGAGGAACTTAAGATTCACATTCCTGGATTCAAGATCGAATCGACAAATCCGCGCGAGAATAGAGGCTCGCGGGAGCTCGCCCCTCCATTTTCACAGGCTTCCGAGCGGAAACGTCAACGAGATGGGCTGATTTAGTGAAGTGGAGGGCGGAGCTCTGCGACGCCTCACGAGATCGATCGATTCAAGGCGGCATCGACAAGTGACGGGACAGCAGCTTAATTCAGCAGTGAAATTCCGATGAACCACACTGCAACCACACCGCTGGTCTGTCAGATTTGCAATAAACCGAAATCGCCTAACAGCGGAATGATCGCGGAGCTAATCCGGCCTTCGCTTCTCGAGTTCGTCAAGAAGGGAATGCCCGGCTTGGACAGCAAAGGGTTCATCTGCTTCGATGACTTGGGCGAATTCCGCAAAGACTACGTAAAAGAAGTTTTGCAGGACGAGATCGGCGAACTTTCCGCGCTCGACCAGGAAGTCATCGAAAGCCTGGAACAGCACGAGATTCTTTCCAGCAATATCGAGAAGCAATTCGAAAAGAAACTGACCTTTGGCGAACGTCTTTCAGACCGAATTGCTGAGTTCGGTGGTAGCTGGAAGTTCCTCATTACATTTGGTGCCATTATCTTCCTGTGGATCGGTACGAACGTCGCGTTGCTCGCTATCAGAGTGTTCGATCCTTATCCGTTCATCCTTCTCAATCTGATTCTCTCCTGCCTCGCCGCCGTCCAGGCGCCGGTCATCATGATGAGTCAAAACCGGGCCGAGGCGCGTGATCGTTTACGGGCGGAGAACGACTACAAAGTCAATCTGAAGGCCGAGCTTGAGATCCGGCATTTGCACGAAAAAATCGACCATCTGTTGCGGAAACAATACAATCGTTTGTTCGAAATTCAGCAGATCCAATTTGAGCTGTTGGAAGAAATCGGACGCAAGAAACACTAGCCACTGTCTGGCTTCTCAGTTGACATTCCGAAACTTTATTGCCGAGCGTCGCGACGGAATTTAATTCGAATCTGAATCCGCTCGGTTGACGCCGTCGGTGTAGTCGCTAGCAATTAGTGCGGTGGCTGTCCGTCTTCGGCAGGGCCGGGAACCTTAACTATCAACAATCCGGAGGGAAACCGATGTCTAGTCTCAAACCAATTTATCTTGCATTCTTACTTGTTTGCTTTTTTAGCCTAAGCGTTTTTGGGCAATGGTCTCCAGTTGATTCGGGGACGACCAGCAACTTGTACGGCGATATTCTCCTTGATTCTGGAACAGGTTTCGTTGTGGGAGATACGGGTACGATTCTGAAGAGCACCGACGCCGGAGCCACTTGGATGCCGCTTACGTCGGGGACAAGCACCACGTTGCACGACATTTATTTTCTTGATGCCAACGAAGGAGTCGCTGTCGGCGACAGTGGCACAATTCTTCGCACGACTGACGGAGGGGCTGCCTGGCAAAGCGTTGCCAGCGGCGTGGTAGATAGTCTTAGATCGGTCTCCTTTAACGGAGTAAACGGAATTTGCGGAGGCGACTCGCAAACCATTCTTTACTCAACAGATTCCGGGGCGTCGTGGCAGATCGGTCAGGGTGGATTCTTTGGCGGCGGATTCCCGGGCGCTCAGATGTTGAGTGCGACCACGGGATTCGTTGCGGGACAGAATTCGATTTTTCAATCGTTGGTTGGCAAGACGACTGATGGCGGAGTCAGTTGGACTTTTCAGAACTTCTATTTCGATGGAAACGAGGGCGGCTGCAATGACGTGTTCTTTTTTGATCAAACCATTGGTCTCGTTTCAGGTACTGTTTTCGACGGTCGAGGCGCTCTAGCAAGAACAACAGATGGCGGAGCGAATTGGTCAACGGCATTCTACGATCAGGCGATAGAAGGCGTTGCTTTCCCGACAGCGGCTAGCGGATTTGCCGTTGGATCCGGGGGCAGAATCCTGCACACGACAGATACCGGAACCACCTGGACTGATCAAACAAGCGGAAGTTCTGCAAACCTCCATGACGTCTCGTTTGCCAGCGACGCATTGAGAGGCATCGCAGTCGGCGACGGCGGCGTTATCCTGCGGACGACAAATGGCGGTCAGCCATCGCCAACTCCCACACCGACGGCTACACCAACAGCAACACCTAGACCTACTCCAACAGCCAGACCTCGTCCCACACCGCCGCCTCGGCCGACCCCTCCCAGACTAGCCCGCTAACACATCATCAACCGTAATCTAACCGATGAAACCCAAATCCAGTTATCAATACGGCTTTTCTAACCCACGTCTCCTAATTGGCCTGTTCTTTGTGTTACATCACGTAGTGCTACGCCTGGAACAATACCGAGGCCCAGGCCGACTCCGCATGCTCGTCCGACACCGCGCTAAGCCGTGACGCGGCGATAGGCGAATCATGCATAGTGATCGTAGGGCACGCCCGCCGGACGCGCCAAAGGCATTAGAAAAGGGGCACGGACAACGTTAGAAAACAAACCATAAAGTTGACACGCCAGAGCGTATCAACTACCATCGGCGCTCCTAAAAGCCAGCGTCATTAATGAAGCAAAAATCCACTTCCCCATCTGGCTTTTTTAGTCCGCGTGCCTTATTAGCTCTCCTTTTTTGCGCAGCCGCTGCGTGTTCAATTTTGATTGTGCCACTACTGGGTGTCTTTGGTTCCGAAGGACCTTCCAAATTTTCCCGTGCCGCGGACGCGGGCCTGCCCTTTGAGGAGCGCGTGTCCTATCAGCGCGTCATTGAAGAAGTTTACTGGCGTCATCGGATCTGGCCAAAAGAACGCCCCGATCCCAAGCCGTCGCTCGATGCGGTGATGTCTCAAGCGCAACTGGAAAAGAAAGTCGCAGACTATCTGCGCAAATCTCAGGCGTTGGAAGATTACTGGCAACGACCGATTACAGCCGAGCAATTGCAGGCTGAGATGGATCGCATGGCAAAGCACACCAAACAACCCGAGGTGCTGCGCGAGCTCTTTGAAGCGCTCGGAAACGATCCCTTTGTCATCGCGGAGTGCCTGGCCCGACCAGCGCTATCGAAGCGTTTGCTGACTAACTGGTATGCCTACGACCAGCGAATCCACGGTGAACTGAAACAGCGCGCTGAGGCTGAGCTACAGGCACATCCTTCCATCGAACAAATGAAACGGCTCAGCGGCAAATATAGCGAGATCGAATTCGTGCAAAGCGACAGCCCGCGCGAGGAAGCTCACCCCGGCCCCGAACACGCCGTGAAGCTGAACAACCGCGAGTGGGACCAAACCGCGCAAAGACTCGCGGCAATGTTTGGCGAAGGCAGCAATGGCAGTGTGCGAACCGGTGTGTTCGAGCGCGCTGTAGCGGCAGGCGTGCCGCCTGCGAAGGGCACATCGACAACACAGATCAAAACCAGGATATCAAGCTCCTTGCAGGAAGACGAAGAACGCTACTATGCAATGGCAGTAATCGAGGCAGGTAAAGACCGCCTGAAGCTAGCTACAGTTGAATGGCGCAAGGAACCGTTGGATTCTTGGCTCGCCGGCGCGAAAAACAAGGTCCCGAAGGGACTAACAACGCCGCTTGGTAACTACACTCCTCCTACAATATCGGATGGAGCCGGCGGCTGCACTGGCGATACATGGTCAGCTACGCCTGGACCGCCCGATGGTCGAGAGGGTCATACGGCAGTCTGGACCGGCAGTGAAATGATCGTCTGGGGCGGTGAAATCTACGCCATCATGAGCTTTAGCACGGGTGGACGATACAATCCGGGCACGGATACTTGGACACCTACCAGCACGGCCAACGCACCTAGCGCACGAGCTGAGCACACCGCAGTGTGGACTGGCAGTGAAATGATCGTGTGGGGCGGAAGGGATGAGAATTTCGGCCCGTTAAACACAGGCGGCAGATACAATCCCAACACAGATAGTTGGACAACAACTAACACTACCAACGCGCCCACTTCACGAGAGTCGCACATCGCGGTGTGGACCGGCAGCGAGATGATCGTTTGGGGCGGCGTTGGCAACCTCAATTATTTGAATACGGGCGGCAGATACAATCCCAACACAGACAGCTGGACAGCTACCAGCATTACTAATACGCCCACCGCTCGATTCCATCACACCGCAGTGTGGACTGGCAGCGAGATGATCATCTGGGGTGGATTTGATGGCAGCAGTGATTTGAATACCGGCGGGAGGTACAATCCGACGACGAACAACTGGACAGCTACTAGCGCTGTAGGCGCACCTACGGAACGGGAGTTGCACACGGCAGTATGGACGGGCAGTGAGATGATAGTGTGGGGCGGATTTGGTAGTTTGAATACCGGCGGCAGATACAATCCAGGCACGAATAGTTGGACGCCGACCGGCATGACCAACGCTCCCGATGGCCGAGACTCTCACGCGGCAGTATGGACCGGCGCCGAAATGATCGTCTGGGGTGGTATTGCCGATGGCCTCACAACGGATACGGGTGGGAATTACAATCCAGGTACCAACAGCTGGACGGCAACCAGCATGACCAACGCACCTTCTGCACGGGTCACACACACGGCACTCTGGAGCGGCAATGAAATGATTGTGTGGGGCGGCAGCTTCGGCGGCGTTGACCTGAACACGGGTGGAAGATATAATCCCATTACGGACGTTTGGACGAACACTGGCACCAACAACGCGCCTTCAGAACGGTTCGCTTACACAGCTGTGTGGACCGGGAGTGAAATGATCGTGTGGGGCGGAGGCGAATTTTTTTACACCGGCGCGACTAACACCGGTGCGAGATATAATCCGATTACGGACAGTTGGGCATCCACTGACACAAACAACGCCCCCTCCGCACGGGTCTCACACACCTCGGTATGGATCGGTAGTGAAATGATCGTCTGGGGTGGTGAGGACAACAGTTTCATCTTCTTGAACAGCGGTGGGAGATATAATCCGGCCACGGATAGTTGGACGCCCACCAGCACAGCCAGCGCGCCCGAAGGCCGAGGCGCCCACACAGCGGTCTGGACGGACAGCGAAATGATCGTTTGGGGTGGCTCCAATGATTCAGGCGATTTAAACACTGGTGGGAGATACACTCCTAGCACCAACATTTGGACGACCACCAGCACCACAAATGCGCCCACTGCTCGAACCAGTCACACAGCAGTGTGGACTGACAGTGTTATGATCATCTGGGGTGGGTATGGTCAATTCCTCGGGGTTTTGAACACCGGTGGGACATACAATCCAAGCACTAACAGTTGGACGGCTACTAGCACCATTGACGTACCCACTGCTCGGTCGTCGCACACGGGAGTTTGGACCGGTAGCGAAATGATCGTGTGGGGCGGAGCTGCCAACGGGATGAATTTCAATACCGGCGGGCGGTACAATCCCGGCACTGATAGTTGGGCAGCTACCATCACCGACAACGCGCCCTCCAGTCGATCCGCACACACGGCAGTCTGGACAGGCAGTGAAATGATCGTCTGGGGCGGGTATGATGGCATCATCTACTTGGACACCGGTGGGAGATACAATCCTGGCATGGACATTTGGGACACCACCAGCACGACCGATGCACCGGCTGCACGAAGCGATCACACAGCAGTCTGGACCGGCAGTGAAATGATCGTCTGGGGCGGTGCCGTTGCTGGCTTCATCTATTCTAACACGGGCGGGAGATACTGTGTGCAATCCGGTCCTACTCCAACGCCTAGCCCAATTCCCACTCCGACTGCTACGCCCAGAGTAACACCGAGGCCTCGTCCGACGCCGCATGTTCGTCCGACTCCGCCGCAGTAGAAGGAATGGTTGCTAATCCGACCTAACCCCACTCATGAAAAAGAAATCCACGTCTCGATCCGCCCTCCCTCGCGTCCGCGTTTTAATTGGTTTGTTTATCGTCCTAGCCTTTCTGCTTGGCCTTGGCGTGTTTTTCAACGCGTCCGCCCAAGTAAATGGCAACCCGGAATTCGCGCGGTGGAACCCGCTGGTATGGCTGGAGCAGAAGGTCACCGCCAGCGACGGCACGGCAAACAGCTACTTCGGCTCAGCCGCTGCGCTCAACGGCTCGACTGCACTCATCGGCGCCGATGGCGACAACAGTTTTCAGGGCGCGGCCTACCTGTTCGCCAAATCGAACGGCACTTGGAGCCAGGGACAGAAGCTGACCGCGAGCGACGGCTTGCCCGGGGACGAATTCGGATATCGGGTCGTGCTCACTGACAATACCATTCTTGTCGGTGCATTCACTGCCACCGTCGGCGGCGTAGTCAGTCAGGGCGCGGCCTACGTGTTCACCCACTCGAACGGCACTTGGAGTGAAAGCCAGAAGCTGATCGCAAGCGATGGCGCTTTGTTCGACAACTTTGGTGCCTCGGTCGCACTCGACGGAAGCACGCTCGTGGTCGGTGCAAATGGTGCCACTGTTGGTGGCAACCCCGCCCAGGGCGCGGTCTATGTTTTCACCGAGTCGAACGGCACTTGGACGCAGACCCAGAAACTCACAGCCAATGATGGTGCCGCCTACGATAACTTCGCCCTCTCAGTCGCGCTCAAAGGCTCTACTATATTAGTCGGTTCGCCTCGCGCTGCCATCGGCGCCAACGCGGGCCAGGGCGCGATCTACGTGTTCACCGAGTCGAATGGCACTTGGAGCCAGACGCAGAAGCTCGCCGCTAGCGACGGTGCGACTAATGACAGCTTCGGTGAGTCGGTCGCGCTCGAGGGCGGCACCGCCCTCATCGGCGCGTACAATGCGACTGTCAACGGCCATATCTGGCAGGGCGCGGTCTACTTCTTTACTGAATCGAACGGCAGTTGGAGCGAGGGACAAAAGCTAACCGCTAGCGACGGTACGGCGGGCGCCAACTTCGGCAACGCGGTTGCCCTCAATGGCAGCACCGCCCTCATCGGCGCGGACGCCTCCACGGTCGGTAGCAACACCTATCAGGGCAAGGCATATATGTTCACCGAATCGGGCGGCAACTGGAGCCAATCCGACACGTTCATTGCCAGTGACGGAACAGTGGACGACTATTTCGGTGCCGCACTGGCGTGGGACGGAGCGATTGCGCTGATCAGCACGCCGCATCCCACCATGGGCGGCAACACCTGGCAAGGTGCGGCTTACTTTTACGAGCAATCGCCGACGCCTACCCCAACACCGACGCCTAGTCCAACACCCAGTGCTACGCCGAATATAACGCCAAGGCCGCGTCCAACTCCGCACCCTCGCCCCACGCCCCGCTAGAAGCCATTTCAAAGGATGGCAGTGACGAATCACCGGGGCCGTCCCCTTTGCCTCTTCAGCGCGGCCGGCGGTCGCGCCCCTACCGAGCCGTCGTCTTTCCTTTTACGAGATAGCTTCCAGGCCAAGCTCCTGATCTTCCAGGCCAGGTAACAGTTTCGTTACCTTTTCTCGCGCGGATTAGGAACCGTTTCTGCTTTCGCACAAAACATTCTGCTTGCCTTCTCTTGAAACTCCTGACCAATATCGCCACCCCCGACCTCTAGTCGCAGAGCGTCAGCTGCGGTTCGGTGTCGATCCTAAAATGAAATCCGCAGATGCTGGCGCGCAGAAAAAGGAATAAGATCATGAAACAGTTAAACGCAGTATTACGGCCGGCTTTCTGGCTCGCGACGATGTTTGCGATTGTATTTTTGTCACAAGCTGAATCGGGCAACAAACGTGTCACCACGACGGAACAGAAAAAGCCGGCTGATCCGGCCATCCACATTGTGGATCAAAACGGACGACCGGCTGTGAGCGGCGTGCCATCGGCTACCAGTCAGATTGTCGATGTAGCCGTGGGACAGGGCGGCTTCGTGTTTGTGCCGGACACAGTCAACATCTCGGTAGGCGATACTGTGCGGTGGACGTGGGCCACAAGCGGCCACAGCGTCACCAGCGGGCCGCCTTGCGTGGCCGACTCGCAATATTGTTCCCCTACCGACATGAACTGCAGTCCGGGAACTCTTTCCAATCAAGGCACGGTTTATCAGCATACCTTCACACAGGCCGGCAGGTATTCTTACCACTGCTTGGCGCACTGCCCTATCGGCATGATTGGCGTCGTCAATGTTTCGGGAGGTTGCGCGCCGTCGGGATGGTCGGCCGGTCCGCCCTTGCCTACAGTATTGGTCAGAGCTGTTGGGGTTTATTTCCAGGCGGAAGGCAACTTTTATACTGTAGGTGGCCGCACCTCGGATGTGGCAGGGTCTGACTTCCAGCACGTGCTCAAGTTCGACACGACGTCCAATAGTTGGACCCAAATGGCATCGACATTGCCCGACAATCAGATGAATAACATGGCTTGTGGCGTGCTCGCCGTCTCCGGCACTCCTTTGGTCTATTGCGTTGGCGGCTCCGCTGCTGGCCAGACCACAGCTACGGCTCGCGTGTTCACCTACGATCCAGTCACTGATACCCCGGCTCTCCTTGGCAGCGACGACTGGCCTGGTGATGCCGCCGGCACAATCCTGCCAGGTGGGTTTACGGTGGCTAACAACAAGCTGTACATCCTGGGCGGGTTCAACATCAACGTGGCTTCCACAAACGAGATCTGGGAGTTTGACCCCAATGCTGCAGCAGGCTCCAGGTGGACACAGAAAGTGAACACGCCAGTAGGAGTCATGTATGCGCCCACATGCGCCCTCCATTTCCCCCCATTCACCGACGCCATCGAGGTCGGCGGAGCTTCGGACTTCCAAGGCGGCGTAGTGGTGGACACGACCAACTCGTTCCAGTTCAATCCTGTTCTCAACTTAATTTCGGTCATCACAGCCATACCGCGGGCCACAGGAGAGACACGCGCGCTTAACTTTAATGACGGGTCGTTTGGAAAAATGTATGTCATGGGTGGCGGTAGAGTCGCGCCCAATCCCTCCAATGAGGTGGACATCTGGAGTGAGAGCAGTGACACCTGGACAACCGGCGACCCATTCGTCACTGGGCGTCGAAACTTCCCAACCGACACCGACGGCACCAGTCGAATCTGGCTTGCAGGCGGCTACGACAGTACTGGCGTCCCAGTAGCGTCGATGGAAATCTTCTGCGCAGCGGCGGCGCCAACTCCTACTCCAACACCAACGGTAACGCCCACGCCCACTCCGACAGTAACACCGACACCAACGCCGTCGGGAACACCGACAGTGACACCAACGGCAACGCCGAGCGCAACCCCGAGAGTGACACCACGACCGCGCCCGACACCGTTTCCGCGCCCAACACCATAGCGAAGGGTTGTAATCCTTTCTGCGGGGACTCGCGAAACACACTCGCGAGTCCCCGCAAGGGTGACGAGAAAGGGGCTGTGCAGGCAGCCGTGCCTGCTGCGATAATTAGATCTGCAGGCGACACGCCTGCCGCTACAGGTCAGCCCCACCGAGCAATAGAAGGGGTGGATCGACTTCTCCTGAAAAAGCCAGTCCGGCTCGGACCGATGGCAAAGGAAATCGCCGAAGGCGCGAATATCAGGCGGCAAAAGCCGCAATCCGGTTGGCAAAAAAGGGCAGGCTGCGGTCGAGCGTCATTCGGGCTTCGTCATTTCTGTCACGCTTGGGAAAGATGCAGTTGGAGATCAAATATCCAAAAGTACCTTCGCCTTCCAGCCACCGTCGTGTTTTTCGACAGAGAAACCATGAAGCGTGACTGCTTTCACGTCAGCCCGCTGCTGATGACGGGTGTCGTCCAATCGTTCGCCGGCGACTTTCGCTTTCAAAAAATATGCTTCCCCTTTCTGGTCAATGTGCGTCTCGCGGGCTCGCAGTAAGAGACGCTTGGCGTCTTTGAAATAAATAAGCTCCTGCAAAAAATCGAAGAGCAACATTTCAATGTTGTCGTTCGAGAGTTCAATTTGTCGCGTCTCACGCGACTCGATTGCGTCGAGATTATCTATCATCACGTTCATCGTCGCGTCGGCCGTCGCCGTGAACAATTGCGGCAGATCGCGTCCGGTCGCTTCAAACGCGATGTCCGCCGTTCCTACGTCTTCAAGGTAATGAAAAGGCATGACAAAACTCACATCATTCCGACCGCAGCGAAGCGAAGTGGAGGGATCCCGTGGAATAACCTTAAAGGTAACACTGCGGGATTCCTCGACTTCGCTCGGAATGACTTGAATTGAAACTGCTCACATCACTCCTCGCACTCCTTCAGTGCGTCAACGATCACCGATTTTTGAGCCGCAACCGCTTTCCCTATGAAAACGAGCTGAGTCTCCTCGGATTCAAACGGCTCCAACTCCCAACGGCCGGCGACGAAATTGAAAAGGTGCACGCTATCGGGAAAGCGGACGAAACCCTTCGCCCGGATCACGTTCGCGGGCAGAGTGTCCGCAAAATGTTCGAAGCAATCGCGAGAGAAAAGATTGTCTGACGTGAATGCGAACGACTCGAATTCTGGCTGATGTTCATGTTGGGGCGGCGCCATCTTTTTCTCACGCAAATGAGGGACGCCGAATAAAAGTTCGGGATCGATTCGGCAGCATTCTGTGCGAATAATTGCCGCGGTTGGATTGATTTCGCGCAGCTGGGTTTCGAGCGGTTCGATTTGCTTCGCATCGACAAGATCGATCTTATTCAAAAGCAAGATGTCCGCGCCTTCGATCTGCAAGCGGGTGGTGTAACCCAGTTCGGGAAAGCGAACCA
>DASZGW010000133.1:0-3187 GCA_035938475.1 Candidatus Udaeobacter sp.
GCCGGTGGGACTTAGTGCGAGATAACGCCTGAAATGATGCAGCGCGCTCACAGGGTCGTTCAGCTTGTCGTCATAAAGAAGAGCCAGCTTGTAGTGAACCTCAGCACTCCGAATGCTTTCGGAATCATCAAGCGCCGCCTCATACAAGTTAATCGCGCGCGCAAAGTCTCCCTGGGCGGATTTGGCATCTCCGTCCTGGATTAGCTGCGCATGGCGCGACGCGCCCATGCGATCACAGGCAGTTAAGCCAAAAACAAAAAGGATCGACAACCAGGCGCAGGCCGCATTCATCATGCCCGACAATGGAAAAAGCGAGCACACAGGTCGAATCTTGTCAGCGCACGACATTGTCGCCAATTTGCTTACTTGTGACCCCACGCACACTTCAATTCTTTTTCGTTATTGGAATATTAATTTTGCTTCCCGCAGAGCGTCTACATGGAGCCCTTTCCATCGGAGCAACCTACCCGCTCAGTTTTGTTGATATTGATGGAAACAAACATTCTACAGCTGAGGGACATGTGACTGTAATCGTGCTGACCACCCCTGCAGACAGAGAAAAGGCACACACCGTGGGCGACCACGTCCCGGAACATTGCCTGGGCAACCCAGATTACAGGATGATCACAATTATTCGTTTTGCGAGAAGACATACTGTGGTTGGGCAAAGGATCGCGACCGCACTGATCCGGCACCGGGTGAACGAAGAAGCAAAACGGCTTCAGGCCCGATACGAAGAAAAGAAGATTGCACGTGATGCGCGGAAAGACATTTTCGTTGCGACCGATTTTGATGGATCGGTGTCGTCGCAGCTTGGCGAGCCGGAGGGAGCAACGGATTTTTGCGTTTTCGTGTTCGGGCGAAATGGCGAATTGATCGCTCAATGGCGTGGAGTCCCGAGTGCCGAACAATTGGCCGCCGCGGTAAAGTAGTGGCAGTGACATCATGTCTTCAGGCAGGCGACTACACGACCATGCGGCTGAACTGTTTTAACGGCTTGCCGCTCGAATCAAAAGAGAGCCGTCGAAACGGCTTCTATTTCATGATGGCCATGCACCGGGCTGAAGCCACGGTGTTAACTGAAACATCTCTTAGTATTTCGGCACGCTTGGATCAATTTGGTCCGACCACGCATCAATTCCACCTTCGAGGTTGTAAACATTGGCAAAGCCACGCTGCTGCAGCAGTCGGGCGGCCTGCGCGCTGCGCTTCCCACTGTGGCAATGAACTACGATCGGCTGCTCGCCGCTCAGCTCGTCTAATCGTTCGGAAATTTCTCCCAAAGGGACCAATATTGCGCCGTCAATCCGGGCAATTTCATATTCGAACGGTTCCCGCACGTCGATTAATTCGAATGGTTCTCCTGAATCCATCCTCCGCTTTAGTTCGTGTGGGGACATCTCAGATATCGTTCCCTCGTCGCTCGCTCCACAAAACTGTTCGTAATCAATGGGCGAAAAGATTGTTGGATTCTCGCCGCAGACCGGACATTGTGGATCGCGCCGCAGATTGAGTTCGCGAAATTTTACCTTAAGCGCATCGAAATGGAGAAGGCGTCCCACGAGTGGTTCGCCGATGCCCAAAATTAGTTTCAATGTTTCGATTGCCTGCAGCATTCCGATAATCCCCGGCAAAACGCCAAGCACTCCGGCTTGCGCGCAGTTCGGAACGGAGTCCGGTGGTGGCGGCTCTGGGAAAAGGCAGCGGTAGCATGGCCCACCCAGATAAGGGGCGAACACGGTTGTCTGTCCCTCAAACCGGAATACTGAGCCGTACACGTTCGGCTTGTGCGCGAAAACACAGACGTCATTCGACAAATATCGCGTCGGAAAATTATCAGACCCGTCAACAACCACATCGTACCTGGTCACAAGTTGAGACGCGTTTTCACTGGAGAAACGGCACTTGTGCAATTCTGTCTCGATCTGCGGATTGATGTCGTGCAATCGATCCCTCGCCGACTCCAGTTTGCTCCGACCGATGTCCTTTGTTCCGTGAAGAATTTGCCGCTGCAGATTGGACAGATCGACATCGTCGAAATCGACGATGCCGAGGGTCCCGACGCCGGCGGCTGCCAGATAAAGCGCGGCCGGCGATCCAAGTCCTCCGGCGCCGATGCACAAGACGCGCGCAGCTTTGAGTCGATTCTGACCCTCGGATGTAACCTCGGGCATTATGAGGTGACGCGAGTAGCGTTGCAGTTCTTCAACGTTCAATCGGATCGCACCGCTGCGATCGTCATCAATGATGCTTCCCTTCATGCCACGACCCTATATTAGCACAACCTGTTCGCGCCCTCTCTCGAGGAGAAAGGTGTCAACTTCCCCCGCGGCTTTATTCCTTCACCGTTACTGGCGTACCCACCGGAGCGTTTTCGAAAAATCTTACGGCCATTTGCCCTGGTAGACGAATGCAACCGTGCGACGCGGCAAAAGGCGGAACGTAACCCTGATGCATCGCGTAGCCGCCGCGGAAAAACATCGCGTACGGCATTCGGGCGCCGTCAAAATGCGTGCCGGACGGTCGGCGATCTTTTCGGGAATCAATGTTTGATCTCACGACGCTGCCCGAATCGTCCACATAATCGCCGAAGACGGTTGAGACATGACCGGCGTCCTTTGAAAGCACCGCGTAGTGGCCGGGCGGCGTGGAAAACCCAGGCTTTCCCGTGGAGACAGTGGTTTCGCCGACGAGACTCTTGCCCTTGTAAAAGTACGCTTTCTGTTCGCCGATATGAACAACGATCTTTGCCGGGCCGGACGCATCCTCGCCATGCCACCAACCCGCCGGAGTGGCGCGCGGAAAGGGTCCCTCCGGAAAAGTCTCGCAACCGCAAATGATCAGGGCGATCAGGCCTGCGCCTGCAATGCGGACAAGACAGTCAAGATTCATAAAGGCGGATATCTATCCGCGTTTAGTTAGGCCGCTTCAACTGAAATTATAGTCCCTCGGTCGGACGGGGCTTCGCCCATGTATTTTGCCATTCGTCATCCAGTTTGACGCTGTGCGTTTGTCCCAATACGCTCTGCTTGATGCAGACTGTGCAACCGCCGATTAATTTGGAGAATTGGATCGAAGAAAACCGCGAGAAATTCCAACCCCCGGTAGGCAATCGTTATCTCTATGACGGCCGTGATTTTTTCGTAATGGTGATCAAAGGGCCCAACGCGCGGAACGATTTTCACCT
>DASZGW010000134.1:0-59921 GCA_035938475.1 Candidatus Udaeobacter sp.
TTGCACGCGAAGACGGCGGCCGGCAAAAGATCATGCAGCTAACGCGCTACGCGACAGTAGGGCTGTGCATTTTCCAAGGGTATTTGCTGGCGCTGTCATTTCAGCACCCGGAATCGTACCACACCATGCTGCCAGGGATTACCGACACCATTAGGAATCTCGGGATTCCGCTGGTAGATGACCTGGGCTGGAAGTTTCGAATCGTAACGGTGGTTTCCCTGACGACTGGGACGCTTTTGTTGATGTGGCTGGGCGATCAAATTACCGAGCGCGGTATTGGAAACGGAATATCGCTCATTATTACCGTTGGCATTGTTGCGCGCCTGCCCGCCGCGCTTGCCCAGGCGTGGAAGACCTTTGTGCCCTCAGCACAGACTGGATCGAGCCAGGTGAATCCGATGGTCCTTGTGCTGCTGGTATTGTTCTTGATCATCGTGATCGCCGCAGTGATCACGATTACGCAGGGCGTGCGGAAGATTACCGTCCAGTACGCCAAGCGCGTCGTTGGCCGCAAAATGTACGGGGGCCAGACGCAATACATGCCTTTGAAAGTCAATTATGCCGGCGTAATGCCCATCATCTTTGCCTGGGCGCTGCTCCTTTTTCCGGCAACAATTGTCCAGTATGGATTTCGAAACAGCCCTACAGCCGCGCGGATTGCCAGCGCGCTTTCCACCGGCTGGCCCCATTACGTTGCTCTGGCGGCAATGATTTTCTTTTTCAGTTATTTCTGGGTCGCGACGCAGTTTCAACCAACCCAAATTGCGGATGACCTGAAGAAATACGGCGGATATATTCCGGGCGTGCGACCGGGAAAACCGACTGCCGATTTTCTTGATTTCACAATGACGCGACTAACGTTTGCCGGCGCAATATTTCTGACGCTGATAGCGGTGTTGCCAAGTCTCCTAAGCCAGGGATTGAACGTGCCCATGATTACGGCGCAATTTTTTGGCGGCACAAGCTTGTTGATCATAGTGGGCGTTATGCTCGACACCATGCGCCAGGTAGAGACTCACCTTATTCAGCGGCATTACGACGGTTTCTTGCGCAAGGGTCGCATTCGGGGCAGAGCATTTGGTGCGGGCGCGTACAGTCGCGGCGAAACGGCAGCAAGCGGCACGCTGTTGTGGCTCTATGTTGGGATCGCCGTGCTGTTTATCGCGGGCGTCGCCATTTTTCTTTACGGGCGATAGGTGAAAAGGCGGCTCGTTCTTCTCGGCGCGCCCGGTTCTGGAAAAGGAACCCAGGCAGAAATGATTACGCGGCAATTCGGCATTCCCGTCACTTCACCGGGTGCGATCCTGCGGCGTGAAAGAGACCTCGGAACGCCGTTGGGAAAGAAGACCGCCGAAGTGCTGCAAAGCGGTGGGCTCGTCTCCGACAAAATAATCATCGAACTAATCGAAGATTGGTTACGTTTGCATGGCGGCCACGGATTCGTCTTCGATGGGTTTCCCCGAACATTGCGGCAGGCCGAGAGTTTGATGGCTATCTTGGCGCGGTTGCGTACCGCGCTTGATTTAGCGATATGGCTTGACGTATCGGACCAGACTGTGCGCGATCGCATCGCCGGGCGGCTCCAATGTGGGGAATGCGGCTTTACAACCAGCTCGTCGAGCGCGCAGTTTGCGGAACGTCCTGTTTGTCCCTATTGCGATGGTCCATTAGTGCGCCGCAATGACGATGATCTGAGCGTGTTGCAAACTCGCTTGCAAGAATTTCGTACCAAGACCGAGCCGCTTGCATCCTTTTATGGAAAGATGTCGACGTTGCATCGGATCGACGGCAACCGCGATCGCGAGGCAGTCTTTAGCGATATTTCGCGGCTGATTGAAGACAAAATTGCAGCATGATTCCGATCAAGAACGCGAAGGAAATTGAGAAGATGCGGCAGGCGTGCCGCACCGCGAGCGATATTCTCGACCGTGTTAGTGATCTGGTTCGTCCCGGTATTACGACAAAAGAAGTGGACGAAGCGGCAGCCGACTTCATGAGCAACGCACATGTGAAAAGTGCATTTCTCGGCTATCGACTCGGGCACCGAGTTTTTCCGGGCAACATTTGCATTTCGCTGAATGACGAAGTTGTGCACGGCATCGGCAGCCAACGCCGCATTCAATATGGCGACATCGTAAAACTGGATATTGGAATCGTTCAGGAGGGCTGGGTAGGGGACAACGCGACTACTGTACCGGTAGGAATCATTGACGAGCGAACCGACCAGTTGCTTCGCGTCACGGAAAATGCGTTGGCCCGCGCAATTGGGGCCGCTCGGGAAGGCCAGCGCGTCGGCGACATCTGTGCTGAAATTGAGGATGAAGCGCGCCGCTTTGGTTTTTCAGTCGTGCGCGAATTTGTTGGACACGGCGTGGGTCGAAAAATGCACGAGGAGCCGCAGATTCCCAACTACGGCAGGCGGGGCAGCGGTCCGAAGCTTAAGGCTGGGATGACGCTAGCCATTGAGCCGATGATTAACATCGGCACCTCCGACGTAAGATTGCTCGACGACGGCTGGACGGTGCGCACGGCGGATGGAATGCCCTCGGCGCACTTCGAGCACACGGTTCTGATCACGAAGGACGAGCCAGAAATTCTGACATGGCGCGCAAAGACGCAATTGAAGTAGAAGGCACAGTCGTGGAGTTGCTGCCCAATACCATGTTTCGGGTTGAGCTGGCCAATGGTCACCGTGTCCTGGCGCATATTTCCGGGAAAATGCGGCTGCACTTCATTCGGATCTTGCCAGGAGACAAAGTTATGCTAGAGATTTCACCCTACGATTTGTCGAAAGGGCGAATTACCTATCGCCAAAAATGACAACGCGGAGCCGGCTCCGCGTTTTTCGTCTCGCGGATTATGAAAGTACGACCATCAGTAAAAAGGCTTTGTGCCAGTTGCAGGATCGTGAAGCGCAAAAACGTGGTGCGCGTGATCTGCAAGAACCCGCGCCATAAACAAAGGCAGGGGTGATTGATCAGAGTGAGAAGTGATTAATGATTAACTTTTTTTAACTTTTTAACCTTGTAAGTTTTTAACTAACATCATGCCAAGATTACTAGGAGTCGAAATTCCAGCAGAAAAACGCATCGAAGCGTCTCTCACCTATATCTATGGAATCGGTTTTGCGACAGCTCGGCGGATTCTCGAACAGACGAATATTGATCCCAACTTGCGTGCGAAAAGCCTTACGCCGCAGCAATTGAACGAAATCATTCACGCCATTACGAACAACAAGATCAAGATTGAAGGCGATTTGCGTCGCGACGTACAGGGCAACTTGAAACGTCTGCAGGCAATCAATTCTTATCGCGGCATTCGGCATCGGAAAGGTTTGCCCGTGCGCGGACAACGCACTTCGACGAATGCCCGGACGCGCAAGGGACCACGCAAGACCGTGGGCGTTGTCCGCAATCCGGAAGCCAAAGCCGGCAAGGTCTAACGACTAATTAGAGTTATGGCTGACTCAGCGAATCCAACCAACCCAAGCTCAGAAGAGCCGAAAACGAAGGAGCCCACACCAGCGGCGACTCCCGCTGGTCCCCGCGAAGGAGAAAAGCCCGCAGCGTCAAAGGCCGACGCGCCAGCGAAGCCCGCTAAAAAATCAGGCAAACAAAAAAAGGAACGGCCGGCCCCTGCCGCGGCAGCAGCTTCGGAAAATCTTTCGCTTTCAGGCGATGACGTCGAGAAGCCAAAGATCGTCAAAGCGAAAGGCAGCAAGAACGTTCATTCGGGCATCGCGCACGTGCTTTCGACGTTCAACAACACAATCGTGACGATCACCGACATGAAAGGCAACGTGATCGGATGGTCGAGCGCTGGCAAAGTCGGCTTCAAGGGTTCGCGCAAAAGCACTGCTTATGCAGCGCAGATGGTTGCCCAGGACGCGTCCCGTCAGGCAATGGGTCATGGGCTGAAGGAAGTGGAAGTTTTGGTAAAAGGGCCAGGGGCCGGACGAGAATCCGCGGTTCGCGCGTTGCAGGCAGTAGGGCTCGATCTCACCGTGATTCGCGATGTTACTCCTGTGCCACATAACGGTTGTCGTCCGCCAAAACAACGCCGCGTCTGACACTATCAACTATCACCTTTCCAAAATGGCCAGATATACAGGACCAAAAACAAGAGTGAGCCGGCGTTACGGCGTGCCGCTTTTCGGTTCTTCCAAGGCATTGGAGCGGAAGAATTATCCGCCCGGCATGCATGGCCCAAGAGGGTCCCGGCGCAAACAATCGGAGTACGCGATTGCGCTCGGCGAAAAACAGAAGCTGCGTTATCAATACGGACTTCTCGAGCGGCAATTTCGGAGGATTTTCGAGAAGGCGCTGCAGAAACGCGGTGTGACCGGTGAAACACTTCTTCAACTATTAGAGACGCGTCTCGATAACGTGGTTTATCGCCTTGGCCTCGCTAACACTCGCAACGCTGCTCGCCAGCTGGTGTCGCACGGCCACGTGCTTGTGAACGCGCGCGGCGTGAATGTCGCTTCCTACAACGTGAAAGCAGGCGACGAAATCACGATCAAAGACAAGCCGAAATCGCGTCAACTCGTGCTCCGTAACCTTGATCTTACGCAAATTGTTCCCGTGCCCGACTGGCTCACAGTCGATCGCGACGGGCTCAGCGGCAAGGTTGCGCGCATTCCCTCTCGAGAAGAGATACAGCCGATCGTGAACGAGCAGCTCATCGTCGAGCTGTATTCACGGTGATCCGTCCCTCGAGGAACTCGAGGGCTTTGTCGTAACTCTTGCGCTGAAGATAATGCGCTAGTCGGGGATCGACGGGCTGCGGCAGCGCTGCTTGTAACCGGTCGATCTTTTCTGAGACAGTGCGCAATCGCGCGATGTGTTTTGCTTCATCACGGCGGCTTTGCTCGTCGCGAATCACTGCGAGGCGTTCTCGCAGAGCCTGCGCTAAATCGACAAGAGCGTTTTCCATTTCATTAATTACCGGCGATTCGCGGCCGCTTTAGTTCTCACCTTAGCGGCGACCGGCTTCGGATACCAGTTGCCGCTTTGCTTCGAGCCAGTCGGACTCTGCGTCACCGGTCAGCGCAAATCGACGTCGTCGCTCCGAGATGAAGTAGGCTCGGAGCCGAATCGCCTCGTCCGACGGCTCTGCAATGCCCGGCGTCTCGAATGGCATTGAAGCGTTTGCTATGGCCGGGCTTTTCCTGGCATTGGTCTCGCGCCGTTTTCGACTCGCAGTGCTGCGTCGAGTGCGATTGCCTTTACCAGCTTTTACTTTGAACAATCCGCCGGTCTCGGGATGCGCCTTATTTTTATCTTGGACAATTTTCTTTTTTTTGGGCACAGATTTTATCGTTAATGACTTTAATTCGTTTAGCGTTCATCGATTGGTTGGCAAGTGCTTTCTCGCGCTTCTTTAATAGAGGAGTAAATTTCGAAACTTTACTGGCATGAGACATTTTGTTTTCCGCTGGATCGCGACCACAATCGCCGTGTTTGTGGCTGCGCCGATTGTCGGAATCAATTACGGCGACCACCTCGGTTGTCTGCTCGGCGCATCGCTTCTGCTCGGTATCATCAATGCTTTCATTCGTCCCATCCTTCTGTTGCTGAGTCTGCCGTTGATTCTCATTACTCTAGGGCTTTTCATCTTAATTATTAACGCGCTGATGTTGAAATTCGTCGGCGAGATCATGCCATGCTTTGAAGTGCCCGGTTTTTGGCGCGCATTTTTCGGCGCGATCATCATTTCGATCGTCAGCTGGCTGTTAAGCGCATTTTTTCGTGGCAGCGATGGACGTGTCCACGTTCTCACGCATCATAGCCAAATTAAGCGTGTGCGGGGCCGCGTGATTGCGCGGTAGTCGTAACTGTAGGAGAAGCTGTCAGTTTTTCCCGCAGAAGAGGCGAGCACGAGTAAGAGCAAGAAAATGGCGAACCTAACCAAGATACTTGCTTAGCCGCGAGCGCAGTTCGGTCCGCGCGCGAAAGAGAACGCTTTTTACAGCGGGAACTGAGAGGTCGAGAACTTCGGCAATTTGCTCATAACTAAGCTGCTCATATCTCCGGAGAACCAGTGCCATTCGCTGGGTCTCCGGAAGCTGGAGGATTGCTCCTTCGATCGTTCGCAGAAGTTCCCCTTCCAGCAAGGAAGCATCGGGAGCCAGGTTCGCCTCATCTTTCAGGGGCGGATCTTCTGCGCCCGCTTCCGCCTGAAGTGGAACATGCGCGTGACGCTTGGCGCGGCGCAGCTCGTTGAAAACGAGATTACGCGTAATTTTTAGTAGCCAGGTCGTGAATTTTGCCCGCGGGACATAGCGACGCGCGCTTTTCCAGACTCGAATGAATACCTGCTGCGCGATGTCTTCTACGTCGGAATTGCTGCCCAGCATGCGCGCCACGGTGCCGGCGACCAAGGCTTGGTGTTTCTCGATCAGGTGCTCGAGCGCGATGGTGTCGCCTCGACCGATAAGCCGCATGAGGCGCACATCGTCGGCGTCTTCTTCCGATCTCCCTTTATTTCCACGATCGTTACGAGCCATCGGTCACTGTAGTTTACTCTCATTCACGCTCTTGCTCATGCTCCAAGGCCCCGCTCTGCAAGAGGAGAAAGAGTAAGAAGGAGCACACCGACGCACTTCCACAGTCGCCATTAGACGTTTGCGTCCAGCGAACTTTGGTAAAAAAATGCAATTGTCCAAAATTCGTCCTCCGTCACATTCGTGGCCGCCATGGTTTTTGTTGCAAGGCTCAAGCCGCCTGTGCAATGCTTGTTACCGAGGGCTTTCCCTCAGCCTCCGCATGAATTACCAGCTTATTCCGAAAGAATTCAGGCCGATTGCAGAAAAGGTTGAAGGGCAGCAGCGGGTTTCAGAGGCAGACGCTCTGGCTCTGTATGGTGCAAATGACCTTAATGCCCTTGGAATGATGGCCAACGTTGTGCGCGAACGAAAAAACGGCAACTACGCCACTTACATCCACAATCGTTACATCAATTACTCCAACATTTGTATCTTATCCTGCCAGTTCTGTGCCTTCGCTGCCAAAAAGCGCGACGCACATGCGTTTGAATACGCGATCGACGAAATTATTCGAGTGGTGGGAGATGCACTTCCCCTGGGAATTACAGAAGTGCACATGGTAGGCGGACTGCATCCGACTCTAAAGAAAGAATGGTATTTGGATCTTTTGCAGAGGCTACGCGCACTCGAACCGAACCTTCACATCAAGGCCTTTACCGCGATCGAGGTGCGGCATTTGGCTCAGCGGATTTTCCGGATGCCAATCCGTGACACACTGGAGACTTTGCGCGCCGCTGGTCTCGGCTCGATCACCGGTGGCGGCGCGGAGATTTTCGATCCTGTTGTACGCGATAAAGTCTGCCGCGGCAAAGAAACTGCGGCTGAATGGCTCGAGGTTCATCGAACCTGGCACTCAATGGGCGGCCGCAGCACCTGCACCATGCTCTACGGGCATATCGAAACGCTTGCTCAACGAGTGGATCATTTGCGGCAGATCCGAGAATTACAGGATGAGACTGGCGGGTTCACTGGCTTCGTGCCTTTTGCTTTCGAACCGTCTCAATCCCATGGGATCCTCGCCCAGATCAAGCGCGCCTCCGCCTTTGAGCAGCTTCGCAATCTCGCGGTGAGCCGCATTTATTTGGATAACATCGATCATCTGACCGCTTATTGGGTCAGCCTCGGGTTGCCTCTCGCGCAGGTGTCGCTCAGTTACGGCGTGGACGATCTGCATGGCACAATTTTGGAAGAGAAAATCTTCCACATGGCTGGCGCAACTACTCCGCAGCAGCAGACCGTAGCTGCTCTCGAACATGCCATTCGGGAGGCGGGCCGCGAGCCGGTGCAGCGTGACAGTCACTATCGGCGTTTGAATGGCGCCAGCCGAGCGGGACAGCCTAACGAGCCCGAATTAGTCTGCGCCTGAAATGAGATGCGAACAATGATCAGTGAGCGGTGAACTGAACATCGTTTGGTTTGTGCCGCAGACAGTCCGGCCTTTGATCACTGACCGCCAATCACCGAGCACTTGAACTCGCTCCGCATCGGTTGCGTAAAATATCTCAACGCCCGCCCGCTCATCCACGGCTGGGAAGGCGACGTGGACTTCGATCACCCATCAGCGCTCTGCAATAAACTCGCCGCTGGCAAACTTGATGTTGCGCTTGTATCCAGTTTCGAATTTCTGCGTAACCCGATCTACCGGATCGTTGATGACGTTTCCATTTCTTCGAACGGACCGGTTTACAGCGTAATCGTCGCGCATCGTGGCGAGATTGCGGAGATCAAAGAGATCGAACTCGATCCGGCATCAGAAACTTCTATCAACCTTTTGCGTTGTTTGCTCGCGGATCTCGGATTGAATCCGTGCTTGGTTCAGCGTGTCGCGGAAGCCCCCGCCGTGACGAGGTCAGCTTCGGTCGGTCGCGCACAACTTCTCATCGGGGATCAAGCTATCTACGTCCAACAAGAGTACGCTAACGAATTTTCTTTCTGGGATCTTGGCGAACAATGGAAGAAACTTTTCAACCTGCCGTTCGTTTACGGGCTCTGGCTTATTCGCCCCGAAGTCGCCGATCCAAAACAAATCGCGAATCTGCTTCGGGGCTTGCGCGATGCAAACCTTGCTAATCTCGACAACTTGATCGGGGAAGTCGTAGCCCGGGTCGCCGACCCCTGGCAACGGAGGGGAGTCGATCGCGAATTCCTCTCGCACTACTACACCGAACATCTTCGATTCGGGTTTGAGGAAAAGGAAAAGGAAGGTCTGCGAATCTTCGCTAATTTGTGCATAAAGCACGGTCTGCTTCCAAAGCGCGATCTCGCGTTTCGTGTTGTTTAGCGAGCGATTTCGTTCGTGAAGAACTATCGGCTCTGCCTCACCCAGACCAAGGTGGAGGTCGTAGAGCTTCCAGCCCGTGCCTGTGAAACGGAATCGAAGTTTGATTCCATCTCGTTCGACAACAAAAGTGCGCGGACCTGTAAAGAATGCGTATTTTACTTTCGACCAATCTTCAGCTTCGCCGGTAGGGAAGCGGAACTGTTGCGGATGTTTGAGGCTTTTTAAGACTTCCGGATTGGATATTAACGCCGCAATGCCTTCAGGAGTAACGTAAGCATCAACGATCGCGTCAATCAGCGTTGGGCCAATATCATTCCACCACTTGTGACCCGTCGTTCCCTGAGTGAACCGCGCAACAAGCTGTTTCTTTAACGATGCTCGAATAGCCGGAAAATCCATGCGTGAACTCAGCGCCGCGCTGTCGCCAGACCGAAGTGCTGCCCTGAATCGCCAGAATGAAAAGTATGGCGACACTCCGTAGACCAATAGAAGAAGAATGCAGATGAGCTCCAACCAGCGGAATCTCATTTGAATCTGATTGCCTGTGACGCGTTTGAATTAGTGACCCGAGGTTCCATGTATCCCTAACTGGAGGGCACCGGTCCAATTTTCTTCCAATATTGAAGAATCCGTCCGGTTCCCGGACGTGAGGTGAATTCTGTTGGGGCGCGGGCCGCCTGGTTGCCCCCAACACGCGCGCTTATGGTTTGCGTCGAGAATCTCGTAAATGCCGCGCGTTAGTTGACCGACGTGCGGTCCGCCTTCCGCGATTGAGTCCACTTGTTTGGGTTTCGTATCCGGATTCACAGTAAAGGTCCCGGCTGGATGCGTTCCGACGCCGCTCGCCTTTGGAAATCGGAACGTGTTGTGATCAGTGATCAGAATTGTATTTCGCGCCGCACTCGCAAGCGCAGGCTTCCCGTTTACGACTCCGCGTGTTAGTTGCCAGGTGCCCGACAATCGTTCGTAATCTCTCTGAGCGGCCGCAGACTGAATCGTTGAACTCCTTATTCTGCCGGTCGAGCAATCGGCCCTCATCAGTGAAACTGCGCCCGCTACGAAAACCGGTATTGCCTTAATCACGGCCCTTTTTTTTGCAGTGAAAATCGTTCTGTGTCGAGCATGCTCACCAGGCGTCGCGATAATTCATCGCATCTTGTCAGAAGACTTTCCGCAAATAAACTGATCCGTGCAAAGCCGCGTAGACCGGAGTCCAATCGATGCAGAAGCACCCAGGAGTCTTAGGCGGCGAAACCGCGCAGAGGAAAATCCAACCGATGCGCAGTCTCTTGGGAAATTTATTCGGCCGCAAAGCCGATGGGTTATTCCGCAGCCTGAGGAGCTGAATGCTGACGAGTCGGGAATTACGTGGAGCGAAATTTGCGGATCGGAGTGCATTGCGCGGTTGCTTTTGCGAAAAGGGTTTCGCTGCGCGGAAGACGCGAACACATTTCTGCGGCCGCGCTTAAGCTCGCTGAGTGATCCATTTTTACTGCCTCAAATGCACGCGGCTGTTTCCCGCATTCTCGAGGCCGTGAATCGACGAGAACGCATCGTACTCTTCGGCGATTACGATGTGGATGGCGTCACATCACTGACTTTGCTTGCGGAGGCGTTGGGCGCTTACGGCAGGGCTCCGGAACTGTTTTTGCCGTTGCGTATGGAGGAAGGCTATGGCTTGAGCCCCGAAGGCATCGAGCGTTGTCTCGGGCAATATCGACCCCAACTGTTGATCGCTATCGATTGCGGGACCTCGTCAGCAAAAGAGATTGCCGATCTTGGGAAACGCGGCGTGGACGTGATCGTGCTCGATCATCATGAGCCGAAGTCGGCGTTACCCGACTGCATCGCGATGGTAAACCCGAAAACAACGGACTCCGGCTTCGAGTATCTGTGCAGCGTCGGCATTGTTTTCAAACTTTGTCATGCATTGCTGAAAACGGCGCCACTGCCTGCGTTCGATTTGAAATCCAAGCTCGACCTTGTGGCGCTCGGCACCGTGGCGGACATCGTGCCGCTTCGTGCCGAAAACCGCATTTTAGTGCAGCGGGGCGCGATCGAGATCGGGCAGACTTCACGTATCGGGCTCAGGAAATTAATGCAGCTTGCCGGGGTGCGGAGGCCAATTTTGCCTGAGGCCATTGCTTACCGGCTTGGCCCGCGATTGAACGCTGCAGGGCGTTTGAGCACAGCGGAGAAATCGTTACGCCTATTGCTCACCGACGATGACGGCGAGGCAACAATGCTCGCCGCGGAGCTCGACCGCCAAAATCGCGAACGCCAGGAGGTGGAAAAACAAATCTTCGACTCAGCGATAGAGAAGGTAGAGGATCGGCTCGATGCGGCGCGCGACGCAGCAATTGTGGTTGGGGCGCCCGGCTGGCATCAGGGAGTACTGGGCATTGTGGCATCACGGATCGCGCGAAGATATCATCGACCTACCATCGTCATTGGCTTTGACGAGAATGGAATCGGCAAAGGAAGCGGACGAAGTATTGAGGGGTTGAATCTCGTCGAAGCGTTAAGCTGCTGCGCGGAGAGACTCGACAAATTCGGCGGGCACGAAATGGCGGCCGGTCTTGCACTGCACGAGGAAAATTTCGACCTCTTTGCTGAAGCATTTCGCAAAGCTGCACATGAAATTCTTTCCGAAGAAGCTCTTCAACCTTGCGTGCGACTAGACCATGAGCTGGCATTCACGGAGATCGATATGGATTTGCTGCGCTGGCACGAAATGTTGCAGCCATTTGGAAATGGAAATCCCCAGCCACTTTTCCTTGCGCGAGAGGTCGAGCCGGTTGCGCTTCCCAGGGTAGTCAACGAAAAACATCTCATCTTTCGTCTGCGTCAGGGGAGTCGCCATCGCCGCGCAGTTTTTTTTGACGGCGTGACGAATCCATTGCCGCCAACGCCGTGGGACATCGCATTTCGGATTCGCGCCGACGAATATGACGGCGAAACTTTGGTTGCCATGCAGATCGAGGCGGTGCGGCACGCTGAACGCCGCGCTGGTGAACAGTGAACAGCGCAAAGTTATCTAACCGCTCACCGCTTACTGATCACGGCTCACCGGCGTTTCCGAAACCGTTGCCCAGCAGTGTTGCAATTTCGCAGTCGCTCGAAGAATTAAATTGGATCCCACGCCCGAAGCTTCTCGCGCTGCGGCGGCTTGGCATCGAGACAGTGGAAGATTTGCTTACGCATTTTCCGCGACGGCACGAAGATCGAACTGAGTTCCCGCAGTTTCCACGCGAAGAGAGCGATGTTCCGATCTGTCTTTGCGGGGAAGTGGTGAAAACGTCGCTCCGGCGTTTCGGCGGCTGGAAGAAAATTTTCGAGGCCACACTGCAAGAATCGAACCCGAACGCTCTGAGCGAGCCGCTGGTATGCAGGTGGTTCAATCTGCATTACGTGCAGAAAATGATCGCCACCGGTCAACGCATGGTGGTCTTTGGCAAGCCGCGGTTACGCGGGAAGCGAATTTGCATGGACCATCCAGAGTTCGAAGTCATCGAGAATGACGAGGAGATATCGATTCATTTTCGTAGAATCACGCCAATCTACGCTGCAACGGAAGGTCTTTCGCAGCGTGTCTTGCGCAGCATGATTTACCGGCTGTTGAACGAACTTCCGTCCACTGACGCCGGATTGGAAAGATTGACGCCGAGCGATCTTGCCAAAGGCGAGAGACGCGACGCGATTCGCGCAATCCATTTCCCAGTTAGCCGGGAAGCGCGTGATGCCGCGCACGAACACCTCGTGCTCACCGAATTCTTCGCGATGCAAATGCTGATTGCGTCGCGACGCGCCGATGTCTCGATACGCCGCAGCGAGAAACACTGTGGAGCAGGCGAGCTGCTCGACAGGTTTCTCAAATCGTTACCGTTCCAGCTGACTAGTGCGCAGTCTAAGGTGATTCATGAAATCCGGCACGATCTGGCCGCGAGTCACCCTATGAATCGTTTGCTACAGGGAGACGTGGGTTCGGGAAAAACCGCTGTGGCTATCGCAGCGATGCTACTCGCTGTCGAGGGCGGCTATCAGGCCGCGTTTATGGCGCCTACACAAATTCTGGCGGAGCAACATTATGATGTCTTACGGCGCTGGCTCGAGTCGCTCGGCGTAAGCGTGGCGCTGCGAACCGCCGCGCGGCAGGAGGAAAGCGGACCGTTGCCGTTATTTGGGCGTGTCGGCGATTCGGTGCGCGAGGAACCTCAGATCATCGTTGGGACACATGCGTTGCTATTCGATAAAGTTTCGTTTTCGAACCTTGGGCTCGTTGTGATCGATGAGCAGCATAAGTTCGGCGTTGCGCAGCGCGCCCGATTGAGCGCGCACGAACCAGCGGCCGACGTGCTGGTGATGACCGCGACGCCGATCCCGCGCACGCTGACAATGACAATTTACGGCGACCTCGATGTCTCAACTATCGATGAGATGCCGCGGAACCGGGGGAAAATCGTTACGGCTGTGCGCGATGAATCGAAACTCGGCGAGGTGCTTTCTTTTTTACGAACACAGTTGGAGGCCGGCCGCCAGCTTTATGTGATCTATCCGTTGATCGATGAAAGTGAAAAACTCGACGCCAAAGCCGCTGCGGCCGAATACGAATTGTGGAGGGAGCGTTTGCATCCATTTCGCTGTGATCTGCTGCACGGCCGAATTCCTCCGTCGAAAAAGCAGGAAATCATGGAACGTTTTCGCAGTGGCGAGACAAACGCGCTGATCAGCACGACTGTGCTTGAGGTCGGTGTAGACGTTGCCAACGCCAGCGTGATGCTTATTGAAAACGCGGAGCGTTTTGGGCTTGCGCAACTGCATCAGCTTCGCGGACGGATCGGGCGAGGGGAGCACAAGTCGTATTGCATTTTGCTCACCTCAGTTCCGGCGAAAGAGGCTTCAGCAAAACTGGCGGTTTTAGAAAGAACAAGAGATGGCTTCGAAGTGGCAGAGGCAGACTGGGAATTGCGTGGCCCAGGCGACCTGCTTGGCACGGCTCAGAGCGGACTGCCTGCGCTCAAGATTGGTAACTTGAAGACAGACGCGCATTTGATGCGGCGCGCGCGCGCAGCCGCCGTATCGATTTTGGAAAGGGACCCCCGTTTGGAATTGCCTGACAATCAACGTTTCCGGCGTTTAATTGTCGAACAACAGGGACGAACCTTTTCTAACGTTAGTTAATGAAAAACTTTGCGAAATTTTTGCTTTTTGTCTTGCTGGTCAGCGCGGGAATTTCTCTGTTGTACGACTATCGCCTGAAGCATGGCGGTTTGAATCTACCTTCTGGCCGAAAGCCGGAAAAATACACGCTGGCATCGAATCCGAGCGTCGATCCAAAGCAAGTCCCGTCGCTTGAGGCGTTGAACCGGGAGCGGCGCGCACTCGTTAAGAGCGTGATCCCGTCAGTTGTTGCCGTCAAAACATCAAAGAAGATCGGTATCCGACGGGAATCCGGGCTTGATCCGTTCGAATTTTTTTTCCAGAACCGGCGGCAATTTCGTAGTCCGCGTGACGAGACCCTCGTGCAAAACTCGCTTGGCTCAGGTGTGATCGTAACAAATGAAGGCCATATCATCACAAACAGTCATGTGGTCACCGACAGAGAAGGCAATCAGGTTGATCAAATCGAGGTCCAGTTGAGCGATGGGCAGACGAAGAAAGCGCGGTTAGTCGGCGCGGACTCCGAGGTTGATCTGGCCGTGCTCAAGATTGACGATCCGGGCGTCAAGCCGCTCAAATTGGCTGACTCGGACATGGTTCAGCCAGGAGATTTTGTTTTGGCCATTGGAAATCCATTTGGATTTGAGGAGACGGTAACGGACGGCATTATCAGTTCGAAAATGCGACCAAACCGCGCCGACGGTTTCGGGGACCTCCTGCAAACAAACGCGGCAATTAATCCAGGGAACAGCGGAGGGCCATTGGTTAATCTTCGCGGCGAAGTAATCGGGATCAACACGGCAATCGCCTCGACCACCGGCGGCTCGCAGGGAGTGGGTTTCGCTATTCCGTCAAATACGGTTCGGACAGCACTGGAAAGTCTGTTGAAGCAGGGGCGAATCATTCGCGGCTATCTCGGGATCCAAACTCGGGCGTTACAACCCGATGACACGAGCGCGGAGACAGACGGAGTGCCGGTCGCGGGCGTGATGCCTGGATCGCCCGCCGCCCAGGCCGGCGTTCAGCCAGGGGATGTGATCCACAAATTCGACGGCCGTGATGTAAAGAATTTCAGCGCGCTGCGGACTCTCGTGGCCCAAACCCAGCTGAATAAACAAGTGGAACTGGAAGTCGTGCGTAATGGGAAACCGCTCAAGGTAACGACGCAGATTAAGGAGCAACCGATCGATTATCAATCGGCTCGCGTCTCACCGAAACGAGGCCCCTCGCAGCCCCAGCCTCCGGGGGAGTCGAACGATCAAGAAACGAGTAATGGACCTCTCGCTTCAATTCATGTGGAAGACCTGACTCCTGAAACAGCACGCCAACTGGATCTGCCCGCAAATGTGCAAGGTGTTTTGGTTAGCGGAGTTGATCCTGACAGCGGTGTCGCGGAACTGCAAAAAGGCGATGTGATCGAGCAAATCAATCAACAACCGGTTACGTCAGTTGCGGATTACAACAAGATCGCTGCCGCGCTTGATCCCAGCCAGCCGCAAGTGCTGTCAGTTTGTCGCCACAAGATTCGTTCGTTTCTCGTCTTGCGGCCACGGTAAGCTGATGTAGTAGGCTCGCTGTGCCTGCCGCGCCGCGTAGTTGGAGCGAAGGCCGGTTGAGGCGTTAATGGCACGGCAACACCGCGCCGTGGACGCAACTCCATGAACGAACCGGTCTCAGCACGCGATCGCGTGACGCCGGCAAACGCCCGAGAGCATTTCCCAGAGCGCGTCGAGAACGCGGCGCACTGAGACTTTCACTGATTCGAAATTGCGGTCGTCGAGGTAGCGGCGCAGCAAGTCGCGCTCAGCCGCAGAATGCTCGCGATCTGCCTCGATGTGGACAGTGAAATATTCGTAGTGCTCGGATTTGGTGAATCCGTAGTGTTTTTTGAGCCCGTCAATCTTCGATTCACAGATAGAGGGAATTTGGCTCTCGTACGCATACAGTGCGCCCAAACCTTCAGCCGTCGATCCCTGGCCACAAACCAAGCGGAATGTTTCAATCAATTTTTTCGTCTCCGGTTGTTTCTCGGTTCGCGCAAGATCGATGTCGTTGATACCAAGCCCTTGCGCAAATTTCTTCCAAAGCTCGGGATGATTCGGCGACTCGGCTTCTTCATCGATCAAATTGGTGAGCATTTGTTTGCGGGTTGCTTGATCATCGCACTGCGCGTGCACGGCGGATAGATACGTCGGAAACGCCGCGACATGATGATAATACTGCCGCGCATAATCTGTAAGCGCCTGCTTGCTCAATTCTCCGCGCGTCCACGCGAGATAAAACGGATGTTTCAAAAGATGTTTCTCCGCAATGTCATTGTCGATCTTGTCGAGATATTGGTTCATAAAACTGGTTGAGTGTGCTTATAAGCGCAGGCTAGATCGCCGCAAGTATTTAATATAATCTTCTGAAAACAGGCCAGCGTTTCAACGCTGAGTCAATCTTGTTACAACATCCCAGACGAAGGATTGCGATCAGATTGACGGCTACCTTTAAGCCGATTTCAAAATGTGCTTGATCCCGCGGATGGGGATCACGACCCAGCTGGGGCGATTGTTTAGTTCGTAACCAATTTCGTAAACAGCTTTGTCGAGCAGATAGGCTTCGAGCATGATTTGCAGGTCTTCGCTGCGTTGTGGGATGAAGACAGCGCTGCCTGTTGTCTTCAAATAGCTCCGTAGAAAAACGCTGGCCATGTGACGATACCAGAGATCGGCCCAGCGTTCCAAGAATGGCACATCTTCTTTGCGCATGGCCGGTTGCCAAAGGGCGCTGTAGGCAGCGTATTGGAACGATCGCATCATGCCGGCGACATCACGGAGTGCGGAGCGTTTCAGTTTTCGTTCGCTCAGCGGTCGCGCCGGTTCGCCTTCGAAATCCAAAATGACGACGTCTTTTCCGGTGTAAAGCAACTGACCAAGATGATAGTCGCCATGAATCCGGATTTTGGCGGCATTGGTGCGACGATCGAGCAGCCGTTTTTCGCGCGCCAGTATCTCTTGTTCGGCGTCGAGCACTTCCTTGGCTTCGTCGCGGAAAGCTGCCGGAAGGTCGCATATTTTCTTTTCCAAAAAAGTAAACGCGCGGCGCAACGACGCCCGCATGTTTTGGTAAACGGAGCGTTGGGCCATCGCATTGAATGGCTCCGGTCGGAACGCCGGATCATCGGAATTCGAGGCGAGCGCGAGATGTAACTCACCGGTGCGTTGTCCCAGCAAATTTGTTTTCTCAGGATGAACGCCGCCGACCAGCTCATCGAGCAACGCGCCGGGCGGCGCGGTTTCATTCTGAAGATCCGCTTTGCGGCCCAGCACACGCTCGTAATAGCGGCCGACTGCGTCCAAGGCGAGTGTCCAGACATCGGCTTCGCTGGAGACGGCTCGCTGCAGCAGACAAACAACAGTCGGTTCCGCTTTTGGCTGGCGGTATTCGATCGCGCCGACAAACGCCGGCACATTTGGGAACTTGGTGTGCTCTGTGAGAAATCGAGTTATTTCAACGTCTGGATTGATGCCATCCTCGAGCTTGCGATAAAGCTTAAGGAAAAATTTGTTATCAAAGAGCATCGAAGAGTTGCTCTGCTCTGCAGCCAAAACCTCTGAATTCTCGAAGCTGACCGCCTGGTCTGGTTCGATCGTTTTGACAACTGTGCCGACAAGTTCGCCGGCTCGCGCTTTCATTTTCTCGCCACGAACGATCGCTGTAAGGAATTGTGAGCGACACTTCGGATCCCAGATGGCGTCAAACAGAATATTTTCTCCACTGCCTTCAAAACGCGCGATAACCGCATGCGGTGCAGCTTGAGATATTGAGCGCGCGGCGTCTCCAGAAGCGATTTTGACCGGGAGCGCATAAGTTTCCGTTGGTCCATCCAAATAACTGACTTCGACGAACCAAAGGTGGGCGCTATCACCGTCCGCTGAGATTGCAGGCTGCTCAACGACCTTTAGATTGCGAAAGGTCCGCGCCTTCGAACCGAACCAGCGGCATGTCTGAAGGTATCTGGGTAAAATTTCGCCTTCAATTGCAGCGCGCTGACCATTATCCAGGAGCTTTTCCAGCTCGATTAGCGCGCCGATTATCGGCACCGCTTTCTTTCGTAGAATACGGCGCCCATCGGTCGGCGCGTGCAGGGCGAACCAGTAGTACGCATGCGGACCCAGCGTGATGACGTAACGGGATTTTCTGATCGGCCGAAAGAGGTTGCGACTAAAAACCTCCATCGGTACGTAACCGGCAAAGCGCGAAAGATCTAATTCTGCCGACTGCGCAAAGCGCGAGAGATTTACTACTACCAGAATGATCTCGTCCCCGTGCCGGCGAAGAAAGGTGAGAACCTTCGGGTTGTCCGGATAGAGAAATTCAAGCGAGCCGCGCGAAAATGCCTTGAAATTTTTCCGCATGGCGATGACCCGCCGCGTCCACCAAAGCAACGAGGAGAGATTTTTCTGGTGGTTTTCCACGTTGACGGCTTCGTAATGATATTCAGGGTCGATCGTGATCGGCAGATAAAGCTGCTGTGGATTTGCTCTTGAAAATCCGGCGTTGCGGTCAGGGCTCCACTGCATCGGTGTCCGGCAGCCGTTGCGATCGCCCAGATAAAAATTGTCGCCCATGCCAATCTCATCTCCGTAATAAATGATCGGAGTACCAGGCATTGAGAACAGCAGCGTGTTGAGCAGCTCGATTTTGCGGCGGCTGTTTGCGAGCAATGGCGCGAGACGCCGACGAATTCCAAGATTAATGCGAGCGTGCGGATCGGTAGCGTAAACTCGATACATGTAATCTCGCTCCTCGTCGGTGACCATTTCCAGGGTCAGTTCGTCATGATTCCTCAGAAACATCGCCCACTGACACTGCTCAGGGATCGATGGAGTCTGTTCCAGGATGTCGATGATGGGAAAGCGGTCCTCCATCTGCAGCGCCATGAACATGCGCGGCATGAGCGGAAAGTGAAAATTCATGTGCGATTCGTCGCCGCTGCCGAAGTAAGCGGCTGCATCTTCAGGCCATTGGTTCGCCTCCGAGAGCAGCATGCGATTTGGAAATTTTGCGTCGATGTGAGCACGGAGCTTACGCAGGTATTGGTGTGTCTCTGGCAAATTCTCGCAGCTGGTGTTTTCTCTCTCGTAAAGGTACGGGACAGCGTCAAGACGAAGTCCGTCTACGCCCAGCCCCAGCCAGAAATCGCAAACTCTCTCCACGGCATCATGCACCGCCGGGTTATCAAAGTTCAGATCCGGCTGATGCGAGTAAAAGCGATGCCAATAATAGGCTTTCGCGACAGGGTCCCATGCCCAGTTCGAGGTTTCGAAGTCTTTAAAAATGATCCGCGAATCCTTGTATTTTTCGGGCGTGTCGCTCCACACATAGAAGTCTTTGTAAGCAAGATCGTTGCTGGAGATGCCAGCCCCGGCGGCGGCTACAGCGCGACGCGACTTTTGAAACCACGGATTTTGATCGGAAGTGTGATTGATGACCAGCTCCGTAATGACCTGCAGGTTTCGCGCATGCGCCGCGTCAAGGAATGCACGGAAATCATCGAGAGTGCCGAAATTTGGATTGACGTCGAAGTAATCGGCGATGTCGTATCCGTCATCTCGCAGCGGCGACGGATAAAAGGGCAGGAGCCAAATGGCGGTGATGCCGAGTTCCTGAAGGTAATCCAGTTTCTCGATCACTCCGCGAAAGTCACCCATCCCGTCCCCATCGCTGTCGCAAAACGTTTTGACGTGCATCTCGTAGATGATCGCGTCTTTGTACCACAACGGATCCACGTTCGTTGGAGTTTCCTCTTGCGCCATGCGTTTAATTTTTGACGCATAAGACGCGCGACGCAATCATCGGTTCGTCAATTGTTCCGCAAGAGCTGGGTCTTCCCGGAACAGAAGCAGTTTTGGTCAGGCGCGGTTTAGGTCTACCGAACGTAGTGGAGCCACCGTCGAGAGGTCAAGATTTATCGGGAGGGACGATTCGGGGTACGTTGGAGAGTCTGTCTTGGAAACCGGTGGACGAAGTGGTCTATGCAGCTTAAGAGACTTGGTGGTTAGTTCGCGCGCGCTCCCCTGATTGATTGCCGCAATCTCTTAACCTTTCATGGGACGATCCAAACTCATTTCTTCCACACGCCGCAAACCAGGGAAACGGGTGCACGTCACAAAATCGCGGACGCGACCGTTCTCTGTCGCGCCGCAACTCGAGCCCGGAGCGCCTAGCGACTTGGAATTAATGAAGGCGATCCAAGTGGAGGACTCCGATGCTCTCTCTCAGCTTTACGATCGATACAACGGCATTTTGAAGGCGCTTATTTTGCGAGTGATTCACAACGAAGCCGAGGCTGACGATCTCTTACAAGAGATTTTCATGGAGATTTGGAATCAGGCAAAAAACTTCTCTTCGCAAAAGGGCAAACCACTTGGCTGGATGGTGACACTGGCCCGGCGTCGGGCGATTGACGGGCTGAGGAAAAAGCAGGCTTATGCGCGCGCAGAAGAACGCCTGCAAAATGAAACCGAACAACAGCCTGATGCATGGGTTCATAATTCCACCGAAGAAGAAATCGTGCTTAGTGACACGCGCAGCTTGATACGCAAGGTAATCAGTGGGCTTCCACCCGCCCAACAGCAGGCAATCGACCTGGCATTTTTTCGAGGCATGAGCCAGCGCGAAATCGCCGCCAAAACGAATACACCTTTAGGCACGGTAAAGACGAGGCTTGAACTAGGACTGAAAAAAATCTATGACGGTCTCAAGGAGTTGAAAGGTGAACTTTAAGGAATTCCAGAACCAATCGCGGCTCTACGTCATCGGCGCGTTAGAGGCGGAAGAGTTGGAGGAATTCGAAAAAGCGCGGAAGAAATTTGGAAAAAAAGCCGAAGACTACATCGGCGAATGTTACGGGTTGCACGAAGCATTCGCGCTGAGTCTGCGTCCGGCGAAGTCTTCAGCCGCCATCAAAGACCGCCTCATGGCGATGGTCCGAGAACGAAAAGAAACGTAATCGCCCGCCTTCGTCTCTCAACTGCCCAGGTCGCGCAGGATGAATTCCTGCAGAAAACCGTAGAAGTTTATCTGGAAGAGACTCAAGTCCCGGCGCGACCCAATGGGTGAGCGAAGGTGATCGCCCAATTCGCCTTCGGTGAAGTTATTTTTTGCCGCGATGACTAGTCGCGCCTGATTGAGCGCGTTCAGCCAGGCATCGGTGTGTTTGGCGGGAATGCGCAGAGTGTGATTCGCGAGAATTTTTTCGTTGCCCTTTAGTTGCTCCAAATCGGCAGCTACCGTTTCGGTGGCGCTCCGAAAAAGGCGTCGCAGTTCAGGTTCGACGTACACCTTCCACTCTGCGCAAAGCTCGGTCTCTTTTCTGTTCGCTGGAGAACTGAAAAGACGTTGCTCGGCGAGTGGTACCCCGTCTGGGCTGGCGCTTGCGGGAATTTGTAGAAGGAGCTCGGCAAGAAACGGGTCTAGTTCGGAGATCTCGATCTGGTCGTTGTGCCGGCAAATCTCCATATCAACGGATCTTTTCCAGTGTGGCGAGTAGGAGATAGCCGTGTAACTGCTGCACATAAAGCTCGGCAGGCTCTCGCATGCCCGCCCATAACACTGAACGTCCCTTGTGATGCACTTCTAACATGTGTCTTTCTGCCTTCTCGCGCGGATACCCAAAGACCCGTTGAAAAACCATGGTCACGTAGCTCATCAAATTCACGGGATCATTGTGGACCACTACCTGCCAGGGAAGGTCGATATCTTCTTCCGACTGCGTTTCCGTGGTCGGCTCCGCGGTTGTTACCGAGCCAGTCTCATCCAAAATATGAGTTGTTCCCTGTGTTTCTTTGCTTTGCGCCCGGCATCCGACTCCCCGCCGTGGCTCGCGACTCATGGTGGAAACGCTAACATACGACGCTCTCAGTTCAAACAAGCTGTCTGCTAAGGCCGACATCGAAGCGCCTGTTCTGGTTGATCCATTCTACCGGGGTCACCAATCCGGGCTAAGACGTTGGCGGCTGAGCAGCGCCACTGCAGTCGCGCAGAATCTTTTCCTGCATCTTGTGCATTTTCCGCTCGCCGGTCCGCGTTCGATCATCGAAGCCATGCAGATGTAGAAGCCCATGGACGATATAGAGGCGAAGCTCTCTCGCGGGCGAATTCCCGAACGCGCGGGCATGTCTCTTTGCTGTCTCAACGCTGATAAAGATTTCGCCGTGTTGAAAAGTCAGGACGTCGGTCGGCCCCGTTCGATGCATGAACTTTCGATGTAACTGCGCCATCCGGCGATCCGAGATGAGCCAGACCAAAACCCCATGCAATTTATCCAGGTCCGTCGGTTTTCGCTTGCGTAACTGCAAACAGCGGCGCAAGGCCTTTACGGCGAAATTTTGAATCTCGGCAACGTTGATGGCGATTTTTCGCTGGAGATTGCGCACGGAAATGTCCAGAGCTGTCATTCTGAGCGAAGCGAAGAATCTCTGATCATTTCCACGGGGCAATCGAAAACAATATTCAGAGATGTTTCGCTTTGCTCAACATGACATCCGTCACGCTGGCGGCCTTTGTTCCGACTGGAAATTGCGGGTGATCAATCGCGCCCCCTTATTGAACGTAAAATATGCCCACGCCCATTGAAATAGGACGAGTAGACGGTTTCGAAAACCAACCAGGAAAATGATATGCACGAACAACCACGCCACCCACGCCGGAAGACCACTCAAGTGCATGAATTTTAAATCGGCGACCGCTCTGTTCCGACCAATTGTAGCGATGTTTCCCTTGTCCCAATAGTGGAAACGCTGCGGTTTACGCCCTTTAATCATCGCAAGAATGTTACGCGCGGCATGACGTCCTTGTTGGATGGCCACTGGTGACACTCCCGGCAAAGGCTCTCCGGTCTGATGTGAAAAGTTTGCCAGGTCGCCTATGACCTGAACTTCAGGATGGCCGGAAATGCTAAGGTCGTCGTTCACAACGATGCGACCAACCCGATCAATTGGCGCGCCCAGTGTTTTGCCAACAAACGACGCGTTATTACCGGCTGCCCAGATTTTAACCCTGCAGGGTATGAATTCGTCGCCGAGTTGCACTCCGGCCTCAGTAAGATTCGTTGCTCTTACGCCGGTGCGCACGTCTACGCCGAGATCTGTGAGCTGTTTTTTAGCGCTTTGCGATAAGTCCTCGGGAAAGGCAGATAGCAAGCGCGACTCGCCTTCAATGAGAATGACGCGTGCCCGCGATGGATCGATATGGCGAAAATCTTTCGACAGCGTGTAACGAGAGATTTCTGCGATCGCTCCCGCCATTTCCACACCGGTCGGTCCGCCACCGATGATGACAAAGGTCATTGCCGCCTTGCGCGCTGCTTCATCGTCGATTTTCTCCGCGTATTCGAATGCCATCAGAATCCGACGCCGCAGTTCAATCGCGTCTTCAAGACTCTTCAATCCTGGAGCCAGTTTTTCCCAATCATTATGTCCGAAGTAAGAATGCCGGGCGCCAGTCGCGAGAATCAGATAATCGTAGTGGAATTCTAAATCGACCGTTTTTATTTTTTTGGCAGCGACATCCACGGATTCCACTTCGGCGAGGATGACCTCGACGTTCTTACATTTGCTTAACACCGCGCGCACCGGAGCCGCAATGTCTGCCGGTGAGAGCGCGGCGGTCGCGACCTGGTAGAGTAAAGGCTGAAAGAGGTGATAATTTGTGCGGTCGATCACTATGACCCGAACATTTTTCCCACCAAGCTTCTTCGCCGCCTGAAGGCCGCCAAATCCAGCGCCGATTATGATAACGTTCGGTTTTTGGTTCTGCGATTCCTTCATCCTCGAAAGTTTCAGTAAAGTTCAACTCCGAAGTGATCGCGGGCAAGCGCTCTGCGCAAAACGCGAATATCCAAGGAAAGCAAACGGAGCGAACACCAAAAGGCGGTTGTGAAAACCTAACTACCTAATATGTTCTCGCCTTATGCCAAAGCCAATCGCGCGCAGTAAAACCCGTAAAGCCGTGGCAAAACGCTTCAAGATCACGGCGCGTGGCAAAGTGTTGCGATCGCACTCCTCGCGACGCCACTTGCTGTCGGCAAAAAGTGCAAAGCGGAAGCGCCATTTGAGCAAAGCAGCGCGCGTGGACGACACGGATGTCGCCCGCATCAAGGCAAACCTGCCATTCGGTTAAGAGTCGTCCGGCTCGTTTGAGGAGTCGACTAATCTAATATCTGCCTACGCTCGCTGGGGAAACGATTTCTTCCCTTCTAGTCGTCGTCGCCGTTGTGTGTGTTGTTGTGACACCGTACCACTGGCGCGCCGCTTCCAGGGAATCTGGTCCCGGTTCAGGACTGTAAAGATCGCGCCGGTTAACGAGTGTTGTACAAGAATTCAAAGTGGCGAAGAGAAAAGCCAGCAAAAGCCACGCGAAACATTTCACGGCGTCGATGCAAACAGAAGCGTCACAGCTTGTCAATGTCTCCGCCTTTTCCACGAAGGCGGTCAGGGTTGCACGATGCCAATGTTGGAGCAAAATTTGACCTCCGTCAGGGGCTATGGATTGAGGACTTACAAATCCCGCCAGGGCAGGAATGCAGCAACGGTAGTCTGATCCTCCTTGCCATAGTTCTCTGGCGGATTTTTTCTGGTATGCGCGACTCCCAGGCACGCCGGTTACACCTGAGCCACGAAACTGCTTAAAACGAAAACGATACGCTTTTCGCAGATAGTGGAGGAATGCAGTCAACCGAATATTTACACCCTTTGGCAAAAACCCGCCGCAGACCGGCGTTTTCAGGTACAGCTAAAGAACAATCGAGTAATGACAGTCCAAAAAAGCGAAAGCGGGACAGACTTTGGAATCATTGGGTTCAAAGAGAGGAAAGGTGCGCGTTATCTTGTCTTCCCAAAATCGTTAAAACAGTTTGCGGACAAGCGCGTCATTGGGATCGATTGGGCGCGGGTTCGCGAGTAGAGTGGGCTGAGCCTCGTCGCGAAAAGAACCTAGTCGCCCTGTCGCGAACCAGCGCAGCGCAATAGACAACGCTTACGCTATTTCATCCCGGTGGCCAGGCGAGCGCGCGTTTGCCAAGCAGATGTACGTGCAAATGCGGAACACTTTCACCCGCGTCCGGCCCGGAATTGATGACGACACGATAGCCGTTCGATAGCTCCAGTTTCTTCGCCAGATCACGCGCAATCAGAAGCAATTTCCCCAGCAGCGCGCGATCTTCATCCTTCGCATCTGCAAGGCGAGGAACCACTCGCTTGGGCACAATCAGCACGTGCACGGGTGCTTGTGGATCAACGTCGTGAAAAGCGACTGCATCGTCATCTTCCCAGATGATTTTCGCTGGAATTTGGCGCGCGATGATTTTTTCGAAAATGGTCATGGCGTGAAGTGGTTAGTCACCTAGAGATTTCGGGTAAATCTGCGCATTCTGGCGGTAATTCAACTGAGAAACGGTACGATTGCGAAAGTCTTTTGGGCGACGCCGGCGAAACTCGTTAGCGCAGAGAACAATCGAGTCTCTCAACTGCGGGATCGATTGCAGATGTTAGTCTTTCGCGCACGAAGCAGACAATTTCCTCGCGTAACGCATCGCAGCTGCGCGTCCACGTTTTCACCCCGCGAAGATGCTTTACACAAGGCTGCAGCGAGCAAAGCACGAGATTATCGGAGCCGATTTCTACGAGGCTGTTAATCCGCTTTTCCAAAAGATCAAAAAATGCGAGCTCGTAACCTGTGCCGGCATGGTGAGCGATGTCGAGTAACGAGATGTAAATGGGCGGTGGCGCCGGTGCGAAAAAGGGCACAATCTCCTTATAACCGATCGCTTTTAGGACGTACCGTACGGTCTGGGACAACTGACTAAACGCGACGATGTTTTCGTCGTTTCGCAGGTGCAGGTAGAAGGCGATGCTTTCCGTCACGTGTTCAGTTAGCCACCAACTGGGATAGCCAGCTTCATGGGCCGCGCGCGTAATCGCCGCGTGCAGCCAATCGCGGTTGAACTCGAACAGTTGTCCCGAATCTGTGCGGAGATATGGAAATTCTTCCTTAAACGCGACCATGATTCTTCTTACTGATTGGGATATTTCGTGGCCCGGGCGCAGGCCTCTGCGCGGTCTCAGATGGAAACAACTCTCGCTGGAGCGTATTCGGCTTTACGCGACGCCCAAGAGTGTGAATAGCATCTACAAATTGATCGACGTCCTGAAACCGCTGGTACACTGAGGCGTAGCGCAGATAGGCTACTTCATCGATCCCACGCAGTTTTTCGAGCACTTTGGCGCCGATTGCGGACGAAGGAACCTCACGGCCGCTCGTTTCGAGTTCATGCACAATCTCATCCACAGTGTCTTCCAGGGTGAGAAGACTGGTGGAGCGTTTTTCAAAAGCTTTCGCGATACTGGCAGCCAATTTACGCCGATCAAACGGTTCATGGGTTCTATCACGTTTCACCACGCGCAGATCAGAGCGCTCGATTTCTTCGTACGTAGTAAACCGGTACTTACACTTCAAACACTCGCGACGACGACGGATACTGGAGCTATCCCGTGACTGACGGGAATCGATGACCTTGTCATCACGAGACCCGCACTTGGGGCAACGCATAGTATGGGAATTCCAATTACCATACCATTCGTTGTGGTGTCAATGCTTTTTGATTGGTTGGATCAGTTAGCGAGATTGTCGGAAAAAGTGATGCGGGATGCGTACGGACTTCAAAAGCTCCTGCGAAACCGAGTAAATCTTGTTATCGGATGTCGGGCGAAGCGCTTTTGGAGTTCGAGGCGTCTTCGCATCGCGTCTTAGAGAGCGAGACGATCATCCTTCATTGACGCGACGTACGGCCGACGATACACGCTTCGAAATGCAAAACGGCGCAACACGCAGTGCTAACTATGGTCCGTGGCTGGTTGGTCTCGGCGCTGCGCTTTGGGGTACAGAGAGTGCATGGCGGATTCCACTTAACGAGTTGTTCGATGCGAAGGTGATCGTGTTTTGGGAACACGTGCTCATTCTGAGCATGTTCCTGCCGATTCTGATCCCGCGCTTACGCGAGATTCCAAAAGTGCACGTGCGCACGTGGGGTTATCTTCTTTTTTCAGGCTTCGCGGGCTCAGCAGTCGGCACCATCTTCTTCACCCTGGCATTGAAGTACGGGAATCCGACCGTGGTGAATGTCGTTTTGAACATCCAGCCTGTTATATCAACTGTTGGGGCGTTCCTGCTTTTTGGCGACCGGCTTGCCCATCGCTTCTTCTTTTACGCCACCATCGCGATCGTCGCCGGTATCTTCGTTTCTGTGACGCATCCAACCATGATTGGGGTCTCCTTTGAACGCGCCGGCCTGAATCTTGGTTCAGGGTATGCACTGATTTGTGCGCTGTTCTGGGGACTCTCGACAGTCGCCGGCCGCGGGGTGATGATCGGCATGTCGCTTCGACTCGCATCGAGCATGCGCATCGTTATCGGTCTCGCATGCATGACGCTGATTCTTCTGGTCTACGGCAAACTTCAGGGTGCAGCGCTTTGGCCAACGACGGCGCAGGCGCAGCCCGTTAAGGCAATCGTCCTGCTCTTATTCCTGGCTTCGATCTCAGGAGGAATTCCACTCTTGATCTATTTTCAAGGACTGCACCTCACGCGCGCATCAACGGCCGGCTATTTTGAAATGATGCAAACACTCGCGGCAGTGTGCATCACATGGGGGATCTTTCACGCGACGCTCCACCTGCACCAAGTGATCGCAGCATGCGTGCTGATCGGCGCTGTGGCCATGGTACATCACGTGCAACAACGGGTTGAACCTGCAGGTCAAGGCTAACCAACGCGGCGGCACGAACCGAAACTAGTTATTGGCTAGGAGTCCGTTTGCCTCAAGACGAGGCTGGAACGTTCTCCTGCTTGGATTCTTTCGCTGCCGTGGTTTTCTCAGGAAACTCGAAACCGACTTTACCGTCTTCCAATTTCAAGTAGGCGGAAAACGGGCGTCCTCTTTTCGAGATGAAACCGTCGAGGAGATCGGTTTTCCCCGTTGCTAGTAGCTTCTGGGCCTGTTCCTTTGGAATGTCCTTACCGAGAATTGTTTTGCTTAGCTTGAATTTGCATGGCTTCCGGTCGGCCTGCGAATGCTCACAAATGTAGCTATTCTCAGTTTCAAAAATCTTTCCGCTGCACTTTGGACAGTTGCCGAGCGATTCTTTGCCCGTGAAATCGATTTTGGCAGCCCGTTCCTTGGGCTTTCGTTCTTTTTTGGTCTTTGGCTCGCGCTTTTCAAATTCAAAGCCGACATCTTTCTTGTCAGTCTGCACTAGAAATGCTTTGAATGGTCTGCCTTTGCGGGAAATGAAGCGGGAGAGCAAATCGGTCTTGCCGGTGTTGAGCAATTTTTTCATCTGTTCGGGATCTACCGGTTGCTGCAAAATGACTTTGCCGGCTCGAAAGTCGCACGTCTTATTGGGGCCTACTGAATTTTCGCACACGTAGCTCATTCCCAACTCGAACACGCGCCCGCCGCACTTTGGACATTTGCCAAGGGGTTCCTTTCCTGAGAAATCCACTGGTTGCGACGCGCCGTTCTCCTGACCATTCGGCCCGAAATCAAATTCAGCCTTGAAGTCAGCGCTTAGCTTGAGCACTGCTGGGAAACGTTTGCCTTTCCGACTGCGAAAGCCGCTTAAGGGACCGACATGTTTGTCACGGACGAGAGTCTCAAATTCTTCGCGGCTTAGCAATCGACCCGCAATAGTCTTCCAAATCGTAAAACCGCATTCCTCGTTTGTGCAGGTAAAACTCTTGAACCGCTCGATGATAGGCGAACCACACTTCGGGCACGTGCCGAACGGCTCGCTGTCCGGCATATGTTCATCGGGATGAAAATGCTTCGCCTTGCCGACGATTTCTTCTGTGAGATGGCGAATGTCGCGCATGAACGCATCACGCGTAAGCTTGCGATGCTCGATTTCGCGCAAACGAAATTCCCATTCTCCGGTGAGTTCCGGGCTGGTCAGCTCGGGCACCGCATTTTTTAAAAGCGTGATTGTTTGGATGGCCTTTGCCGTCGGTTGCAGTTCCTTTCCTTGTCGGGTCAGGTAGTGCGCTGAAATCAACGTTTCGATGATGGATGCGCGAGTGGCCGGTGTGCCGAGCCCTTTCTCTTTCATCGCGTCACGCAGTTCTTCATCTTCAACAAGTTTTCCTGCGGCCTCCATCGCACCAAGAATGGTCGCTTCGGTATAGCGAGCCGGTGGCTTGGTCTGATCGGTTTTGATTTCGACGCTAATCGTCGCGACGCGTTCGCCTTGCCTGACGGGCGGCAGATTTTCCTCCGGTTTCTCACTCGCGGCTTCGCGGCCATAAACTTCCAACCATCCGGATGCGACGAGAATTTTTCCTTCTGTCTTGAACGCCTCGCCTTCGACACGCGTGATCCGAGTCGTGTTCTCGTATTTAGCAGGCGGAAAGAATACGGCGACGAAGCGCTTGGCCACCAGATCGAAAACCTTGCGCTCATAATCATCGAGTGAATGTGAAACCGCGCCGGTTGGAATAATCGCAAAGTGATCGCTTACTTTTGCGTCGTTGAACATACGTTTGTTCGGCGTGACCCAATTGTTGTCGAGCACCTTGCGCGCAAATGGATTGTCGATCTTGGTCAGGGTCGATCTTACGGTAGGGAGGTAATCCTCCGGCAACGCGCGCGAATCCGTGCGGGGATACGTAATTGCTTTGTGCTTCTCATAAAGGGCCTGCGCGATTTGCAATGTGCGTTTCGCCGAGAGCCCGAAGCGATTGTTTGCTTCGCGTTGCAAAGTCGTGAGATCATACAGTTGCGGCGCGGCCTGCGTGGTCGGTTTCTTTTCTTCCAGCTCGACGATCCCTGGCTTGCCACCGCATTTGCGCTGAATAGCGTCCGCGATTTCGCGATGCCACAATCGTGGCGCAGCCCGGTGCTCGTCCCAGAGAGAGCCGTTTGCAGAGTCAAGTTGCTCGGCATCGGGCAAATTCAACCGAAGGCGGTTCAGCAGTCTCTGGGTTCGCTCGCTTTCAGCCTCTTCCTTTTTAAACGCTTCGTCGAACCAACGCCCCGCGTATTCGCCCGCTGCGGCACGAAACTTACCGATGATCTCGTGTAGCTCGCGCGGCTTGAACTCCTGAATTTTTCTCTCGCGGTCCACGATGATCGTCAGCGTCGGAGTCTGCACGCGCCCAAGCGAAGTGACCGTGCTTCCACGGCCGCCGCTGAGCCGCAACGTAAACGCACGCGTCGCGTTAATGCCGACTAGCCAGTCTGCCTCGTTTCGGCTCCGCGCTGCGCTGGCGAGAGGCTGCATTTCAGCGTCGCTGCGCAATCGAGCAAACCCGTCGCGAATGGCCTCCGGTGTCATCGATTGCAGCCACAGACGTTTGATCGGTTTTTTTGTGCCGGCGTATTGGATGATATAGCGAAAGATCAATTCACCTTCGCGACCCGCGTCGCAGGCATTAATGATGTCCAAAACGTTTTTGTCTTTGATGAGCTTACGAAGAACATTGACGCGGCCGCCCATTTTTTCTGCAGGCGCGAGTTCAAATTCCGGCGGCATGATGGGCAGTTTCTTCATGTCCCACTTGTCCTGTGCCTTCATGGATGCAGGCACGGCGAGCGCAAACAGGTGACCGACCGCCCACGAAATGAGATATTTCTCGTTCTCGTAGTATTCCTTGCCTTTTTTGAAGCCACCCAGCGCCTTGGCGATGTCGCCGGCAACCGATGGCTTCTCTGTAATTATGAGAGACTTGGACATGGGGCTCGCAATCGAACCCACTTACAGGACTTTTGCAAGTGGGAGACGTTTTTTAGGCACGCGTGGCCGGGGAAGTCCGCATAACGCGATACCTATCCGAGCTTTACAAAATATTTTCCGGGCAATTGTTTGACCAAACGCTTCAATTCCAGTTGCAACAGAGTCGATGAAACCATCGCACTCGGCAAACGTGTTTTCTCTGTGATGTCATCAATTGATGTCTCCGTCGCTTCGATGGCGTCGTAGATGCGGCGCTCTTCCTCAGAAAGCAACGGCAAGGGCCTCGCGGCGGCCTCGGCAGACGGTTTTGCCTCAGGTAGAAGAATCTGCAGGTCATCCAGGATGTCACTGGCATCCATGACCAGCTTCGCGCCTTGCTGAATGAGACGATTCGACCCCATTGCGCTCGGCGCGTTAATATGACCCGGCACGGCATAAACCGACCTTCCTTGTTCGAGTGCCTGCGATGCCGTGATGAGCGCCCCGCTATTCAAGCCTGCCTCCACGACGAGAATCCCGTGACTCCAACCCGAAATGATCCGGTTGCGCATTGGGAATGTTTGGCGATCTGGTTCAATTTCCATCGAAAATTCGGACACAATTGCGCCATTTCCTGCTCGAATTTTTTCGGCAAGCGCAGCGTTTTCCGGCGGATAGAGCCTCGCGAGTCCGGAGCCGATTACCGCGATCGTCCGGCCTTTTGCTGCCAGGGCTCCTTGATGCGCAGCGGTGTCGATCCCGCGCGCCAGTCCACTGATTACGGTCAATCCCGCATAGGCGAGTTGAAATGCGAGCTTTTTTGCGGATTCGACTCCGTAATGTGTAGTGCGCCGAGCACCGATGATACCAATTGCGTGATGGTCGCGTTCTTTTAGTTCCCCCCAAACGTAAAGCACGATTGGCGGCGCGTGAATCTCGCGCAGCGCCTTGGGATATGACGGTGATTTCTGAATAATGACCGTGGCTCCGAATTCGTGAATCCGGTCAAGCTCCGTTCCAAGATCGACAATCGATTCCCAGTTGCTGATTTGATCGGCTACTTCGTTACCGATTCCTTCGACTTTTCGAAGCTCCTTGCGTTTAGCTGCGAGAATTTCTTGCGGCCGCTTGAATACTTCCAGCAGTTTTCTCAGCCGCACTGGTCCGATTGTCGGCAGCATATTGAGCGCGATGCATGCTTCCGTCGCGTTCATTTGTAAGCCGCAAGGTGGAGGCTTGCGCTATTTCTAGAAGGGAATTTCGTCGTCGTCTGGCTCGGCCGCTCTGGCGGGCTTCGGCGGCGCAGTCGTCTTGCTGGCAGCGCTTCGATCTTCTTCGGCGGTTTCACCTGCGGCGCCACCCGGACGACCCCCCAGTAATTGCATGCTCTCGCCTACCACCCGAAGTTTTGTCCGCTTTTGCCCGGTCTGCTTGTCATCCCAACTGTCCATTTGCAGACGGCCTTCGATGAAAATGGGCCGGCCCTTTCTTAAATATTCGCCGGCGATTTCGGCCAGGCGCGCCCACAACACAACATCGACAAAGGTAACTTCTTCGCGTCTTTCTCCGCCCTCAGTTGTGTAAACGCGGTTGACGGCGATGCCGAGATCGCATACTGCACTGCCCTTGGGCGTATAGCGGACTTCCGGATCGCGTGTGAGATTTCCAAGCAGAATGACTTTATTGAAACTGGCCATTCCTGGCTTATATCGAAGTCACTTAGCTTTCGCCATCTTTTTCGCAGGTTTTTCCTTCTTTTCCTGGAGACGCTGATAATTCTGGCGATAAACCTCGGGGTCGAGCTTGAATTTTGAGCGCAGTTTCGCAATCGACTGAGGCTCGGCGTTGAAGACAAAGTTGACGTAATATCCGGCGTTGAGCGGTCCCGAGGCATAGGAAAACTGCCGCTTATCCATTTTCTGCACCTGTTCGATCTGTGCGCCTTCTTGTTGGAACTCAGATTCCAATCGATCGATGATTTCCTTGACTGTCTCTTCCCGCCCTTGCGCGTTTAGCACAAGCAGGGCTTCGTAACGGTTTTTCATAGTTCTTCAGTTTTGTTGAAAATGTTCATCGCGGAAATGAGATCATTGTCAATCGCGCATTTTACCGCTGCTGCCGCACGATCGATTGTGGATCTAACAATCGGTTTTTCCTCTTCGAAGAAACGGCTCAATACGTAATCGACTGATCCTGGAACTGGAGCCTCTCCGATTCCGACGCGGAGGCGGGGGATCTCCTCTGTAGCAAATTGCACAATGACAGATTCAAGGCCGTTGTGGCCGCCGGATCCACCGCCGAGCCGCAATCTCAGGCGACCGAGCGGCAACGCCATATCATCAAGCACCACAAGAATCTCGGGCGGGTCGATCTTGTAAAACTGCGCGATTGCCAGGAGCGGATAGCCACTCCGGTTCATGTAGCTCATTGGTTTTGTGAGAAACACATCTCCGCATTTGGCCAATAAGGCGTCCCACTTTGTCGATTTTTCCCAAGTCGATCCAAACTGCGCGGCAAGCTGATCGGCTACCATGAAACCAATGTTGTGCCGGGTGGAACGATGTTCTGCTCCAGGGTTCCCCAGCCCGGCAACCAAGCGAATCTGTGGGCTTGATCCTTCCACGAGCAGCGCTGCCATCCTGTCATTCTGAGGGGAGTGAAGCGCAGCGGAACGAACTCGAAGAATCCCGTTGAATTACCATAAAGGTGGCATCACGGGATCCCTCGACTTCGCTCGGGATGACAATGTCACTTCTTTTGCTCTTTTTCTTTTGGAGCCTTTTCCTTAGTAGCTGGCGCGGCCCCAGTAGCCTCGCCCTCTTCTTTCTTCTCGGTGATAACTTCTGGTCCTGCCGCCGCAGCTTCAGTCTCAACGGCAACAGGTTCTTCTTCGACGACTGGAGCCAGGACGGAAAAAGCCGTCAAATCTAATGGCACCTTTGCCGTAACGCCTGACGGCAGTTGAATGTCCCGTACGTGAATGGAATCGGCGATATTTAATTGCGATACATCGACGGTAATTCGATCGGGCAAATCACGAGGCAAACATTCGATGGTGACAGCGCGCAGGCTTTGCTCAAGCAGTCCGCCGAAAGTCTTAACCCCGACGGGAGTGCCGGTCGGTTCGAGAGGAACTTCAGCCTGGATGGTTTCATCCATGGAAATGGCGTGAAAATCGACATGGACGATCTCGCCACCCACCGGTGAATGCTGCACTTCCTGCACCAGCGCCGCGCGATTCGATTTTTCACCCGCGATCTCGAGGTCAACCAAGACGTTTTCGCCTGAGGCGTGGCTCATCATTGCATTGATGTCCCGAGCGGCGACTTGCAAGGGCTGCGGTTTAACTTTTCCACCGTAAATGACGGCTGGAATAATTCCACGAGCGCGTAGCTTGCGTACACCCGAGCGGCCCACATTCGTCCGCGCCTCTGCCTTTAGCTTAACCTGTTTTGCCATTTGTTCCGTTCTCTATGTTAAACAGCGACGACACCGACTCGTCATTATGAATCCGCTTGATGCCTTCCCCGAGAAGCTCGGAAACGCATAGCACCGTGATCTTAAACCCTTTCACGGTTCGCACGGGCGTGCTGTTCGTGGTTACTAATTCCGCAATTTGAGACTTTTGCAAACGGTCGATTGCGATATCGACCAGAACAGCGTGCGAGACGCCAGCGTAGATTTTCTGGGCGCCGCGTTTTTTCAAAAGCTCCGCTGCGGATGTCAATGTGCCAGCCGTCTCGGTTAGGTCATCCACCAATAGCACATCGCGCCCTTCCACTTCGCCGATGAGATATAGCGCCTCGGTCTCCGTTGCGCTTCGGCGTTCCTTCGCCACAATTGCGAGATTTGCATGCAATGCCTCAGCGTAAGCTGAAGCCATCTTGAGTCCGCCCAAATCCGGCGAAACAACTGTCGTTTTCCCGGTGAGCTGTTGTCGCAGATACTTAATTAACACGGGGAGGGAATAGAGGTGATCCACCGGGATGTCGAAGAACCCTTGGACCTGTTGTGCATGCAAATCCATTGTCAGCACGCGACTTACTCCGGCGGCGTACAGCAAATTCGCCACCAGTTTGGCTGTAATGGGGACCCGCGGCTGATCTTTCCGGTCCTGCCGCGCGTATCCGAAGAATGGAATCACCGCCGTGATACGATCCGCACTGGCCCGCCGTGCCGCATCCACCATGATCAGTAACTCCATCAGATGCTGGTTAGTAGGCGGACAGGTCGGCTGAATGATGAAAACGTCGTGGCCTCGGATGTTTTCCTCGATCCTTACGTAGGTCTCGCCGTCGGGAAACGAGCTGATTGTCGCCCGCCCCAGCGGCACACCCACGTATTTGCAAATGCGCTCGGCCAAGTCGCGATTAGCAGAGCCGCTGAAAATCTTTAATTCCGGTTGGAGCGCGAACATGGAGCGGCTAACTTAGGCGTTGGAGAATGGCCTTGGCAATCTTCAAAACTTGCCAATCAACTTTTCTGTAGCGAAGTTCCAGAGCCCCCCTATTTTCTCAAATGAATGCCGAGGTTATTCGAATAGAACGGCCGACGACAAACTCCCGGTTGTTCGCACACACCCGCTGGGATGCCATGCCAGCGTTGTCCGGTCTATTTCATCTGGCTTGCTTCGTTGGATTGTTTTTCCTCTATCCCCATGCGCCGCTGTGGATGATGCTGATTCTCGGGTTCATTTATTCGCTGATGGTCAATGCGAACATCAACGGGGTCGGGCACAACTTCATTCACAATCCCTTCTTCCGCTCCAAGGGTCTGAATCGCATTTTTGGAGTCACACAATCCATCGCCTGCTGCTTCTCGCAGACGATGTACGACGCCGTGCACATGCAGCATCACAAGGGGAATTCCGATCGCCAGGACGAAAAAGGCGATACCGTTGATTGGTTGTCCATTTATCGTCACGGTCACGAGGGCGAAGCGGAAAATCCATGGCGCTATGTGTTTCTGAGTTTCTTTCGGGACGATGTCGGAGCAATTCGCAGGGAACTGCGCAAACGCAAAAATGGCGATCTATTCTGGGGCAACTTTGAGCTGGCCGCGTTCGCGACCACGCTCTTTGTAATGTTCCTGTTCAACTGGCGCTACGTGATTTTTTATTTTCTGCCGTTCTGGTATCTGGGCCACTGCTTCAGTTATCTCAACGGCTACTATCGGCATTATGGTGCAAACCCCGATAAACCGATCGCCTGGGGTGTAAGCAGTTACGGAAGAATCTACAATTGGCTGTTTTTCTACAATGGCTACCATGCCGAGCACCATTTTCGGCCGAAAGTGCATTGGACGAGGATGGAAAAATTTCATCAAAGCATCGAAGAGATGCAAAAACAGGAAGGCGTTCGTACAATCAAGCGCGCGCATATGCTCGGTTTTCTGGATCCAGATCTGCCGAAACGCGGTGAGCGCAAGGATACAGAAGTAGAGGCGATTGACCTCAATCACCCGCGGGCCGTTCGGTGAACCGAGCCTACCTACCCCGCGAAACTTGCTCGAAGCTTTTCCTTCTTAGCTTCGCATTCTTCCTGCAATCGACGTATTTCTGAGGCAAGCTGCTTCTCAAGTGATTGCGCTTCTTCGAGATTTCCAGCGATTTGCGCCTTGCGAATTTGATCCTTCAAGAAGACTTCTCGCTCGGCGATCTTCGCCCGATAAACCGAATCGACTTCTGCGATTTCTTTTTTCTGATCGTCAGTGAGCGAGATGGATGGTGCCGCTTTCTCAAGCCGCTCCATTGCCAGTTCGTAAGCCGATTTCATTGTCGAGCTTGGTTCCTAATGGTGGCGTGTATCTAATCGACGTATTGCATGTGGGAAATCAATTTCTAAGTTAATTCCAATGTCTTCGCGAATCCAATTGCTCAGCATCGATTTCGACGGCACGCTCGTTTCGCACGTTGGTCCCGCAGGCGCGGGACTGAATCGGCAATGCGTGGAATTGATTCGTGAGTTGCAAGGAGCAGGTGCCATCTGGGCAATCAACACCGGCCGCTCGGTCGATCTGCTCGAATCCGGGCTTGCCAATTTTGAATTCCAGATCCGACCGGATTTCATTCTAACAACCGAACGCGACGTCTTTCGTCGCGGGCGAAACGGGGACAAATGGGAGCCGTTCGGCGACTGGAACGATCGCTGCGCACGCGATCATACTCAGTTGTTTTCTTCAGCCCAGCCGGTGCTCGCCGAGGTAAGTGACTTCGTGACTCAAGAAACGAAGGCGCGCCTTATTTACGATTCGGATCGGCTCGAAGGTCTTGCTGCGGAAAATGAAGAAGAGATTGAACACATTGCCCGATTTATCGAGCAAGCACGAGCCGGGCATCCAAAGTTTGATTACCAACGTAACGGCATTTACCTCCGTTTTTGTCACACTGATTATCACAAGGGTGCGGCACTGGCTGAGTTGGCACGCTTAATCGAAGTCGCACGCGACAACATCTTCGCGGCCGGCGATCATCACAACGACATCTCTATGCTGAATGGAAAAGTTGCTGCGATGACATCCTGTCCGGCGAACGCAATCCCTGAGGTGCAAAACGCAGTCCGCAACGCAGGCGGTTACGTGGCGCAGCAAGAGCATGGCGCGGGAGTTTACGAAGCGCTGTTGCACTTCGTGAAAAGTTAAAAGGTTGAAAAGTCAAAGAGTCAAAACGGGACTCCCGAGCCGCAGGGAATGTTCATCCGTAGCCGTTTTAACATCGTAACTCGTTTAACTATTTAACTTCTGTCGTAGCCAGCGCGAGCGGTGCATCAGCTTCAATTTGTCCAGCAAACCGATTCGTCATGTAAGTGAGAAGCAGCACCCAAAAAGTAAGCGCCAGCCCGAAAAGTGGAAACTGGAGAGCAAGCGGCAGGGAATAGATAATTGCCATTAGCGGAATCCAGACTGCCCACGTGGCGAGCAATGTCGGAATGATTTTGTCGCGGTAATGTTTCCATGTGAAAAGATCGTGAATGGGCTGGAGCGACATGCCGCTATTCTTCCACTCATAGGTCAGCACACCAAACGGCGCCGCAAAAAGGGGATTGTAACCAAATTGATCGACGCAAATTTTTGCCGCGACTACCGGCAGTGTAGCGACGTCTCCAAACCAGGCTGCTTGATTTCGATACAAGAGGTCGACAAGCGTTCCGTCGAGTCCCCACACGGGCACGGTAAAAAGCAAATTGCGAAGGTTCCGACGACTGGGACGTCCTCGCTGGAAGAAAAAAATCAAGAACAATTCCGGAATCAGTGCCCCCGCTGTTACGGAGGCAACGATGACAAACGGGGTCCCACCTGTGCGCTTTAGCTTGGCAAGCTGCGAAAGCAACGCGAACGCTGTGTGACTCGTGTAAAAACTCAGGAGCAAGATCAGCATGAGCGCCTGAATAATTAACGCTGGCAGTGCGTTGGCTTGCGCAGCCTCCCACCCAAGAGCGAGTGGCGAGCGCGTTCTGTGCATCGCCGCTGAGTGTTCTCCGTTGTCCTGCGCGATCAAGCAGAAATCTCCGCGCTGTAGAGGCTTCGCTCTGCGAAGCGAGGCGCACATTTTACTGCGAGGCGCCGGCCACGCCGTCCAGTCGGTGGCTACAAGTAAGAAATCACCAGTGAACGCTTCCGCTGGCCCCAGGCCCACCTGGAGTAAACCTTCCATCGTCAGAGGTTTTTTCCCCGGGAACAGGCGTACCAGACGTAGCAGCCGAAGAGGCCGAATCACTGCTCATCGAATCCTCGGACGTAGCACAGGCGGAAAGCAGCGATGCGACAACCAGAAACAGAACCGCACACAGTCCAAAGCGTTCCTTCACGTGACGAACGTACTTCCGCAGATGTTTGATGCAAGGCGCGGTGTCCGGTAAGATTTTGTCGTGAACAGCGCCGGCAAGACCGATCTCAAATCTCTTTTTCTTAGCGATCTTCAGGAGCGGCTCCGCAACCTGAGGGAACCCTGTTATCGCGCGGGCCAGATCACCGACTGGCTTTACAAAAAGCGCGTCGACACGATCGACAAAATGACCAATTTACCGCAACCATTGCGCAAGCGGCTTTCAGAGACGTTTTCCCTTGGCAAGATCGACGTCATACGAGTGCTCGGTGCGAGCGACACGACGCGGAAATTTCTTTTTCGTTTAGCCGACGGAAGTTTGATCGAATCGGTTTTGATTCTGGCGTCGCTGGCACTGTATGGTGGGAGATCGGACCGTCGGACGATCTGTGTCTCGACCCAGGTGGGCTGCGCCTACGGCTGCAAATTCTGCGCGAGCGGTTTGGAAGGTTTTTCGCGCAATCTGAGCGCAAACGAAATTATCGAACAGCTCATCGCAGTTGAGCGCGCGACTGGTGAAAAGATCGATAACATTGTGTTCATGGGGATGGGCGAACCGCTCGCCAACCTCGAAAATGTGCTCCGGGCGATTCGGATAATTAATGCGGAATGGGGCCTCAGCATCGGCGCGCGCCACATTACGATTTCCACCAGCGGGTTGGCACCGCAGATTCGCAAACTGGGTGAAGAACGTTTGCAAATTCGATTGGCCGTTTCTCTGCACGGTGCCACTGACGAGGTTCGCAATCGGATCATGCCGATCAATCGCCGTTACAACATCGAGACACTGCTTTCGGCTTGCGACTACTACAACGCTCACAAGAAACAGCGCCTGACCTTCGAATACATCTTGATCGCAAACGTGAACGATTCTGGCGACCAGGCGCGTCTCCTTTCTCGTCACGCACACCGGCTCTCGGCAAAAGTGAATTTAATTCCGTACAACAGCGTGTCCGGTCTGCCCTGGGCGCGACCTTCAGAAAAGCGTCAGGAAAAATTTCTATCGATCTTACGAGCCGAAGGGATTCCGGTGACGTTGCGTCGCGAGAAAGGGCATGACATCAATGCCGCATGCGGACAGTTGCGATTGCAAACGGAGCGCGAAGCGCTCGCGGGCGGATAGCTGTATCGGCGCGGCCAGTGCGCTTGCGCCATGCCTATCAAAAGACTTTGCGCGCAGAGACAAGCTCGCGTTTAGTCTTTCATCATGGCCGGCTACGAGGGTGAGCCCGAACGCATCTGGGACGAGTACCAGTGGGAGCGTTTTCTACAGCAACAGGAGGGCAAGGCAGAAAAGTACATGCGATTGCTGGAAGAATACCTTGATGATCCCCAACGCGACGAGATCATCGCTCGTGAAATGGGTTGGACCCAATTGTTGGATGCCAGGGATTGGAGTGGGGAACTCGATGCGCTGCCGGATGAAGACGCAGCGCAAGAGGACGACCGTGGAATCGACGAGACATTCAAATCAGCAGAGACTTTTGAAGGACATGATCTGTATCGTGCTGCCTTCGCTTTGACGATTTGGATTGATCATCTGTTTGATCGAAACGATTTGCTTTCGAACGAGCCGGCAGCTGTAAAATTGGCCACACAGGCTGCAGTGGCGAACGCCAAGCTGGCCGCAGCTTTGAGTGGCGATAGTCTGAGTGAAATTGGGATGACAATCGCCTATTTAAAGCGGGCCTTGAAAGCAATCACGGTTTCGATGGACGCGGCGGCGCAACTCAGGAAGGTCGCTGGCCTGGTTAGCCGCGCACAATATGCAGTCCTGCGACAGCGACTTTTTCAAGTGCGAGATGGCATTGTCACTCTGATGGGTGAGTACCGCCGGGAGTGGCGGCGCCGGTTCGGCCCCGAAAGCTTTCGGGGTTGAATGAAACAGGGCCGGCTCCCGTCCAATCATGCAAACGGAAGCGACTCTGGCTCAGGCCGATGTGTCGGACTTGGACTTGGTGACACGATGCCAAGCTGGTGACACTGAAGCATTCGACGAGTTGGTAACCCGCTACCGAACACGAGTATTTGGCATGATTTACAACATGGTTCATAGCGAGCAGGACGCGTGGGACCTTGCTCAGGACAGCTTCCTCAAAGCATGGAAATCGATTAAGCGATTTCGGGGACGCTCGTCGTTTTACACCTGGATTTATCGGATCGTCATGAACGTTACGATCGACTGGCTCCGCAAAAAACAAATTAAAGGCGGAGGCAGCGAGTTCGACGATTCGATCCAGCTAAAACACATTGAGCCGGCATCCAAGACCGTGCCGAAGTCAGAAGCTTTGCCTCACGAGATGATTGAACGCAGCGAGATTCGCGCTCGAATTGACAAGGCGATTTCTCAGCTCTCGCCTGAGCAACGAGCGGTTATTTTGATGAAAGAGATCGAAGAGATGCAATATCATGAAATTGCGGAAGCACTCGGTTGCTCAATAGGCACGGTGATGTCGCGCCTGTTTTATGCGCGCAAGAAATTGCAAAATTTGTTGAGGGACGTGTATGAAAACATTTGAAGAAAGGTGGACCGCATGGCTCGACGGACAGCTCAGCGGGCGAGAACTGTCGGAATTCGAGGCGTCGTTGCCAGACAAGGCTGCTGCTGAAGCTGAAAAAGCTGAAGTAAGAAAAATTGGCGCTCTTTTGAAGCGCGAGTTAGGCGCCCCTGCACTGACAAACGAAGAGTTTTTTAGCCATCAGCTCCGCGAAAGAATCCGTGAAAGTAGCGTGCGTTCTACGAAGCGCGCAGCCAAAGCCTCCACGTGGTGGACAATTCCTCGCCTGCTGTGGACGGGGACCGCGTCGCTCGCCGTCTTTTTGGTTTTTACAATTTTCGTCATTCGCGACAAGAATCCTGCGGAGGAATCGCAATACCTCACTCAGATTCTAAATGCGCGCGTTGATCCGGTTGTCAGCCCGAATGCAACCGTCTCAATGTTCGAGGTGAAACAAGACCGGGTAACCGTGTTGTGGACGGAGGGTCTCCAAAGTTTGCCTGCCGATTACGCCGCCAAATAATTACTCATGGTTCGCACTCTGGCGTTCTTAATTTCTTTTGTCTCACTGATTACAGGTGCGACGTCTGCGTTGCAGGGTGCGGAAACGGTGTGGAGCGGACTTGTTATTGCGGAAAATGTTGCGCAGCCGCAACCGATTCCGCCGGAACTCACGCGGATCGAGGGCTCACTGAAGAAATTCTTTGGCTACAACCAGTTTCAGGTGATCGGTCGGTCGCAAAAGACTCTAAAGACCGGACAGGAAGACTGGCTCGCAACCAGCAAATTTTTTGGATTGCATGTCGACGCACAGGGTGAAAGCGCGGCCGGCTATGTTTTAAATTTGAAGCTTTATAAGGAGAAAGAGCTCTTGCTCGAAACAGATGCCAAGCTGAGCAAACGCAGTCCTCTGGTCATCAAAGGTCCCCAGGTTGGCAGCGGACAATTGTTGCTCGTGTTGGTCATACAATAAGGGACGCGCATTGCTTCACGCCAGAGATGCGCACCCTGCTTCTGTTTCTTGTCGTTGAATTCGCGATCATGTCCTCGCCACTTGCTTCAGAAAAGCCATTCAGTTTCAAAGACACGCCCGGAAAGCTCCCGAAAGAAGTGGTCCCGACGGATTACTCCGTTCGGATCATCCCTGAGATCGACAAGTTGACATTCGCAGGGACGGAGACGGTGAAGCTCGACGTTCGTAGCCACGTTCGCCAATTGGTGTTGAATGCACTCGAACTCAAAATCGAAGCGGCGTCTGTCGATGGCCAGGAATTGCCGGCGCCTGCAATTAAGATTGACGAGAAAAACGAACTGCTTGCGCTTACGTTACCATCGGAACTTGCGACCGGGGAGCACACACTCACGCTTCGTTTCAGGGGTAAAATAAATGAGCAAGGGCAGGGCCTTTTCTATATGCGGTATCAGGAGCAAGGCAGTGCCGCTCGGAAGACCATGTTGGGAAGCCAATTTGAAGCGACCGACGCTCGGCGATTTTTTCCTTGCTGGGACGAGCCGGTCTTTCGGGCCCGCTTCCAATTAACGGCGGTCGTGCCGGAAAACTGGCTCGCTGTCTCGAACATGCCAATCGAGAGCGAGAAAAAAATCGTTGGCGGAAAAGAGGTACGTTTCGCTGCGACTCCGCCGATGTCCAGCTACCTGAATGTTTTCGTTGCAGGCGAGCTCGATTTCATTGAATCGCGAAGCGGCCCTACCCAGCTCCGAGTGATTACGACGAAAGGCAAGGCTGAGATGGGGCGTTACGCGCTCGAGGTCACCGCGCAAATCTTGCAATACTACAATGATTATTTCGGAGTGGCCTATCCCTTGCCGAAACTGGATCAGATCGCGATGCCCGGCGGCTTTGGAGGCGCGATGGAAAACTGGGGCGGCATTACCTACTGCGAATCGAAACTTCTGTTTGATCCGAAAAGTTCCTCTGCGGAAACAAAGCAAGATATCTACGAGGTTCTCGCACATGAAATGGCGCACCAATGGTTCGGCGATCTCGTGACAATGGCGTGGTGGGATAATCTTTGGCTCAACGAAGGATTTGCATCGTGGATGGGCTCCAAATGCACAGCGCAATTTAATCCACAATGGGAAGTCTGGCTGCGCCGGGAATTCCCGCGGGATCCAACCCGCCGTGTCGGAATCGCCAAAGAAGCGGCAATGGAAGGCGACGCGGGATCGACCACTCATCCGATTCAGCAGTCGGTCGCGACCGAGGTCGAAGCCAATAGCGCCTTCGACGACATAACTTACAAAAAAGGCCAGTCATTCTTGCGGATGCTGGAGAGTTTTCTCGGCGAAGATGTGTTTCGGGAAGGAATTCGCCGTTACATGGCGACGCATACGTATTCAAACACGACGACAGCGGACTTATGGAATGCGCTGTCGGAAACCTCCGGCAAGCCGGTCGCGGAAATCGCAGCGGGTTGGACAGAGCAACCGGGATTTCCATTCGTAAGAGTGAAACGAGAGCAACGTGGCGACGTCTCGCTCACGCAGGAACGCTTTACCGTCAATTTCACCAACGCTCCGGCGCTCGAGTGGAAAATTCCGCTGACATATGTGGTAGTCGGCGAGACTCCCGAGACACTGTTGATGACCAGGAAGTCCGATAACATCCACAACATTCCTCCGGATCGAGCGCTCAAGCTCAACGTAAACGGCGCCGGAAATTATCGCGTCGAATACGACCAGCCATCGTGGAAATTATTGCTGGGGGCTTTGAAGAATCTGGGCGTTGAGGATCGCGTCAATTTGCTAAGCGATACCTGGGCTCTCGTTCAAGCCAATCGCGCGCCGATCTCTGTATTCTTTGAGTTGGTGGAAAAGCTGCCAGCTTCGACCGAACTGGCCGAGCGCGAACAGATCATTCACGTAATAGATTTTATTAACCGGCTTTTGAGTGGCAGTTCTGAACAAGGGAAATTTCAGCGCTATGCACGATCACTCTTGCGTCCCACCTTTGATGCGGTTGGCTGGGAGACTAAACCGGACGACCCAGGCGCCGCTGCGACAAACCTCCGGGCGAGCCTGATTACGGCGCTCGGGAACCTCGATGATCCGAAAATCGTCGCGAATTGTCGCGAACGTTTTAAGGCTTTTCTCGCTAATCCAGAATCGCTGCCTCCTGATCTTCGCCCAGCGGTCTTTTCAGTTGTCGGGCGCTATGCTGATGAAGCGACTTGGAACGAGCTTCATCAGCTTGGTCTCAAGACAACGAGCATTGAAGAAAAACAAAATTATTATGACGCGCTGGCCGGTGCGATGGATCCCGAGTTAGTCAAAAAGACGCTTCCCATTGCGCTTACGGACGAGCTGCCAACGAGCCGAGCCGTGTTTCTTGTCTCGAGAGTCGCTCGTGAAAGTGGTCATCCCGATATCGCATGGGATTTTGCGAGGGCGAACATGAAAGCGCTCCTGGCAAAGACCGACGCGTTGGGCGCTAACACGTATGCACCCAGTTTGTTCATCTTTTTCTCGGACGATTCGCGCGCCGAAGAGCTAGGAACGTACGCGAAAAACAGTCTGCCAGTTGCAAGTGCTCCGCAGGTAGCAAAAGCCGTGGATGAAATTCACTTCCGATCAGAACTCAAAAAACGGCTCGCCCGTCACTTGACCATATGGATCGATGAGAAGACTAACCGCGAATGACGCGGACATCGCAGAGGCGCTGCCGTTGTTCACAACCGCGTGATCTGCGGTCGCTCTTATTCCGTCTGATTATTTTGTGGCGACGTGATCCATAGCCGCATCGGAATCATCGAAGACTCAACAAAACCGTGATGGCGGAAAAATTCCTGCGCCATGTTCTCCGGCCGGTCGGTCAGTAACGTAACACGCAGGAAATTCTTCTGTTTGGCAAAATCGATCGCATGTTGAAGAAGCCTGGAACCGTAACCCTTGCCTTGGTATTGCTTGTGGATCACCAGGTCTTCCAGCAGGATAACAAAACCGCCCTCAGCGGTGCTGATAGTAAACAGCAAATTGATCATCCCCACGATCGCCCCGTTTCGCCGCAACACAAAGACGCGGCCCCTGCTGGGTTGTTCGAAAATTAGACGCAAACCACGAAGTTGTCTTTCCTTGTCCGGGCGGAAATCGCCTTCCTGGGCGAACAAATCCCCGAGCATTTCCGACAATTCGTCGAGGTCGGCTTCGGTCGCCGGCTCGATCACCACATGTTCTTTTTCGCCCATTGCTTGCACTGCTTATTCCAAAAATCCGCCGTCCTGGCAATCAAATTACCCTGACACGCCGTGCCGGCGTTAACTATTGATCCACCTGGTAACGTTGACAATGTTGCGCTCGACTTTACTTTAGCCGCTCTTAAATCGCGCCGAGTCTGTTTTCGGTTTTATGAAACGCACTTATCAGCCATCCAAGCGAACACGCAAACATCAGCATGGTTTTCGTGCCCGCATGAAAACAAAAGGGGGCCGCGCAATCCTGGCACGCCGGCGTCAACGTGGCCGCAAACGTCTGCTTCCGAAGGGCGTCGAAAAGCATTACGCGCGCCATACACAGGCGTAACTTTCTTTTTTTTGGCCAATCTAATCTTCGTCTGTCTCTCCAACTGAGGGAGCAAGTTTTTTGGCTGGTCAAACCCCGCTGACTTGGTTACACTCTGCCGCAAGAGCTCAATGTGATGAAATCAAGCGCAGTAGTCATCGAATCGCCTAAAACGGATTCGAGGATTTTTGCCCATACCCGTTGGGATGCGCTGCCCGTACTGGCCGCAATTTTTCACAGCGTCTATTTCTTCGGGATGTTTTATCTCTTCCCGCGGGTTCCGCTCTGGATCATGCTCATTCTTGGCTTCATCTACTCAGTGAGCATTTCATGGAATATCAACGGCATTTCGCACAACTTCATTCACAATCCTTACTTCCGATTGCCGTTGCTTAACCGGCTGTTCAGCATTTTTGAGTCAATCACCGTTGGATTTAGCCAGATTTTTTACGAGTGCATTCACATGCAGCACCACAAGGGAAACGCTGATCGGCCCGGTGAGAATGGCGAGACAGTCGATTGGATCTCGATCTACAAACATGGACATGAGGGTGACGCCGAGCACCCCCTTAAGTACACGTTCCTGAGTTTCTTCCGTGAAGACCCGAAGACGGTCTATCGGGAATTGAAACGCAAGAATTCTCGCGACGCCTTCTGGGGGGTCACGGAGTTAACGCTCTTCGTTTCGATGTTCGTCATCCTCGGCGTTCTCAACTGGCGCTACATCTGTTTTCTTGTGCCGTTCTGGTACTTTGGCCATTGCCTTTCCTACCTCAACGGCTACTACCGCCACTATGGCGGCAACCCAGACGAACCGCTTGCCTGGGGCGTGAGCAGTTACGACAAACTTTACAATTGGGTCTGGTTCTTTAACGGCTATCACGCGGAACATCATTTCCGACCCAAGGTGCATTGGACACGAATGCAGACCCTCCGCGATCGGATCGTGGAACAGCAACGCGCTGCTGGAGTCCGAGTAATCAAACCGCCGCACGCCCTTGCTTTTCTCGATCCCGACCTGCCGACATTGAAACAAAACTCCCGGCAAAAATCTCACGGCCGTTGGAATCTAAAGTCTGCGCGCCTCCAACGAGGAGCCAACTGAGAGGATTCTCTGGTTGTACCGGATAAGCTACCGGTTTAGAAATCCGCGCAACTCGATTCCGTTCCAATTCCTTTCGAAAGACTGCGGATGTTTTGGCGGCGTGCACAAACCAAGTGGCGGCTGGGTCAGGCTTCGCTTTGTGAGAGTAATCCAAACATCCGCGATTACCGCATTCGCTTCAATCGTCTGGGTTCCACAGGCGCTTACGAAAGTAGTCTCGCCAAGCTTTTGGGCGCGAGGGTACTTCGGTAACACGACGCAAAAGCTCTTGGTTTGTGGCATCTGTTCTGTACAGACTGATAACATCCGCCACAGTGATGCCGTTCTCGTCTTGGGCGAACAAGTCCATAGAGTCACCAGCCGTGACTTCCCCTTCTACTAGGACGGTGGTGAAGTTCTCGCCGAAAACTCCCCACGGAAGGCGTCCGGTTACCACAAGAGCGACCAAAGTATTGTTCCTACGACGATCGCAATAAGAATGGACCCACAAATGATGGATGTGCGGCGCGACGCAGTATCATCGCTATCTAAATCTTTGCCGGAATCGAAAACCAAACGCAGGCTGTCCGGATGGTTATCGAAAACCAGGACGCGTCGTATGGTTCTGCCCTTAACGTCGGCTGCAATCGGTCGCGAGACGATGGCGAAAATTCTCTTTTGCCCTGAGACGGCAAAATCGCGGACAACCGCGCAACTAAGAGGGGTGGACCGAATCCATTGAGGAAATTCCCAAGCGCAGGGAAGCGAAGCTACACCTGGCTTGCCATTATAAGGGAATCGTGATGTGTTCACCCCTGCACGGTATGAGCACTCGTTAGGTGCTCGCTATTGCCCGTGTGCAGGATTTTTTGATCTCGCCTTCAGGATGTTCTTCACTCCCTCTTTTGGCCGGCATCGGAAAAAGAAACCAGGCGGGATTTCATTTCTTCGAGCACTGCGGTGAAGAAGATGTCGGAAGACCAACGCTCCTCCAACAATCATCTAAAAAGCGATTTCTTGTAGATCAAGCGGTCGATTTACATCGTTTGAAATTTGCGCGGGGAGTTAGGATTTCATTCCGAGCGCAAAACCACTTCTGTCGGAATAACAGCTTGCCGCAGTTTGAGATCATAACTAGGCTGTATTGAAGGAGGTTCACGTGTCCGACCAAGCCAAGACTCCCGAAGACTCGAAAGCGGAAGCTCGCAGCGAATTTGGGCAGTCGACACGCCGAACGTTTCTTTCCCGGTTAGGAATGGCGAGCTTGTTGGCTTCAGCGGCGCGGATTACGCCTGCATTCGCGCAACCGCCTGAAAAAATGAAGACACCGTCGTCTGATTCGAAGGACGCGATCCCGGTGTCGCTCCACGTGAATGGGAAAAAGTACGATCTTCGGCTGGATCCGCGCACTACTCTTCTCGATTGTTTACGGGAACATCTGCATCTCACCGGTTCGAAAAAGGGCTGCGATCACGGGCAATGCGGCGCCTGCACGGTGCACATCAATGGCCAGCGCCAGCTTTCGTGCCTCTCCTTCGCCGCCCTGCACGAGGGCGATGAGATCACAACCATCGAAGGCATCGGTCAGCCGGAAAAAATGCATCCGATGCAAGCGTCGTTTGTGAAATGCGATGCCTATCAATGCGGCTACTGCACCTCGGGCCAGATCATGTCGGCGGTCGCGCTGTTGAAAGAGCCGTGCGGGCCCGAGGACGCGGAGGTGAAGGAGTTCATGAGCGGCAACATCTGCCGCTGCGGCGCGTATCAAAACATCGTGGCAGCGATTCAAAACGTGCGCCAAGGCGGTAAGACGGGATGAAGACGTTCCAGATCACGCGGCCCAAAGATAACCCGCAGGCGACCGCGGCAGCGGGGAAGTCGAAAACAGCGCAGCAGGGAGCCGATATTCGCTTCATCGCGGGCGGGACAACGCTGATTGATTTGATGAAGCTCAATGTCGAGCAGCCGCAAAATTTGGTCGATGTGAACCGGCTGCCGCTCGATAAAATCGAAGCGACTCCGGACGGGGGCCTAACGATCGGTGCGACGGTGCGCAATTCAGAGCTGGCCTGGCATCCGCTCGTGCGCAAGAATTACGCGGTTCTTTCCGAAGCGGTCTTGAGCGGTGCGACCGTCCAGATTCGCAACATGGCGACGACTGCCGGCAACCTGTTGCAGCGGACGCGATGCATGTATTTCCGCGACACCGCGATGCCATGTAACAAGCGCGAGCCCGGCTCTGGCTGCGGCGCGATCAATGGAGTGAATCGTGGGCTGGCGATTCTTGGCACGAGCGAACACTGCATCGCGACGAATCCATCCGACATGAACGTGGCGATGGCCGCACTCGAAGCGACCGTTCATGTCCGCGGAGCGAAGGGGGAGCGCGCGATTCCGATCGCCGACTTCCACGTGTTGCCCGGAAACACGCCGCAACGCGAGACCGTGCTCGAGCCGGGCGACCTGATCACGCACGTCACGCTTCCGCCGCCTGCTCCGGGAAATCGTTCACTCTATTTGAAACTGCGTGATCGCATGTCGTACGAATTTGCGCTCGCGTCCGCGGCAGTCGTGATCACGGCGGCAAACGGAAAGATCACGCGCGCTCGAATTGCAATGGGTGGAGTTGGGACAAAGCCGTGGCGCTCGACCGAGGCCGAAGGCGAGCTAGCCGATCAGCCCGCGACCGAAGCCACCTTCCGAAAAGCAGCCGATGCAGCGTTGCGCGGCGCAAAATCGCAAAGCCAGAACGGCTTCAAGGTCGAGCTGGCGAAGCGCTGCCTCGTGCACGCGCTCAAGCTTGCCACGCAGCCCGCCTAACATGGCTCAGGAAACTACGGCATCGCCGATCGGTCGCGATACTCCGCGCGTCGATGGACCGGTGAAGGTGACCGGAACAGCGCAGTATACCTCCGACTTCCACTTTCCCGGAATGTTATATGCCGTGCCCGTCGAGGCGACGATCGCCAACGGCAAAATTCGGCAGCTCGACACCACTGCGGCCGAGAAAATGCCCGGCGTGCGCGCGATTTTTCATCGCGCGAACATCGGCAAGATCTTCCGCTCAGTCGTGGGGCAAGGGATGGAAGGCATCTGTGAAGAGCGACGCCCGCCCTTCGATGACGATGTCATTCGCTACTACGGCCAGTACGTTGCGCTCGCCGTGGCGGACACATTCGAAGCGGCCAAAGCCGCCGCCGATGCGGTCCGCGTCACCTACGACAAGGAGAAGCCGAACGTCGAGACTGACCTCAAAGCGGACGACGATCCTGACACAATTGCCAGTACGTTCGGCCCGCAAGAACGCTTGGAAAGCCATCGCGGCGATGCCGACGCCGCTTTCGCGAGCGCGCCGGCCAAGCTTGACCAAGTTTATGTCACGCCGGCGGAGACACACAACCCGATCGAGCTGCAAGGAACGACCGCGACATGGGATGGGTCGATGTTGACGATCTACGAAGAATCGCAGGGCGTCTTCAATCTCCGGAGCGTTCTCGCGCAAATGTTCGGCTTGCCAAAAGAGAACGTCCGCGTCATTACCAAGTTCGTTGGCTCAGGTTTCGGCAGCAAACTTTTTCCATGGACGCATTGTCCGCTTGCCGTCGCCGCGGCCAAGCAGTTGGGCAAGCCAGTCAAGCTCGTGCTCAGCCGCAAGATGATGTTCCAGTCGGTCGGTCATCGTGCGCGCACGCAACAGCGTGTGCAGCTTGGCGCCACTCGCGACGGCAAGCTCGTCTCACTCCAGCACGATTATGTCTACCACAGGTCAATGCTCGATGCTCACCATGAAGATTGCGGTGAAGCGACCGCGTTCCATTACAGTGTGCCGAACCTTCGAATAAAGTTCGGACGCGCAAAGCGCAATGTCGGAGGAGCGGCCGACATGCGGGGCCCGGGTGCCGTGCCCGGACTTTTTGCCACTGAGTCGGCCATGAACGAGCTGGCCGATCAACTCAAGATCGACCCGGTTCGGCTTCGCATCCTCAACGAGCCGAAAATCGACGAGGGATTGGGCATTCCATTTTCGTCGCGTCATTTCCTCGAGTGCCTTGAGCTTGGCGCAAAAGAGTTCGGCTGGTCGAAACGGAATCCCGAAGTCGGCTCGATGAAACGCGATGGGTTGACGCTCGGCTGGGGAATGGCTGGGTGCGCGTGGATCGCAACGCGCATCGGTGCCGAGGCCAATGTGCAATTTCGCGACGATGGCACGGTCCGTATCGCGTGCGGCACGCAGGACATCGGCACGGGCACTTACACAGTTCTCGCCTTGCTCACAGCGGACAAGACCGGCGTGCCGCTCGACAAGATCGAAGTGGCGCTGGGCGATACGTCGCTCCCGGAAGGACCGCTCGAGGGCGGTTCCTGGTTGACCGGATCGCTCGTCCCCGCTGTCTTTGCCGCGGCTGACAATGCGATTACGTCGCTGCTGATGATCGCGACAACGACGCCGGGATCGCCGTTCGAAAAACGTAGGCCCGCTGATCTGGGATTCGAAAACGGCCGGGTCTTTGTGAAGGCGAACGGTTCTGCTGGCGGCGTTCCGTTCGCGGATTTACTGTGGCGCGCCAATCTTCGTCTCGCCACCGGGAGCGGAAAGTCGGAAGGAATCTTTGGTGAGAAAAAGCCGAAGTTCTCGACGCACTCCTTCGGCTGTCACTTCGCCGAAGTCACATGGCAACCGGAGATCGCCAGGTTGCGTGTCAACCGCGTTATGACGGTCATCGATGCCGGACGAATTATTAATCCGCTCGCCGGACGGAATCAGATCGAAGGTTCAGTCGTGATGGGAATCGGTATGGCGCTTTTGGAGCACACGACTTACGACCCGCAAAACGGCGCACCGATCAACAGCAACCTGGCCGACTATATCATGGCGGTAAACGCCGATGTTCCGAAGCTCGACGTGCATTTCGTCGACTTCCCCGACAAAGCAATCAACGAACTTGGCGCCCGCGGCATCGGCGAGATCGGGCTGGCCGGCATCGCGGCTGCCATCACGGCAGCGACTTACCATGCGACGGGCGTTCGTGTGCGCGAACTGCCGATTAAGATCGAGGATTTGCTGACTTCGTCTGTTCTCGCTGCCTAACGAGTGAAGGCGATGCAGCAGATTTCGCGATTCAAACTGCCTAACGAATAGACGAACATGCCTCAGGAAACTGCAGCATCGCCGATCGGTCGCGACACTCCGCGCGTCGATGGGCCATTAAAGGTGACCGGAACAGCGCAGTATGCCTCCGACTTCCACTTTCCCGGATTGTTGTACGGCGTTCCGGTCGAGGCCACGATTGCCAATGGGAAGATCACGAAGCTCGACACAGCCGCCGCAGAGAAGATGCCCGGCGTTCGCGCGATTCTGCATCGTCAAAACATCGGAAAGATTTTCCGTTCGACTTTCGGGAAAGGCGTGAACGGCATCTGCATCGAACGGCGGCCGCCGTTCGATGATGATATCATTCGCTACTACGGCCAATACGTCGCGCTCGCGGTGGCGGACACTTTCGAGAGCGCCAAAGCTGCGGCGGACGCGGTTGTCGTTAGTTACGCGAAAGAGAAACCGAACGTCGAAGACAAGCTCACCGCCGATGATGATCCCAACGAGGTGATGACCAGCTACGGGCCGGAGAAGCGCCTGCAAAGCGAGCGCGGCGATGCGGCCGGAGCCTTTGCGAGCGCGCCCGTTAAGCTCGACCAGACTTACGTCACGCCGGCCGAGACACACGTTCCCATCGAGCTCCAGGGCACGACTGCAATGTGGGACGGCGACAAGCTGACGATCTACGAGGAATCGCAAGCCGTCTTCAACATGCGCACCGTACTCGCGCAAATGTTCGGTCTGCCGGAAGAGAACGTGCGCGTCATCACGAAGTTCGTCGGCTCCGGATTCGGCAGCAAACTTTGGCCATGGACGCACTGCTCGCTGGCAGTCGCGGCGGCGCGACGGGTCGGCAAGCCGGTTAAGCTCGTCCTCAGCCGCAAGATGACGTTTCAAACGGCCGGTCATCGCGCCCGCACCCAGCAGCGTGTCCGGCTCGGCGCCACACCGGAAGGCAAGCTCGTCTCGCTCGACCACGACTACATTTGTCACCGCTCGATGCTTGAGGATTACCACGAGAATTGTGGCGAAGCGACGTCGTTCCACTACAGTACGCCAAACCTGCGGGTGCATTTCGCGTGGGCCCGACGCAACATCGGCACACCGTCGGATATGCGCGGCCCGGGCGCGGTGCCCGGACTCTACGCGACTGAGTCGGCCATGAATGAGATGGCCGACCAGCTCAAGCTCGATCCGGTTCAGTTCCGCACCCTGAACGAGCCGAAGATAGATGAAGGCATGGGCATTCCCTTTTCATCCCGGCATTATGTCGAGTGCCTCCAGCTCGGCGCGGAGAAGTTCGGCTGGTCGAAACGCAATGCTGAAATCGGCGCGATGAAACGCGATGGCCTGACGCTCGGCTGGGGTGTGGCGGGGGCGGCGTGGATCGCCACACGAGATGACGCCGCGGCTAATGTCGAGCTGCGCGATGATGGCACCGCCCGCGTTGCTTGTGGCGTACAGGATATCGGCACCGGCACCTACACAGTCCTCGCTCTGCTCACCGCGGATAAGGTAGGCGTTCGAGTCGAGAAAGTGGAAGTGGTGCTCGGCGATACAGATCTTCCGCTCGGGCCCGTCTCGGGCGGTTCGTGGGCGACGGCATCGGTGGTGCCCGCTGTCTTTGCCGCAGCCGATGACGCGATCAATTCGTTATTGCAGGTCGCGACCGGAACGCCGGGATCGCCTTTTGAAAGCCGCAAGCCGGATGACTTGGCCTTCGAAGGCGGACGAGTCTTCGTCAAAGCCAATGGACCTGGCGGAGGCGTTCCGTTCGCGGAGATACTGAAACGCGCCAACCTTCGTCTCGTCACCGGCAGCGGCAGATCCGAAGGGATTTTCGGCAGCAAAGAGAAGCCGAAGTTCTCGATGCACTCATACGGTTGTCACTTTGCCGAAGTAACATGGCAACCTGAGATCGCGCGACTTCGAGTTAATCGTGTCGTCACCGTGATCGACGCCGGCCGCATCATCAATCCACTCGCTGGCCGCAACCAAATCGAAGGTGCTGTGGTGATGGGAATCGGGATGGCGTTGCTGGAGCACACGACCTACGACCCGCAAAACGGCGCGCCGATCAACAGCAACCTGGCCGACTATGTCGTGGCGGTGAATGCCGATGTGCCCAAGCTCGAGGTGCACTTCCTGGATTATCCTGACTTGGAGCTCAACGCCGTAGGGGCCCGCGGCATCGGCGAGATTGGACTCGCCGGCATCGCGGCTGCCATCACCGCGGCAACTTACCATGCGACCGGCGTTCGCATTCGTGAACTGCCGGTGACAATCGAAGACCTGCTGACATCTTCAATTTTGGCCTAACGAATGAAAGCATTGCAGCAGATCATCCGGCATGTCGCAGAAAATCCCGCGCAACGGTGGGCTCTTGCGACGTTGGTTCAAACGGAAGGTTCTACATATCGCAAGCCGGGTGCTCGCCTTTTGGTTGAAAGGAATGGCAAAACATTAGGAGTTCTGAGCGGCGGTTGTTTGGAAGAGGAAATCGGTCGCTACGGAAAAGAGGTTATTGCCACTGGGTCATCCGGCCTGCTGTCGTTTGATACACGACGCCTTTACGGTTGCGATGGTCGCTTAAAGATCTTTGTCGAGCCTCTGCCCGCCGCTGAATGCAACGGCAATCTCATCACCGAAATTGGCCGATTGCTCAAAAATCGACAGATTTGCCGCGTTCGCACACGCTTTGAAGGCGACACGCTTGGCTCCGATTTGCTGCCAACGGATGTTCTTCTGCCTACCCGGCGCGGCATTTTGATAGATACAGTGGCCCCACCTGTCCGACTTTTGCTCTTTGGCGCAGGGCCCGAGATCGAACCGATTACTCAATTTGCCGTGAATCTTGGCTGGGTTATTGAGCATTTCGCACATCCGTCCCAACTGAACGAAGACTTTCGGCCGGACGCGCAAACCGCCGCGCTAGTCATGACTCATAATTTCGGTCGCGACCTGCTCGCACTCGATCGTGTCCTGCCGCTCCAACTCCGATATGTTGGGTTGCTCGGTCCACGAAGACGTCACGCCGAGTTGCTGGCTCGATTGAGCGAGTATCGGCCGCTCGACTTTGCATCGGGGAACCTTTACGCGCCAGCCGGGCTTGACATCGGCAGCGAAGCGCCGGAGGAAATCGCGCTCGCGATTGCCTCCGAAGTGGCGGCGGTACTGTCCAATCGGGTGGGCAGTTTTCTGCGTGAACATAGCAGTGGCTCTCATACAATCACAACGACCGCCAGCGGAGAGGCAGCGTAGTGATTTGACGAGAGTAGCCGCCGTCGTCCTCGCTGCTGGAAGTTCGACTCGCTTCGAAAAACCGAAACAGTTCGCGCTCTTTCAAGGCGAAACATTCATTAAGCGCATTGTAACAGCTGCGATCGAGGCCGGCTGCGCGCCGGTCGTGGTTGTTACCGGCGAGGATTCAACACAAGTCACCTTGGACCTGACGGGGCTTTCTGTTTCGATTGCGATGAACCCAGGTTGGTCGAGTGGGGTGGGATCGTCGATTCGTGTGGGTGTCCAACGCGCGATGGATCTCGCAGCCGATCTTAATGCGTTGTTGCTACTGACGGGCGATCAACCGTTCGTAACTGCGGCCGTTCTCGCGCAGATCATCCAATTGCGCCTAACCAGTGGGAAACCGATCGTCGCGTCAGCCTACGCCACGACGCTCGGAATTCCCGCTCTCTTTGATCGATCCTGTTTTCCAGATCTATTGCGACTCAAAGAAGATAGCGGAGCCAAAAAGATCATTCTCGCGCGGCCATACGATGTCGTCTCCTTTGATTTTCCCACCGGCGCGATCGACCTCGACACCGCTGCAGATTACAAAAAGCTCTATCAACCTGTCGCAGCAGACGGCACGCGGTTGGGATAGCCGGACGTTCCGTTAAAAGGATCAAGAGCTTCCGATCCAGATCCCAACCAGAAAGACCAACACTCCTCCGACGATTACCTGAAAGGCTGCGCGGAGAAATGGCGTATCCATATACCGCTTTCGGATCCAACTAATGACCAGGAGTTCGATTGCCACGATCACAACGGCGATGGCCGTAGCAGTTCGAAATTCTGGAATCAAATATGGCAACGTGTGACCGATTCCTCCCGCCGTAGTCATTAATCCGCAGACGAAACCACGAAGCAGAGGTTTGCCCCGACCAGTCAGGCTGCCGTCATCAGAAGCTGCTTCAGCGAACGCCATTGAAATTCCTGCTCCAAGGCTGGCGGCGAGACCGACCACAAATGCGGCGTGGCTGCTGTGGGTGGCAAAAGCCGCCGCAAAAACCGGAGCAAGGGTTGAGACCGAACCATCCATTAGTCCCGCCAGCCCGGGCTGCACGATTTGCAAAACGAACAATCGGCGATGGGCTTTCTCTTCTTGCGTCTGAGCTTCTGGAGTCAGGTATTCGTGCTGGAGATTCTCGGCTAAGGTTACATGCTTTCGCTCCGCCTCCGCCAAGTCTCCGAGTAGCTTTCGCGTTGACGCGTCGCTGGCTTTACTAGCAGCGCGCTCGTAGAAACGCCGGGTCTCTGTCTCCATTATCTCTGCTTGGCGCCGAACCGTTTTGATTCCCAATGGCCGGGTCATCCACACCGGTTTGCGGTGCACGAAACCCTTTACGTCTTCTCGACGAATTAGCGGGATGTGTTCCCCAAAACGGCGACGGTATTCTTCAATCAGTTTGCCGCGATGCTCATCCTCTTCCGCCTCCATCTCCTTAAAGATTTGAGCGGTTGCCGGATAATCAGCTTTGAATCCCGCAGCGAAGTCCGCGTAGACGCGGGCATCGGTTTCCTCCAACGAAATTGCCAGCGCGAGAATTTGCTGTTCAGACAGGTCTTTGAAATTCTTCGCCATAGACCTCCCGGTTAAGGACCTAATAAAGCAGCACGTTATTTCTTCGGCGCTTCAGGACTCGGCGAAGGTGCGGGAGTGGTCGTGGCGACGCGGACTGTTGTTCCGGTAGTAAGAGAGTCAGAAGGATTGACGATTACCTTATCGGATTCAGTGATTCCGCTCAGGATTTCTGACTGAACGCCGAAGTCTCGTCCGACCTTGATGTCACGAAGTTGGACAACGCCCTTGGCGTCCACGACGCCAACCTGCACACTCTTGCCACGAAATATGAGCGTGTTATCAGGTAAAGTAACCAGCTTTCCTAAAGCAACCTCTGGCACACGGACGGTGGCATAGCTGCCAGGCAGGATCTCGTTCTTCGAATTTGCGACCTGTAACTGAACAAGCATGGTCCGGGAATCCGGGGAGACCGCTCCCGACGTGGAGATCACTTTTCCAGGATACGTCTTTGCGCTTTCCGCTCCGACCTGAACGTTGAAGATTTGTCCCACTGCGATGTTCGCTGCGTCCTCCTGCGGGATACGGAAATAAACGCGCAGAGGATCTGTTTGTTGAATGTGAAACATCTCGAAGCTCGTATTGTTCGCGGTAATCAGGTCGCCGACGTTCACGTTACGGACCGTGATGATGCCAGCGAAGGGCGCGGTCACACGTTTGAAGGCGACTTCCTGTTCGAGGAAACGAAGATTGGCAGCAAACGCCTCGGTATTGGCCTGGTTCGTGCCTTGCGAGGTGGCCATATTCTCCGCATCGAGTTGGGAGACAACACCCTGTTTGTATAAGTCCTGCCATTTCGTGTTCGTGCTTTTGGCCTGTTCCAAATTTCTTTTCGCCAGCACAGCTTGCGAGTGGGCTTGCGCGAGCTGCTGATCAAGGTCAGGTGTGTCGATCTCCGCGAGTAACTGGTCTTTCTGGACGTGCGCACCGATATCCACGAGCCAATCTTTTAGGTATCCATTGACCCGGGCAAAGATAGATGCTTCTTGCCATGGCTTGACTTCAGCCGGCAAGTTAAGGCCGCTGTTAGGCGTGGTGACAGTCGGCGAAACTACTGCCACGGTCGGGATCGCCAACTCCTTAGTATCGGCGGTGGCCATTTGTCGCTGCCGGAACTGCGGAACAAAGCCACTGACCAACGCGATCAGGAACAATGCTCCACCCGACATCAGGATAAAGCGATGTCTTCGGCGACCCCGGTTCGGGTTTTGCTTATGTTCGTCGGAGCCAACGCTATCGGTAGGAGTAGTTGCGCTCATATATGGAGGGATGTGTTTAGGTTGCGGAAACGGCTTCCTCAAGGACCGTTGATGGAACATTTTCTTTCGGTTCTGCCTTGGCAGGGCCGGCTGCCTGGCGGTGCAAGAGGCTGAATACCACAGGCACAAAAAGTAGTGTCGCGACGGTTGCGAGCATGAGACCGCCAATCACCGCGCGCCCGAGCGGCGCGTTCTGCTCGCCGCCTTCACCAAGACCAAGCGCCATTGGTAACATTCCAATGATCATCGCCGTCGCCGTCATGATCACTGGACGCAGGCGGCCAGTGCCGGCTTCCCACGCTGCTTTCACTGAATCCATTCCTTCCTGAAGGTGAGTGCGCGCAAAGGTCACAACCAGAACAGAATTAGCGGTCGCGACGCCGAGACACATGATCGCGCCCATCATCGCTGGAACGCTTAAAGTTGTGCTCGTAACATGCAGCCCCCAAATCACGCCCGCGAGCGCACCGGTCAATGCCGTTAAAATAATGAATGGATCGAGCCAACTCTGGAAATTTACCACGAGCAGTAAATAGATCAGCGCAATCGCCATTAACATTCCGATGCCCAATCCGAGAAAGCTGGAACTCATCGTCAATGCTTGTCCGCGCAGAACAATGCTGACGCCTTGTGGCGCGGTCTTCTGGGCCTGCGCAACGATAGGCCTAACATCACTTAGCACTCCACCGAGATCTCTGCCTCCAACTCCGCCGTAAACATCGACCACCGGGATGACGTTATAGTGCGTGTAGATTGGTTGGCTGGTGATCCGTGTTACGTCCGTTACGTTATCGAGGATCTGACCGTTGCCTGTTCCAGGTTTTGAGGCACTAAGTGGTATCGACCTTAGCTCAGAAAGCGTAGTCGTCTGACGCTCCGGGACCCTCACATTGACGAGATATTGGACGCCAGTGGTGTAATCGAGCCAGTAGGTCGGCGTCACCTGGCTGCTGCCGCTCAAAGAGAGCAGGACGGAACCGGCCACATCCCGCTCGCTGAGACCGAGCTCCATCGCCTTTGTTCGATCGACGTTGAACTCGAATCGCTGCAAGTCGTTAGGCTGTTGAACCCTCACATCAACGGCCCCGCGAACCTGACGGATTTTTTGAGCTATGGAATTCGCGACCTGCTGGTCGACCGTTTGATTTCGTCCGACAACTTGAATATCCAGCGGCGCTGGAAGTCCGAAGTTAAGCGTTTGGCTGACGATGTCGGCCGGCAGGAAGTAAAAGGTTGTACCTGGAAATTCACGGTTCAGACTGAGACGCAGATTGCGGACATAATTCGCTGTCGGCTTGTGATTGGGTTTCAGTGAAACCAGAATGTCGGCATCGGCCGGCCCTGATATTCCACTGTCGTTGTAGCTCAAGTTGATGCCCGAAACCGGAAGCCCAATGTTGTCGAGGATACCCTCCATTTCATTCGCGGGAACTTCACGACGAATGGCGGCTTCTACTTCGTCAACCAGCTTGGCCGTTTGCTCGATCCGCGTGCCGGTAGGAGCTCGGACGTGCAATCGGAACGTTCCTGCATCCACCGCAGGAAAGAAATTTTGCCCAAGGAAAGGAACGAGCAGCCAGGTGGCAACGCAAAAGGAGAGAAATCCAACAACGAAAGGCGCTCTGTGTTCGAGAACTGTGCCTAATAAGTTTGCGTAAACTGTTCTAAAGCGATCGAACGCTTTTTCAAAACCTTGCTGAAGGGCAACCAGTGGCCGGACCCAAAACGCGACGTGCTTTTCGCCTGTTTGTTTGTGGTGATGGCGCTCGAACCACATGATCATTGTCGGCACCAATGTGCGCGAAAGCACGTAGGAAGAGATGACGGCGAACATGACCGCCTCGGCCAACGGAACGAAAAGATAGCGAGCCACCCCCGCTAGCGAGAACATCGGCACGAAAACAATGCAGATGCAAAAGGTGGAAACCATAGCCGGTAACGCGATTTCACCCGCGCCTTTCAGAATTCCATCTTCCAATTTTTCACCTGATGCCAGATGGCGCTCGACGTTTTCGATTGTCACCGTGGCATCATCCACCAGG
>DASZGW010000135.1:0-5503 GCA_035938475.1 Candidatus Udaeobacter sp.
TCTGACGCCTACCTTCCTGCGCCTCGACCCAGACTTCGATCTGCTGCGCAACGATCCGCGTTTTCAGAAACTCGCCGAGTCGGGCAACCCGAAATAACCAGCGTTTCTATTAGTAGCCAGCAAGTCCGACTTCATCTCAAGCTGGAGAGGATTCCAACAGCCCGGCCTCCCTCGCCGACCGAATCACTCTCGCCTTAAACTCCTGCCACGTCGCTCCTTGGTTGTTGATTCACTCGGCGGTGGGTCGCTCGGGATCGGGCTTTAGTCGCTGAGAAGATCACGGCGCGTTTAGAGCAGCCCGCTACGAGGCGATTCCGGCGCAAGAAAGCCAGAAAGAAAAAAGCTGAGAAGGCGAAACGCGACTGAGTTCGTCAATGCGGTTAACTCGCCGATAGATTCAGGTGCAGCTTTTGATCTGAATCTTGTTAGTCGTTTGGTTCATCGCAAGTGAGCGCGGAAAAAGCGCGTTTTACCATGCTAAAGGTGCACGGTGTTTTCTTTCGCTCGTCATCTGGCTTCGGCCAGACTTTCCCGCAGCTCCCGCTTCAATGTTTCTCCCATCTCGGGAAACAAACCTTCGTGGTAACGAAGGATCGTTCCTGTTTGCGAGATTAGAACCATACTGGGGAGACCCGGGCTAGCGTATGCCTTGAACATTTTCGAATCGGAGTCGAACAGCGTGGGCATGACAAAGCGTTGAGACCGCCAAAACGCCTGCACCCTTTTCAATTTCTCGGCTGTGTCCGAGCCTTGCTCAAGCGTGTTCACAGCAAGGATTCTTACTGGCAGTTTTTCCGCGGCGGCCCAGTCAGCGAGAGACTGAGTCTCCTTCAACGCTTTCCAACAAGGAACGCACCATGTGGCCCAAAAATCCACCAGCACCACAGACCCACGAAGATCACGCAGCGCGATTTTTTTTCCATCCAAGGTTTCGAGTGCGAAATCCGGAGCAACCGAACCTAAAGCGAATCGCTTCGATGCTAGCTCAGCCAGATTACTTACAACGCCGCGCGAACCAGCGGTAAAAGTAATTGGCGGTTCGGCGGATGCCCGCGGCGAGAACGTTCCGTTTACCCGAACGAGAAATCCTTCCGGCGCGCCAGGCGGCTTTACTTGAAACGAGATTCTCGCAAGAAAATGAGTTTTCGGATCGATGCGCACACCCAGTTCTCCATTGTTGGCGGCAAAATGGACCTCGTCGTATTCTTTTTTATCATCGCCTATCACTCGCCGATATCCGTCGATCCGCAGCGGTTCGAGAAGATTGAAGCGGAATGTGTCTACACAGGCATCCAGGCTCTTTCCTTCATGCATGGCCAACGGTGGCAGCTCGAAAAGAGAACCGGCGCCGGCCACGTTCCGGAGGATGGTGCCAAAATCGCCGTTGTAACTCGCCGAAACATAGCGATCGGGGACATCGCTCTGAGTAAGATAAAATGTTTTATCCAGGGCTACCGCCTCGAGCAGCGCGTTCTTGATGAACACGCTGCGGCCGGGGCCAAATCCGTATTCCTGTGTCTTTGTTTCCTGCTCGGATCCTGGCGCGTTGACGACATACGAAAGGGCGTCGCGCAACACTTCCACATTTTTGTAGGCCTTGGCTGACGCCTGCAGAATTTCACGCGCACGCTCAACGTCCTCTTGCGCCCTGGCTTCAACTGCAACCATCGTCATCGTCGCGATTAGCACCGAGACAACTAACTCCTTCATATGAATTTCGATGCCGTGATGCATGGAATTGGATTCAACGATTCTAGCCTGTCGTTCTTTAGAATTTCTTCAGACCTGCTCGCCTGGGTTACATTACCCGCCAAACAGCTGCAACCGCGATAAACTTCTTCGGGTAACCCGAAACGCGTGGATTGGGTCTAACGAGAACAAGATAAGCGGATCGCTGCGGACAGCTAGGCTGAAAGCGGACCGAGCTTCTTAATACATTTAGTTCCGGAAATCGATATGCAAAAAACTCAGCTTAGCGTTACTGATAAGTCGTAAGTCTGGCTTTGGCTGGCACCTGTCCGTTGAGCAAGATATTCGCCGATTTGTAACCGCGGTTGCTGTATTGAAGGTCGGATGTAGAAAGGTCGATTGAGCTTATAAACCGGTAGTAAAGAGCGCCGGCCGGAGTCGCAGGAGTGCTAAATGGTGTGGAATTAGTAATGTAGTTTGCCACAACCTTATTATTGCCCTTCCAGTTCCATCTTAACGCGCCATTATTAACAGTGTAAGAAGCTCGGTCCGTAACGAAGCAGACGACGTCGCCAGCAGAACTGCCCGTGCCCCTAATGGCTATTGGAAGAGAACTGATCGGATAAGTGACCGCAGGCGTGAGGGCGGGTCCGTAGATCTTAGTAAGGTTCACTTTGAGATTGTTGGAGCTGTTATTTCCGAGTGAAGCAATATCAGCTTCGATTTCATAAGCTGGAATAACGAGGTGTTGCCCTGCTGCTGGCATTTGGCCGCCGGTTACTGAAATCTTAATCTGTGTGTCGCCAACATTTGCATCATTTACAATCTTATGCGGTCCGCTTGACCATGTTTGAAAGGAGATTCCGGCAGCATTACTCGGCGCGGGAGAGGGATACGGTGTTCCATTCGGGTCCGCCAATGCCGGGAGAGACACAGCAGAATGAAGATCCTGCATCATATCGATCATCGCCACACGGGCTTGTTGATGGGAAACGTTCACGGCAGCGTTTTTGGCCCCAAGAACCATGGTTGAGTATAAAATTGAGTATAAGACCAGTCCGACGACTCCGATAAGAGCGGCGGTGACCATGATTTCGACTAATGTGAAGCCAGCGTTTTTCGATGAAAATTTCATAAGGTCGGTGCGCGTCAGCAAACCAGCACGGTGAGTGCCGAGCGTGACCTGATTGAACCATAAGGTTCTGTCTGATGTTCGCTAGGACGGAACTGTAAGGAATTTTTAAGTCGTTCAACCGCAAGACGGTGTGCCGTGGGGGTGGGAAAGAGGCAAATTTTATAAATCAAGAGCGTATCGCTCGGGCGATAATTCAATGTGGGCGGTCAGGGGAAACAGGGTTCCTTCCGGGTCATTTGCGCTGTGTGCGGAAGGGAAATTGAAGGTGGGGGCAAGTCGGCTACTGAAGCAATTGCCTCGGTGTGTAAGGCGTGTAAAAGCCTACCGCCAACGCTGGCAATGCACCACGTCCCGCGAGAAAGCGCGATCAGAAGCGTCAACGCTCGTCACTGGAATAAATCGGATCGCGGCCGCAGAAGCAAGCGCCGGGCTAGAAGACAAACATGCCGATCGCCGCGCCGAACATCACCAACGTGGCGACCGCGACGACCACCCGACTCAATATCGAGCTGGGCTGACCATTCATAAGTTTGCGGTCGCAGGCCGCTATCAGAACACCGACCAATAAAAACGGCGCCAGCAGCCCGTTGATCACTGCTGTCCAAAACAGTGCCTTGACCGGATTGATATTCGCGAAGTCGATGAGAATACCGACAAAGGTTGAACCAATCACGATTCGATAAAAATAACGCGCCGAATTGAGGGACTGGTCCAAGCCTTGTCGCCAGTTAAAAATCTCGGCGAAAGCGTAGGCGGCGGAACCGGTCAAGGTGGGAATCGCGAGAAAGCCCACGCCAATTAGCCCTAAAGTGTAAAGAGTGGCCGCGAAGACACCGGCAAGTGGTTTAAGGGCTTCGGCTGCATCGCGCGACGTCGTAATCTCTCTTGCGCCATGTGCGTGCAGGGTAATGGCAGTCGTAAGGATAATGAAATACATCACGAAGTTGGAAAAGAACGTGCCGGTGCCGACATCGAGTTTGCGATCCATAATTTCCCGAGGAGTTGCGCCGCGACGCTGCTCAAGTCTGGTTCTTCCCACCGCTTTTTCTTCTTCGATTTCTTGTGAGGCTTGCCAAAAGAAAAGGTATGGGCTGATTGTTGTCCCAAGAATCGCGACCAGGTTAGACCAGGCGTTGTGTCCCTGCGGCCACGACGGAACGAAGGTGTCATGCACGACACTTCGCCAATTGGGTCCCACAATAAAGGCAGTGATCACATACGCGAAGAGAACTGCGGCTAACCATTTGAGGACCGCAGCGATTTGGTAATATCTGCATTGGATGGTTGCCCAAGCGATTGCAACGCCGAATATCAAGACGAAAAAGTGCGAGTTGACTCCGGTCCACATTGCCGCGGCATCTGCCATCCCGGCTAGGTCGGCGCCCACGTTAATTGTGTTCGCAATAAGCAAAGCAATCGCACCTGTAATCAACAGCCAACGAGGGAATTTTTGCCGCAACGCGCCAGAAAGGCCACGGCCCGTGACCAGGCCGATTCGCGCACACATGAATTGGATGCAGCCCATCAGCGGCCAGGTAATAAATGCGGTCCAAAGGAGAGCCGTGCCTAGCTGTGCGCCCGCAATGGAATAAGTCGCGATCCCAGAAGGGTCGTCATCAGCGGCACCCGTAATAAGACCCGGCCCTAAGACGCGAAAAAAGCGATGCAAGAAACTCTCGCTTTTCACTGCGCCCTTTTTTTGGCTCGCGCCTGCGGCCCCGCTCCCTGTCGCCCCCTTCATCACTCTTATCGAGCGCGCTGTTCTTGTCCGAGACGCGTTGGCCGCCCAGCTCGCGATCTTACGTGCAACCGCGCAACAAGAAGATCAGGAACAAAATCGGAATCGGGATTCCCAACAGCCAAAGAAGAATGTAGCCAGCCGCCCCCGCTTGTTTAATTCGCTCTTTCAATTTCATAGAGATTCAATTCAGTTTCTTATTGATCGTCTCTCCGCGATTCTGCGCGTGTCGTCAGCGTGAGTAGATCGATCAGACCAACACCTTATTGTCGCGTCAGAAAAATCCGCATGTCGCCATCAAGATATGTTTCGCCCAGAGATGGCGTCTGCGTAAACAAATTGGGTGTAATTCGACCTTTTCGGGTCATTAAACGGAACGTCGTCGTTCACCTCTGGCTTGGACACGCGCCGGTGCGTGCAGATGCGAATCACATCGGGGACGACGTTTTTGCTCCACTCTTTTGGGGTCGAGTAATTCGCGCCGTCTAAATTCAGGAATAAGAAAAACAGAAGGGAACAAATGAAAAAGTTAGTATTAAGTTTGGCCTTAGCAGTCGCGGCTCCGTTTGCGTGGGCACAGGTTTCAGAAACCACAACCACAACCTCAACGACCACTACCGAGGGCGGCGGGACGATCACTACGTATTCGCCAGGCACTTCGATCGTGCTCAAGGAAACGAGTGGACCGAGAACCTATCGCTTCGGAAAAACCGTCACCTACATGACTAAGAGCGGTAAGACCCTCGATGAAGATGCTGTTAAAACCCGGATCAAAGTCGGGGTGCCGGTTCATGTGCATTATGTCGGCGAGGGCGACAACATGCTAGTCGACCGAGTAATTCTCGACGAAGATTAAGAACTAAGTCTTCGTCTTGCGAAGCTGCGCGCCTTTCGGCTCTGCTAATCGATGGAGCGGGAAGGCGCGCCATGCATACCGCATA